>NZ_MZMO01000001.1:1297653-1622066 GCF_002240565.1 Clavibacter michiganensis subsp. insidiosus | reverse complement strand
AGCGCACCGCCATCGTCGAGGAGACGGAGCGCCTCGCGACCCAGGACTTCTCGAAGGTCCAGTGGAAGCAGCTGACCGCCGAGGTCGACGCCCTGTTCGGCCGCTGGCAGCAGCACCAGCAGACGGGCCCTCGCCTGCCGAAGAACGACGCCAACGAGCTCTGGAAGCGCTTCCGCACCGCGCGCTCCACCATCGACACCGAGCGCAAGGCGTTCTTCGCCGAGCTCGACAACGCCCACAAGGACGCCCGCTCCAAGAAGCAGGCCATCGTCGAGCAGGCGCGCGCGCTCGAGCCGCAGGGCGTCGGCGGGATCCCCGCGTACCGCCGCCTCCTCGACGAGTGGAAGCTCGCCGGGCGCGCGGGCAAGCGCTACGACGACGCGCTGTGGGCGCAGTTCAAGGCCGCGGGCGACGTGCTCTACGGCGCCAAGGCCGAGGTCGATGCCGCGGACGACGAGGAGCAGCAGGCCAACCTCCAGGCCAAGCTCGCGCTCCTCGACGAGGCCGAGCCGATCCTCCAGATCACCGAGCGCACGGCGGCGCGCGACAAGCTCACCGCCGTCCAGCTGCGCTGGGATGCGATCGGTCGTGTCCCGCGGGACAGCGTGAAGACCGTCGAGGACCGCCTGCGCAAGGTCGAGACCCACGTGCGCACGCTGGACGAGGAGTTCTGGCGCAAGAACAACCCGGAGACGAAGGCACGCTCCGAGGGGCTCGCCTCGCAGCTCGGCGCGGCCATCGACAAGCTCCAGCGCGAGCTCGACGCGGCCAAGGCCGACGGCGACGCGCGACGCATCAAGGACGCGGAGGAGGCCCTCGCGGCCCGCCGCGTCTGGCTGGACGCCCTCGGCTCCTAACCAGCGCCTCCGCACCGCACGCGACGGCCCGGGATCCTCCACAGGATCCCGGGCCGTCGTCCGTCCGGCGACGCGCGATGGCATGGTGCGCCCATGTCACCCCGCCTCGCGCCCGTCCTGTCCGTCCTCGATCTCCCCCTCGCCGAGCTCTGCTCCGCCCGACTCGACGGCGAGGTGTACGAGGTCGACGCCTGCTACTCCCCCGTCGACGAGCTCGCCTCGCCCTGGCTCCGCGCCGCGGCGCTCGCCGCGCAGGTCCCCTCGCGCCTCATCGCCGAGCGGTCGACCGCGGCCTGGGTGCACGGCGCCGTCCGCACCCCGCCGCGCACCCACGAGTACTGCGTGGACAGCGTCGCGCGCTGCCACCCGCCTGCGCTGCGCAACGTGCGCATCCGCGAGGTCGTGCTCGACGAGCGCGACACCATCGTGCTGGCCGGCCTCCGCGTCACGACGCCGCTGCGGACCCTGTGCGACATCACGCGCACGGTCGCCGACTTCACTCCGGCCCACGAGGCCGCGTGCCTCGGCCTGCTGGCCCTGCCCGGGGTCACCGGGGCCGCCGCGCGGCAGCACCTCGCGGCCTCGGGGGCGCTGCCCGACAAGCGCCGCGCGCTGCTCCGGCTCGAGGCCCTGGACCGCCGTACCGCGTCGTCGGATCGCGCGGACGGCCGGCCGTCCGCGGATCCGGTCAGCCGCCGTTGACGCGGTACACGTCGTACACCGCGTCGATGCGACGCACGGCGTTGAGCACGCGGTCCAGGTGCGTCACGTCGCCCATCTCGAAGACGAAGCGGCTGATGGCCAGGCGGTTCGACGACGTCGAGACGGACGCGGAGAGGATGTTCACGTGGTGCTCCGACAGCACGCGCGTCACGTCGCTGAGGAGGCCGGACCGGTCGAGCGCCTCGACCTGGATGTGCACCAGGAAGAGGCTCTTCGACGACGGCGCCCACTCGACCTCGATCATGCGGTCGGGCTCCGCGCGCAGCGAGTCCACGTTGTGGCAGTTCGCCTGGTGCACGGAGACGCCCGCGCCCCGGGTCACGAACCCGATGATCTCGTCGCCCGGCACCGGGGTGCAGCACTTGGCGAGCTTCACGAGGATGTCCGGCGCTCCGCGCACGAGCACGCCGGAGTCGCTGTTCCGGGACACGCGCGAGCGCTGCGTGACCGCGAAGACCTCCTCGGCCTCCCCGCCGCTGTCGCCCTGGATGGACGAGAGCACCTTCTCGATCACCGACTGGGTGGAGACGTGGCCTTCGCCGACGGCCGCGTAGAGCGCCGCGACGTCGTCGTACTTCATGCTCTGCGCCACGTCCGAGAACGCGTCCTGGTTCATGAGCTTCTGCAGCGGCAGGTTCTGCTTGCGCATGGCACGGGCGATGGCGTCCTTGCCCTGCTCGATCGCCTCCTCGCGCCGCTCCTTGGTGAACCACTGCTTGATCTTGTTGCGGGCGCGGGCGCTCTTCACGAACGCGAGCCAGTCCTTGCTCGGACCGCTGTCGGGGTTCTTCGACGTGAACACCTCGACCACGTCGCCCGTGGTGAGCGGGTTCTCGAGCGGCACGAGCCGCCCGTTCACCTTGGCGCCCATGGTGCGGTGGCCCACGTCCGTGTGCACGGCGTAGGCGAAGTCCACGGGGGTGCCGCCGGCCGGGAGCCCGATCACCTTGCCGTGCGGCGTGAAGACGTAGACCTCCTTCGCGCCGATCTCGAAGCGCAGGGAGTCGAGGAACTCCCCGGGATCCGCCGTCTCGGACTGCCAGTCGGAGATGTGCGCGAGCCAGGCGAGGTCGGTGTCCCCCTGGGGCGACACCTCGGCGGCGCGCCCGCCGTTCATGCGCTCCTTGTACTTCCAGTGGGCCGCGACGCCGAACTCGGCGCGCTGGTGCATCTCGTGCGTGCGGATCTGGATCTCCACCGGGCGGCCCTTGGGCCCGATCACCGTCGTGTGCAGCGACTGGTAGAGGTTGAACTTCGGCGTGGCGATGTAGTCCTTGAACCGCCCGGGCACCGGAGGCCAGCGGGCGTGGATCGCGCCGAGCACGGCGTAGCAGTCGCGGAGCGAGTCGACCAGCACGCGGATCCCCACGAGGTCGTAGATCTCGTCGAACTCGCGACCGCGCACGACCATCTTCTGGTAGATCGAGTAGTACTGCTTCGGTCGGCCGACCACCTTGCCGCGGATCTTGGCTGCGCGCAGGTCGTCGTTGACGCTGTCGATCACCTGCTGCACGAACTCCTCGCGCTGCGGGGTGCGCTGCTTCACGAGGTTCTCGATCTCGACGTAGATCTTCGGGTAGAGCACCGCGAACGAGAGGTCCTCGAGCTCCCACTTGATGGTCGAGATGCCGAGGCGGTGCGCGAGCGGCGCGTAGATCTCGAGGGTCTCCTTCGCCTTCCGCTCGGCGGACGCCGACTCGACGAAGCCCCAAGTGCGCGCGTTGTGCAGGCGGTCGGCGAGCTTGACGACGAGCACGCGGATGTCCTTCGACATCGCGACGACCATCTTGCGCACCGTCTCGGCCTGGGCGCTGTCGCCGTACTTGAGCTTGTCGAGCTTGGTGACGCCGTCGACGAGCATGGCGATCTCGTCGCCGAAGTCGTGGCGCAGCATGTCGAGCGTGTACTCGGTGTCCTCGACCGTGTCGTGGAGGAGGGCCGCCGCGAGGGTCTTCGGGCCGATGCCGAGGTCGGCGAGGATCTGCGCCACCGCGACCGGGTGGGTGATGTACGGCTCGCCGCTCTTGCGCTTCTGGCCCTCGTGCGCCCGCTCGGCGATGGCGTACGCCCGCTCGATGAGGCTCATGTCGGCCTTGGGGTGGTGCAGCCGGGCGGTGCGGATGAGCTGCTCGACGGCGCCGGCGGGCTGCGCCCGGGAGAAGAGACGGGGCACCAGGCGCCGGAGGGAAGCCGTGCTCGAGGTCGTCTCCGTCATCGTTCAGCCTCCCAGGCGTGTGCTGGAGACCAAATTATCACCGCGCCCGAGAGCTCCCGACCACGGGCGGCCGTCGCGACGCGCGGGACGCGACGGACGGGGCTCAGGCGATGCGGCCGGGCTGCCCGTCGTCCACGACGACGTCGCCGCCCATCTCGGACCAGGCGTGCATGCCGCCCGTGACGTTGGAGGCCGCGAATCCGCCGCGCAGCAGCGCCTGCGCCGCGATGGCGGACCGATGGCCCGACCGGCAGACGACCGCGATGTGCTGGTCGGTGGGGATCTCGGCGACGCGCGCCTCCAGCTCGCCCATCGGGATGTGGTGGGCCATGGCGGAGTGCCCGGCATCCCACTCGTCCTGCTCGCGGACGTCGAGCAGCCACGAATCCCGGGTCGCGGTGCGGGCCTTGGCCGTCGCCGCGTCGAGGTCCTCGGGCACGCCCGCGCCCTGCGAGCTCGTCACGACTCCACCGTGACGGCCGCGCGCTCGGCCTGGGCCCGGCTCGCGGCCGAGGCGGCGAGGGCGTCGCCCCGCTTCACCTTGGGCTCGCTCTCGCGGAGGTGCGCGTACAGCGGGGCCGCGATGAAGATCGTCGAGTAGGTGCCGACGATGATGCCGATGAACAGCGACAGCGCGATGTCCCGCAGCGTCCCGGCGCCGAGGACGACGGCTCCGATGAAGAGGATCGAGCCGACCGGGAGGATGGCGACGATCGAGGTGTTGATCGAGCGCACGAGGGTCTGGTTCACCGCGAGGTTCACCGACTGCCCGAAGGTGCGCCTCGACTCCTGCCCGTCCTCCGCGGTGTTCTCGCGGATCTTGTCGAACACCACGACGGTGTCGTAGAGCGAGTAGCCGAGGATCGTGAGGAACCCGATGACGGCCGCGGGCGTGACCTCGAAGCCCGTGATGCCGTAGATGCCGGCGGTGAGGACGAGGTCGTGCAGGAGGGCGATGATCGCGGCCACCGACATCTTCCACGTGCGGAAGTAGACCGACATGACGATCGCCGCCAGCGCGAGGAAGACCACGAGGCCCCAGAGCGCCTGGCGCGTGATGTCCTGGCCCCACGACGGCCCGATGAAGGACTCGGTGACGCTGGACGTCTCGACGCCGTACGCCGTCGCGAGCGCCTGCCGGACGGCGGTGCTGTCCTCGGGCTGCAGCTGGTCGGTCTGGACGCGGACGGCGTCCGACCCCACGGACGAAACGCGCGCCGGGACGGGCGTCACGGTCGCGACCGCCTCGCTCGCGATGTCCTGCGACTGCGACCGCACGCCGCTCACCGTGTACTCGGATCCGCCCGTGAACTCGATCCCGAACGTGAAGCCGCCGCGCAGCAGCGGGCCGAGGATGGAGACGAGGATGCAGATCGCCGCGATGGAGTACCAGAGGCGGCGGCGGCCGACGATGTCGAACGAGCGCTTGCCCGTGTAGAGGTCGTTGCCGAACTCGGAGAAGCCAGCCATCAGTCGTCCCTGCTCGTGTCGTCGGCCCGCGGTGCGTCGATCGTCGCGGTCTTCGTGGATCCGGTCGCCTGGCCCTGGGCGGCCTTGCGCTCGGCGATGGTCTGCCGGCGCGCCGCCTCCTTGGCCGCGGCGGCGTTGCGCCCCGCGGCGGCGGTGGGGGTGCGGAACGTCGCGCGGCCGCGGTAGACGGCACCGAGCGCCCGCGGGTCCAGCCCGCTCATGCGGTGGCCCTCGGCGAAGAACGGCCGGTTCGCGAGCAGCTGGAGGATCGGGTGCGTGAACAGCGACACGACGATGAGGTCGATGATCGTCGTGAGCCCGAGCGTGAGCGCGAAGCCCTTGACGTTGCCCACCGCGAGGATGAAGAGCACCGCGGCCGCCAGGAAGTTGACCGTGTCTGACGCGATGATCGTGCGGAGCGCGCGCTTCCAGCCCTGCTCGACCGAGGAGACGAGCCCGCGGCCGTCGCGCAGCTCGTCCTTGATGCGTTCGAAGTACACGATGAACGAGTCGGCCGTGATGCCGATGGCCACGATGAGCCCCGCCACCCCGGCGAGCGACAGCCGGTACCCCTCCCGCCAGCTGAGCAGCGTGATGAGGAGGTAGGTGATGACGGCGGCGATCACGAGCGACGCGATGGTCACCGTGCCGAGCAGCCGGTACTGCACGAGCGAGTAGAGCACCACGAGCACGAGGCCGATGAGCCCGGCGATCAGGCCGCTGGTGAGCTGCGACGACCCGAGGGTCGCCGAGATGACGT
Source organism: Clavibacter michiganensis subsp. insidiosus (assembly GCF_002240565.1). GTDB lineage: Bacteria > Actinomycetota > Actinomycetes > Actinomycetales > Microbacteriaceae > Clavibacter > Clavibacter insidiosus. Next base: position 1,616,041 of record NZ_MZMO01000001.1, on the reverse strand, counting down.
CCGAGCTCTGCAGCGTGAAGCTGAGCGGCAGCGCGCCGAACTTGAGCTGGTCGGCCAGCGCCTTCGCGCTCTCCTGGGTGAAGTTGCCCGTGATGGAGGGCTTGCCGTTCGTGACCACGCCCTGCGTCACCGGTGCGGAGATGACCTCGTTGTCGAGGACGAACGCGAACTGGTTGCGCGGCGACTCGAGCGTGATGAGGCGGGTCGACATGTCGCCGAACTGCTTCGTGCCGTCGCCGTCGAAGACGAGGTTGACGGACCAGGTGCCGGTGCTGACGCCCTGGCTCGACTGCTGGAGGCCGCTCGTGGCATCGGAGATGGTGCTGCCATCGACCTCGACCGGGCCGAGCACGTACTTCGCGGCGCCGTCGTCGGAGCAGGCGATGATCGCGCGGTCGGCGGGGGCCGCCTGGCCGTCGCTCTCCGGGGCCGTCGCGCAGTCGTACGCGGCGAACTCGGCCTGGAGGCGCGGCGTGACCCAGGAGACGTCGCTCGGGCCCGTGGGCTCCGCGGTCGGCTCGTCGGAGAGGGCGGAGGGATCCGGGGTGGCCTCGGCCGCGGGGGTGGAGCCGTCCGCGGGCGCCGATCCGTCGGTGGGGGTGGGCGTGGGCGTCGCGGCGGACGACGCCGTGCCGGCCGCGCTGATGAGCACGGGGCGCAGCTCGAGCTTCGCCGACGACTGCAGGCGCTGCATGGTGGCCGCGTCGGGCTCGCCCGGAAGGCTCACGACGATGTTGCTGCCGCCCTGCGTGGTGATCTCCGCCTCGGAGACGCCGCTCGCGTCGACGCGCTGGCGGATGATCGAGACCGCCTGGGCGAGCTGCTCGCTCGTGGGCCCGGAGGACGCGCCGTCGAGCTGCGGCGCGAGGATGATCTGCGTGCCGCCCTCGAGGTCGAGCGCGAGCTTCGGGGTCCAGGACCCGTTGCTGAACGCCACGCTGGCGGCGTTGCCGCCGGCGAGGAGGCCGATGATGACCAGCAGCCAGATGAGCTTGCGCCTGGCCTTGCGTACCGGTGTGGGCGACTTGGCCACCTGGACACTCGACTTTCTTCGCGGTGCGCCGGCGGGATTCGCGCGGCGCACCGGATGGAGGGGGTGAACGGGTCCGGGCGGCGAGCCGCCCGGGAGGGGCGGGCGACCGGTGGTCGCCCGCCCGGGGGATCAGGAGCGCGCGGTGGGGGCGTCGCCGTCGTCGAGGCGTCGCGAGGCGTCGCTCGTGCCGGTCTCGTCGACCACGTCCGCCGCGGGCGCGTCGTCCACGAGCACGGACGCGTCGTCGGCGACGGTGGGCTCGACCACGCGGGCGATGGTCTGGCGGTGCAGCTTCAGCACCGTGCCGGGCGAGACCTCGAGGTACGCGAGGTTGTTCTCCTCGTCGAAGGAGACGAGCGTGCCGTAGATGCCGGACGCGGTCATGACCTCGGCACCGGGGACCATCTGCGTCTGCAGCGCGGCGAGGTCCTTCTGGCGCTTCCGGCTGTTGCGGAACATGAAGAAGATGAGCAGCGCCAGGACGGCGAACATGATCAAGGTGAACGGGTCCATGCGGGACGGGCCTTTCAGGTGCTGGGAGGTGACGGACACGACGAACCGGCGACGTTCCGCGGGAGGCCAGCTTGAATCATAGTTCATCGCCGAAGAGGGCCCCGGCGGCATCCGACGGACCCGACGCGCGGGCGGGAGCGCCGGGCGATGCAGGGGCCGCGAGGCCGAAGTGCTCCCACGCAGCGGGCGTCGCGACGCGACCGCGAGGCGTGCGCGTCACCAGCCCGATGCGGACGAGGAACGGCTCGACGACCGACTCGATCGTCTCCGCCTCCTCCCCCACGGAGACGGCGAGGGTGTTGAGCCCCACCGGTCCGCCGCCGAATCGCGTGAGGATGCCGCGCATCACGGCGCGGTCGAGGCGGTCGAGGCCGAGCGGATCCACGTCGTAGAGGTCGAGCGCGGCGCGCACGGACGCGAGGCCCGCCTCGGTGCCGTGCACGAGGGCGTAGTCGCGAACCCGGCGGAGGAGGCGGTTCGCGATGCGCGGCGTGCCGCGGCAGCGTCCCGCGATCTCGGCGACGGCCTCGTGCTCGATCTCCAGGTGCAGCATGCGGGCGGCCCGCTCGATCACCTGCTCCAGCTCGTGCGTCTCGTAGAACTCGAGGTGCGCGGTGAAGCCGAAGCGGTCGCGGAGCGGGCTCGGCAGCATGCCCGAGCGCGTCGTCGCGCCCACCAGCGTGAAGGGCGACAGCTCCAGCGGGATGGAGGTCGCGCCGGCGCCCTTGCCCACCATGATGTCGATGCGGTAGTCCTCCATGGCGAGGTAGAGCATCTCCTCGGCGGAGCGCGCCATGCGGTGGATCTCGTCGACGAAGAGGATCTCGCCCGGCACCAGCGCCGACAGCACGGCGGCCAGATCGCCCGCGTGCTGGATCGCCGGGCCGCTCGTGAGGCGGAGCGGGCGGCGGCTCTCCTCCGCCACGATCATGGCGAGCGTCGTCTTGCCGAGCCCGGGCGGGCCCGCGAGCAGGATGTGGTCGGGCGAGCGGTTCTGCATGGCGGCGGCGGTGAGGAGCAGCTCCAGCTGGCCGCGCACCTTGACCTGGCCGACGAACTCGGAGAGCGACCGCGGGCGGAGCGCGCCCTCGAACGCGAGCTCCGCGTCGGACTCCGGGACGGGGCTGGACGCGTCGCCGTGCTCGATGCCACTCACCGGTCGGCCGCCTGGCCGGCGGCGGACGCGCCCGCGGGCTGCTGCGGCCCGAGCATCCCGAGCGCCACGCGCAGGAGGCGGGGCATGTCGGCCGGGAGGCCCTGCTCGGCCGCCGCGGCCACGGCGTCGTCGACCGCGGTGCGGGCCACGCGCTCGGACCAGCCGAGGCCGATGAGGGCCGTGACGACGTCCGCCGTGACCGTCGACGCGCCGGACGCCGTCGGGCGGGTCCGCGGCTGCGTGACGAACAGCTTCCCCGCGAGCTGCAGGACGATGAGCTTGGCGGTCTTCGGGCCGATGCCGGAGACGCGGCGGAACGCGGCGTCGTCCTCCGCCGCGACGGCCTGGGCCATGGCCTCCGGATCCAGGTGCTCGAGCACCGCGAGGGCCGACTTCGGGCCGACGCCCGTGACGCCGCAGAGCAGCTCGAAGGCCCGCAGCTCGTCGGGACCGGGGAAGCCGAAGAGGGTGAGCGAGTCCTCGCGGACGACCAGCGAGGTGAGCACGGTGGCCTCGGATCCGTGCCGCAGCTCGAGCGCGTGCCGTGGCGTCACGGAGACGCCGTAGCCCACCCCGTGCACCTCCAGCAGGAGGGTCTGACCGGAGACGGACAGCACGGTGCCGCGGAGGGAGGAGATCACGCTCCAACCCTACGAGCTAGCGCCGACCCCGCTGCGCACGCTCGGCCGCGAGCCACGCGGACTGCGCCGCGGTCGGTCCCGCGCCCGCCGGCGCGTCCGCGACGGAGGTGCGCGCGGACGGCGGCGGCGTCCCCGCGACGCCGGCGCGGGACATGCCGGCGCGCCACCCGGCGCAGATCGCGAGGGCGAGCGCGTCGGACGCGTCGGCGGGCGTCGGCAGCTCGTCGAGGCCGAGGATCCGCGCGACCATCGTCGCCACCTGCTTCTTGTCGGCCTGGCCGTACCCGGTGACGGCGGCCTTCACCTCGCTCGGCGTGTGCAGGGCGACGTCGAGCCCGCGCCGCGCCGCGCCGACGAGGGCGACGCCCGTGATCTGCGCCACGCCCATCACCGTCGAGAGGTTGTCCTGCGCGAAGACGCGCTCGATGGCGACGACGGACGGCCGGTGCCGGTCCACGAGCTCGTCGATGCCGTCGCCGACCGCGAGCAGCCGGTGGTGCAGCTCGGACGTGGGGCTGGTGCGGACGACCTGCACGTCGACGAGCCGGGCGGACCGGTCGGCGTAGACGTCCACGACCCCGACGCCGCAGCGCGTCAGGCCGGGGTCGATCCCGAGGATCCGCACGGACGTGCCGCTGCCCGCCGTGCCGCTCCCCCGCACCCCGGCGATGAGGGCCTACTCCTCGTCGTCGTCGTCCAGCGCGGCCTGCACGTCGGCGGGCACGTCGCTGTTGACGTAGATGTTCTGGACGTCGTCCAGGTCCTCCATCGCGTCGACGAGCTTGTTCACCTTGCGCGCGGTCTCGAGGTCGACCTCGACCTTGACCTGCGGCACGAACTCGACGTCGGCGGAGTCGTAGTCGATCCCCGCGTCCTGCAGCGCCTGCCGGACGGCGACCATGTCGGACGGCTCGCAGCGGATCTCGAAGACCTCGCCGTGGTCGGTCACGTCCTCCGCACCCGCGTCGAGGACGGCCGCCAGGACGTCGTCCTCGGTCGGCGCCTCGGCGTGCGGCACGGCGAGGACGCCCTTGCGGTGGAAGTTGTAGGCGACGCTGCCCGGGTCGGCCATCGTGCCGCCGTTGCGGCTCATGGCCGTGCGGACCTCGGCGGCCGCGCGGTTCTTGTTGTCCGTGAGGCACTCGACGAGCATCGCGACGCCGTTCGCGGCGTAGCCCTCGTACATGATCGTCTGGTAGTCGACGACCTCGCCGAGCAGTCCCGCGCCGCGCTTCACGGCGCGGTCGATGTTGTCGTTCGGGACGCTGGTCTTCTTGGCCTTCTGCACCGCGTCGACGAGGGTCGGGTTGCCGGACATGTCGGCGCCGCCGATCTTGGCCGCGACCTCGATGTTCTTGATCAGCTTCGCGAACGACTTGGCGCGCCGCGAGTCGATGATCGCCTTCTTGTGCTTCGTGGTCGCCCACTTGGAATGTCCGGACACGGGTGGTTCTCCTTACGCGGCGTCTGCTCGCTGTCAATGATGGACCATCGGCGCACCCCGTCGAGGGACGCGGAGGGTCAGAGGGTGCGGCCCGCGCCCTCGACCATGTCGAGGAAGAGGCGGTGGAAGCGGAGGTCGCCCGTGACCTCCGGGTGGAACGAGGTGCCGAGGAGCGCGCCCTGGCGGACGGCGACGACCCGGCCGTCGTCGAGCGACGCGAGCGCCGATGCCGCGGGGCCCACGGAGGCGACCACGGGCGCGCGGATGAACACGGCGTGCACGGGCGGATCCCCCAGCACCGGCACGTCGAGGTCGACCTCGAACGACGCGGTCTGGGATCCGAACGCGTTCCGCCGCACGGACACGTCGAGCCCGCCGATGCTCCGCTGGTCGTGGATCGCGTCGACGATCTCGTCGGCCAGCATGATGAGGCCCGCGCACGTCCCGTAGACGGGGAGGCCGTCGTCGATGGCCGCACGCAGAAGCGCCGCGATCCCGAACTGGCGCGACAGCTTGTCCATCACCGTGGACTCGCCGCCGGGGATCACGAGCCCGGAGATCCCGGGGAGGTCCTTCGGCTGGCGCACGAGACGGGTCCGGGCGCCGAAGCCCTCGAGCACGCGCACGTGCTCGCGGACGTCCCCCTGCAGCGCGAGGACGCCGACGAGCGGGCTGTCGCCGGGCGTGCCTGCGCTGCTACCAGCCACGCTCGGCGAGCCGGTGCGGGGCGGGGACGTCGGCGACGTTGATCCCGACCATGGCCTCGCCCAGCCCGCGCGACGCCTCCGCGATGGCGTCGGGGTCGTTGAACAGCGCGGTGGCCGTGACGACGGCCTTGGCGCGCGCGACCGGGTTGCCCGACTTGAAGATGCCGGATCCGACGAACACGCCGTCGGCGCCGAGCTGCATCATCATCGCGGCGTCCGCCGGGGTGGCCACGCCGCCCGCGGTGAAGAGGACGACGGGGAGCTGACCCGTCGTGGCGACCTCGAGCACGAGGTCGTACGGCGCCTGCAGCTCCTTCGCGGCGACGTAGATCTCGTCGTGCGTGAGGGCGCTGAGCGCGCGGATCTCGGACTTGATGGTGCGGATGTGCTTGGTGGCCTCGGAGACGTCGCCCGTGCCGGCCTCGCCCTTGGAGCGGATCATGGCGGCGCCCTCGGTGATGCGGCGGAGCGCCTCGCCGAGCGTGGTCGCACCGCAGACGAAGGGGACGGTGAAGCCCCACTTGTCGATGTGATTCACGTAGTCGGCCGGGCTCAGCACCTCGGACTCGTCGATGTAGTCGACCTCGAGGGACTGCAGGACCTGCGCCTCGACGAAGTGGCCGATGCGGGCCTTCGCCATGACGGGGATGGAGACCTCGGCCTTGACCTGGTCGATGAGGTCGGGGTCGCTCATGCGCGCGACGCCGCCCTGCGAGCGGATGTCGGCGGGGACGCGCTCGAGCGCCATGACGGCGACCGCTCCCGCGTCCTCCGCGATGCGCGCCTGCTCGGCGGTGACGACGTCCATGATGACGCCGCCCTTGAGCATCTCCGCGAGTCCGCGCTTGACGCGGCTCGAGCCGACCTGTCCGGGGGTGTTGGTGTCAGTCATTGTGGTCCCTATCCTATTCGCCCGCGGGTGCGGGCCAGGCTGCGGCGATGGATGCGCGCACGTCGCCCAGCAGCTGGGGCAGCGCCTTGGTCTTCGCGATGATCGGCAGGAAGTTGGCGTCCTGCCCCCACCTCGGCACGATGTGCTGGTGCAGGTGCTCGGCGATGCCCGCACCGGCCACCTGGCCCTGGTTCATGCCGATGTTGTAGCCGTCGTTCCGCGACACCTCGCGCACGACCCGCATGGCGGTCTGCGTGAGGGACCCGATCTCGGCGACCTCCTCGGGGGTCGCGAGGTCGTAGGTCGCGATGTGACGGTACGGGCAGACGAGCAGATGGCCGCTGTTGTACGGGAAGAGATTGAGCAGGACGTAAGCACGCTGGCCGCGCGCGACGATCAGCGCGTCCTCGTCCGACATCGACGGCGCGATGCAGAAGGGGCACTCGTCACGGTCCGGCTGCTGCCCCTTCTGGATGTAGACCATGCGGTGCGGGGTCCACAGGCGCTGGAACTCGTCGGGTACGCCCGCGAGGTGGCCGGGGTCGTCGACGCGGACCTCGACGGGCTCGTCCTCTCCCCCGGACTCGTGGTCGGACATCGTCAGACGGGCCACGCGGTCACCACCTGCTCGCGTCGCGCGATGGCTCCCGTGATCCGCTCCACGGCCTCGGCCACGGGCACGCCGTTGACCTGCGTGCCGTCGCGGAAGCGGAAGCTCACGGATCCCGCTGCCCGGTCGTCCTCGCCCGCGATGAGCTGGTACGGCACGCGCGCCTTCGTATGCGTGCGGACCTTCTTGGGCATGCGGTCGTCCGACGTGTCGAGCTGGACGCGGACGCCCTCGGCGCGGAGCCGGTCGAGGACGCCGCCGAGGTACTCCTCGTAGTCCTCGGCCACGGGGATCCCGACGACCTGCACGGGCGACAGCCACACCGGGAACGCGCCCGCGTAGTGCTCGGTGAGCACGCCGAAGAAGCGCTCGATGGACCCGAACAGCGCACGGTGGATCATGACCGGCTGCTTGCGCGTGCCGTCGTTCGCCGTGTACTCGAGGCCGAAGCGCTCGGGCAGGTTGAAGTCGAGCTGGATGGTGGACATCTGCCACGTACGCCCGATGGCGTCGCGCGCCTGGACCGAGATCTTCGGGCCGTAGAACGCGGCGCCCGCGGGATCCGGCACGAGCTCGAGGCCCGTGTCGACCGCGACCTGGCGCAGCGTCTCGGTGGCCTCCTCCCAGACCTCGTCGGATCCGACGAACTTCTCCGGGTCCTTCGTGGACAGCTCGAGGTAGAAGTCGTCGAGGCCGTAGTCGCGCAGGAGCGACAGCACGAACTCGAGCGTGCCCTTCAGCTCGTCGGCCATGCGCTCGCGGGTGGTGAAGATGTGGGCGTCGTCCTGCGTCATGCCGCGCACGCGCGTGAGGCCGTGGATCACGCCCGACTTCTCGTTGCGGTAGACCGTGCCGAACTCGAACAGGCGCAGCGGCAGCTCGCGGTACGAGCGCTGGCGCGACCGGTAGATGAGCACGTGCATGGGGCAGTTCATGGGCTTGAGGTAGTAGTCCGCGCCCTGGCGGGTGATCTCGCCCTCGTCGTTCCGCGCCTCGTCGAGGTGCATCGCGGGGAACATGCCGTCCTTGTAGAAGTCGAGGTGGCCGCTCGTCTCGAACAGGTTCGACTTCGTGATGTGCGGCGAGTAGACGAACTCGTAGCCGGCCGTCTCGTGCCGGCGGCGCGAGTAGTCCTCCATCTCGCGGCGGATGATGCCGCCCTTGGGGTGGAAGACCGCGAGGCCGGATCCGATCTCGTCCGGGAAGGAGAAGAGGTCGAGCTCGGCTCCGAGGCGGCGGTGGTCGCGCTTGAGGGCCTCCTCGATGCGGCCCTGGTAAGCGCGCAGCTCGTCCTTGGTGGGCCACGCGGTGCCGTAGATGCGCTGCAGCTGCGGGTTCTTCTCGGAGCCGCGCCAGTAGGCGGCGGCCACGCGCGACAGCGCCCAGCCGTTGCCGACCATGCGCGTGCTCGGCAGGTGCGGGCCGCGGCACAGGTCGCGCCAGAAGACCTCGCCGGTCTTGCCGTCGACGTTCTCGTAGACCGTGAGCTCCGCGCCGCCGACCTCGACGGACTCGCCGTCCTCGCCCAGCTCCTCGCTGGATCCGCCCTTGAGGCCGATGAGCTCCAGCTTGTACGGCTCCTGGGCCATGAGCTCGCGCGCCTCCTCCTCGGAGACCACGCGGCGCGTGAAGCGCTGCCCCTGGCGGATGATGCGCTCCATGTTCTTGGAGATGGCCTTGAGGTCGTCGGGCGTGAAGGGCTCGGCGACGTCGAAGTCGAAGTAGAAGCCGTCGGTGACGGGCGGCCCGATGCCGAGCTTCGCGTCCGGGTTGATCTGCTGCACGGCCTGCGCCATGACGTGCGCCGCCGAGTGGCGGAGGATCGCGAGCCCGTCGGGCGAGTCGATGCGGACGGGCTCGACGACGTCGCCGGGGGCCACCTCGGCCGCGAGGTCCTTCAGCTCCCCGCCGATGCGCATGGCGACGACGGCGCGGTCCGAGAAGAGCGTGAACCCGGTGCCCGCCTCCGTCGCCTCGACCGGCTGCCCGGTCGTCTCCGCGGGCGCGGCCTCGTCGTGGATCTCGGGCTGGGCGGCGTCTACCACTGCGGGCTCCTTGCGGGACGGGGAGGGAACCGATCCAGACTACCGGCGCGCGACGGGGCCCCTTCGACGGGAGGAGCCGAGGAGCGCCTCGACGGCAGACGGCCATCGGCGCGAGGCACCCGGGAAAAGCAGAAGGCCCCGGTCTCCCGGGGCCTTCTGGTGGTGAGCGATACTGGGATCGAACCAGCGACCTCTTCCGTGTCAGGGAAGCGCGCTACCGCTGCGCCAATCGCTCATGCACTTGCTCGAGGTGGGGACGGGATTTGAACCCGCGTGGACGGCTTTGCAGGCCGCTGCCTCGCCTCTCGGCCACCCCACCACCGGTGATTCCCACCTTGTGAAAGGGAACCCCTTCGGGGCCCCTGTTCGAGCGGATGACGAGATTCGAACTCGCGACCCTCACCTTGGCAAGGTGATGCGCTACCACTGCGCCACATCCGCATTTCGCTCGCTGCCCCCGGCTTCCCGGCGACCCTGCGTGCTCGATGACTCTAGCCGATCTCCCGTCGCGGGTGCAAAACGACGCCCGCCGGAACGCCACCGGCACCGCGCCCGCAGGCCGTTCTCCGCGTGTTCACGCGGATCGGGTGGACGCGCGCTCTACGGCGACCCGGGCGTGTCGCGACGGCGCCCGGCTCCCGCTGGCCCGGCCGACGCCCCGTGACCGCGACCGACCCCGCGGTATGGCATCATGGAGCCGCACCGTCCGCGGTGTGAGCACGGGCGATTGGCGCAGTTGGTAGCGCGCTTCCTTCACACGGAAGAGGTCATCGGTTCGAGTCCGGTATCGCCCACCGAAGCAGCCCCTCCCTCTCCCGCCGCGGATCAGTCGCGTCACGCGAGCAGCGCGCGCGCCGTCCCCTCGTCGAGCACGACGTCGGTCACGAGCCCCGCGGCGAGCGCGCCCCGCACGCTGCGGACCTTGGACGCGCCGGCGACCACGCACACGCGCCGCGGCGCCCTGCGGATGGTCGCGAGATCCGGCCCGCTCGCCCGCGCGTTGATCGCGATGTCGGCCGACGAGCCGTCCTCGCGGAAGAAGACGGTGGACACGTCGCCCACGACGCCGTCGGCGTCGAGCGCCCGCTGGTCGGACCGCTCCAGGTAGCCGCCCGAGTAGACGTGGCTGGGCACGAGGGCGACCGGGGATCCGACGCCGAACAGCACCATGTCCATCCTCTCCTGCAGCTCGAGCACGCGCTTCGTGCTCCGCTCGCGCCACAGCGCCTGCTTGGTCGCCGGGTCGTCGAAGAACGCCGGCACCGGGAACTGCTGCACGGTCGCGCCGTACGCCTGGCCGAACCGGCGGAGGATCTCGCTCGCGTACATGATCCCGGTGGTGCGCACGTTGCCGGCCCCGTTGAGCTGCACCACGAGCGTGTTGTGCGTCGGCTTCGGCACGAGGTAGCGGCTCACCGCGCTCACCGTGGAGCCCCACGCGACGCCGACGACCATGTTCGAGTCGACGTACTGGGTGAGCATCCGTGCAGCGGAGAGGGCCACCCGGTCGACGCGGTCGACGTCGCTCGTCTGGTCCGGCACCGGCACCACGTGCGCGACCACGCCGTAGCGCTCGTGCAGCTGCTCCCCCAGCACCGTCGCCAGGTCGAGCGGCGAGCGGATCTGGATGTCGACGAGCCCCGTCTCCCGGGCGAAGGAGAGGAGGCGCGACACCGACGAGCGGCTCGTGCCGAGCTCGCGCGCGATCGCCTCCATCGTGAGGTCCTGCATGTAGTAGAGGTGCGCCGCACGGAGGGCGTCCTGGGTGCGCTCGTGCGCGATGCCGTCGACCATGACGCGAGCCTTGCACATCCGTGCACGGGCTTCGCATGATCCGTTCGCGGGCGGATGATGGATGCAGACGCGCGCACGATGCGCGCATGCACCGACAGAGAGAAGCCCCTCGTGACCACGTCGAAGAAGACCGACCTGCGGGACAACGTCGCCCGCATCCACGACCGCCCGAGCGCGAAGGTGCTCGTCATCGGCGGCGGCATCAACGGCATCGCGACGTTCCGCGACCTCGCGCTCCAGGGCGTCGACGTCGTCCTCGTCGAGCGCGCCGACTACGGCTCGGGCGCCTCGGCGGCGAGCTCGCACATGATCCACGGCGGCATCCGCTACCTCGAGAACGGCGAGTTCCGCCTCGTCCGCGAGTCCGTCGAGGAGCGCAACGGCCTCATCCGCATCGCGCCCCACTACGTGAAGCCGCTGCAGACGACCATGCCGATCTTCTCCACCTTCTCCGGCATCCTCAACGCGCCCCTGCGCATGCTGACCCACAAGCAGCGCTCCACCAAGGAGCGCGGCGCCCTCCTCATCAGCGTCGGCATGACGCTCTACGACTCCTTCTCCCGCGACGGCGGCTCGGTCCCGCGCCACCGCTTCCGCATCGGCAAGGCCGCCCGCGAGGACATGCCCGCCCTCAACAAGGACGTCAAGTTCACCGGCACCTACTACGACGCCTCCGTGCACGAGCCCGAGCGCCTCGCGCTCGACGTGCTCAAGGACGGCCTGGCCGCGGGCGACCACGCGCGCAGCGCCAACTACCTCGAGGCCGTGGGCGTCGCGGACGGCGGGGTGAAGCTGCGCGACGTGATCTCCGGCACCGAGTTCGTCGTGAAGGCCGACGTCGTCGTCAACGCGTCTGGCCCCTGGACCGACCTCACCAACGAGGCCATGGGCGGGGACACGAAGTTCATGGGCGGGACCAAGGGCTCGCACATCGTCGTCGACAACGCCGAGCTCCTCGAGGCCACCAAGGGCCGCGAGATCTTCTTCGAGAACAACGACGGCCGCATCGTCCTCATCTACCCGCTCAAGGGCCGCGTCCTCATCGGCACGACGGACATCGACGCGGACCCGAGCGAGCCGGCCGTCTGCACCGAGGACGAGGTCGACTACTTCTTCGACCTCGTCAAGCACGTCTTCCCGCAGATCGAGCTCAACCGCGACCACATCGTGTACCGCTACTCGGGCATCCGCCCGCTGCCGCGCCACGAGGACACGGCGCCCGGCTTCGTGTCGCGCGACTACCGCATCGTCGAGACCGAGATCGCGGGCCTGTCCGGCAGCAAGGTGCTGAGCCTGGTCGGCGGCAAGTGGACGACGTTCCGCGCGCTGTCCGCGCACCTCTCCACGGAGGCCACCACGCGCCTCGGCGTCGAGCGCTCGGTCGACACGACCGGCATGCCCATCGGCGGCGGCAAGGACTTCCCGTCCTCCAGCACCGCCCGGGCCCGCTGGATCGCGACGCAGGCCGCGCGTTCCGAGGGCATCGGCACCGAGCAGGTCGACCGCCTGCTCAACCGCTACGGCACCCGCGCCACGAGCGTCATCGACGTCCTCTCCGGACAGCCGTCGACGCCGCTCACGACCGACCCGCAGCTGACGCGCGCCGAGATCGCGTACTTCGCCACGCACGAGGACGCGGTGCACCTCGCCGACGTCGTCCTCCGTCGCACGAACCTCGCGTTCGTCGGCGGCGTGACCCACGACATGCTCGCGGAGATCGCGGACGTCCTCCAGGACGCGCTCGGCTGGACCGGCGAGGAGCGCGACGCGGAGATCCAGGACACCGTCGACACGCTGCTGACGTACCACGGCGTCGATGTCGGCGCCACGAAGGTCGCGGCCGACGCGACCGTCACGGAGTTCGCGAACTAGCACGACGCACGGCGGATCCGATCCGCATCCGGGAGGCCGGTCGCCGAGAGGTGGCCGGCCTCTCCGCGTCCCGGGAGCCGGGAGCCGCTGTCAGGGGACGGGTCTACGTTCGGGCCATGACGCATCCCCGGCTCGACCCGATCCCGCTGACCACTCTCCAGGGCGAGGACACCACCTTCGGCGCGTACGCCGACAAGGTCGTGCTCGTCGTCAACGTCGCCTCGCGCTGCGGCCTGGCGCCGCAGTACGAGAAGCTCGAGCAGCTGCAGCGCACCTACGGGGAGCGGGGCTTCACGGTCATCGGCTTCCCGAGCAACCAGTTCCTGCAGGAGCTCGGATCCGCGGAGGCCATCGACGAGTACTGCTCCACCACGTGGGGCGTCACCTTCCCGATGATGGAGAAGGTCAAGGTCAACGGCCGCTCCGCGCACCCCATCTACGCGGAGCTGACGAAGACGCCGGACGCCGACGGGAAGGCCGGCCGCGTGAAGTGGAACTTCGAGAAGTTCGTCGTCACGCCGTCGGGCGCCGTGCACCGCTTCCGCCCCACGGTCGAGCCGGACGCGCCGGAGATCGTGTCGCTCATCGAGGCCGAGCTGCCCGCTTGAGGGCCGTGCACGTCGGCGATCGCCGGCGCAACTGCGCCCGCGCCCGGGTCGTCAGCGGCGACGGGCCACGAGGCCCGCGAGGTAGGACACCTGGCCGGCATGCTGCAGGTCGTCGGAGAGCACGCTGACGAGGCGGGCGCCGAGCGTCACGGGCGGGGTCCAGTCCTCGTCGACCACGCGGTCGAGCTCCGCGGCGTCGAGCCCGGCGAGGTAGGACAGCGTGGCCGCCTGCACGGCGTCGAGGTATCCGAGCAGCAGCTCCGCGGTGACGCCCTCGAGCGATGCGACGTCCTCGGGCGGCTGCCCGTACCCGGTCGCCGTCTCGTCGAACGGGAGGGCGAAGCGCCCCGCCCATCCCCCGGCCGTCCACGTCTGGTCCCGGCTGGCGACGTCGGCGACCTGGGCGTCCTGCACGCGGGCGAGGTGCCAGACGAGCCAGCCGACGGAGTTGGCCTCGGGATCCGGACGGAAGGCGAGGTCGTCGGCGCCGAGGCCGTCGACGGCGTCGCGGACGATCTCGGCGATGCGCCCGTAGGCGTCCACGAGCAGGTCGGTGGCGGGGATCATGGTGCTCCTCGGGTCGTGGAACGAGCGGGCCAGCGGGCGCGGTCGCCCCTCCATCCTGCTCCGGGTCGCCGGCATGGCAGGCTCGCAGGATGACGCGCCTCTCCCCCGACGCCCCGTTGTCGACGCCCGACGACGACGCCTGGTGCCCGTGCACGAGCGGCGATCCGTACGGCGCCTGCTGCGGTCCGCTGCACCGGGGAGACGCGGAGGCGCCGACCGCCGAGCGGCTGATGCGCTCACGGTTCTCCGCCTACGCCCGCGGCGACGCGTCGTATCTCGCGCGCAGCTGGCACCCGTCGACGCGCCCCGCGGAGATCGACCTCGACCCGTCCGTCCGCTGGTTCCGGCTCACGATCCACCGCACGGCGCTCGGCGGGCCCGACGACGCGACGGGCGTCGTCGACTTCGAGGCGGCGTTCCGGCACGACGGCGAGCGCGGCAGCCAGCGGGAGGCGAGCCGCTTCGTCCGGCAGGCGGGATCCTGGGTCTACCTCGACGCCCTCTGACCGCCCCGGCCGGGAGAGCCTCGTCAGGCCTCCCCGAACCCCGACTCGATCAGCTCGACCAGCGCGGTGACGGCCTCCTCGGCGTCGTCGCCCGTGGCCTCGATCACGACGTGCGCGCCGCGGGTGAGGCCGAGGGCCATGACGCCGAGGAGCGACGCCGCGTTCTGCCCGTTGACGGTGACGGCCGCGGAGTAGGCCGAAGCGCGCGTGACGAAGTCGGCGGCGGGACGCGCGTGCAGGCCGTCGCGGTTGACCAGGGTCGCCTCGCCGCGGACGGTGCCCGACCCGCCAGCCGGTGCGGGCTCGGTGCCGTCGGCGCGGGGATCCGGCGCGAGGCCCGCGTCGGCGTCCTCCGCGGCGTCCGCGCCCACGGCCGAGGCGGCGGCCGCGGCCACGTCCTCGAGGGAGCTGCCCGTCTCGGCGGCGACCGCGGCGGCGACCGCGCCCTCCACCAGCGGCGCGCGCACCACGAGGACGCGTGCGGCGGCATCCTCGTCGAGCAGGTCGACCGCGGTCTCGGCCGTGAGGTACGCGGATCCGAGGTCGGCGAGCACGACGACGCCGTCGCCGCCCTCCGCCTCGGCGAGCGCCGCGGAGACGACGTCGAAGCTGGTGCCGATGCCCGCGTCGTCGCGCGTGCCATCGCCGGATCCGCCCGCCGGCACGAGCGCGATGGTCGGCGCCATCTGGCGGGCGAGGTCGACGAGCCCGTGCGCGATGAGGGCGCTGTGGGAGACGAGGACGATGCCGACGCTCACGACGCGGCCCCCTCGGCGGCGCGGGCCGTCGCGGCCGCGGCGCGCAGGATGAACGCGGACGACTGCGCGCCCGGATCCCGGTGCCCGATGGCGCGGTCCCCCAGGTAGGACGCGCGTCCCTTGCGGGCCACGAGCGGCTCCGTCGCCTCCGCCCCGCGCGCGGCGGCGTCGGCGGCGGCCTCCAGGGCGTCGGCCGGGCTCGATCCCGCGTCGGCGGCCGCACGCGCGGCCTCGGCGGCGGGACCCCACGCGTCCACCATCGTCTTTTCGCCGCGCTCCGCCTTGCCGCGCAGGACGATGCCGCCCACCGCCGCCTCGAGGAGGTCGGCGATCGCGGACGCGTCGAGGTCGGCGCGGCCCGCGACGGCCGCGGAGGCCTTGAGGTAGGCCGTGCCGAGCAGCGGGCCGGACGCGCCGCCGACGGTGGAGATCAACGTGGTGGCGACGGTCTTCAGCGCGTCGGCGGGCGCGGCGTCGGACGCCAGGCCCGCCAGCTTCTCCGTGACGGCCCCGAAGCCGCGGTCGAGGTTCTCGCCGTGGTCGCCGTCGCCGATCTCGCGGTCCAGCGTGATGAGCTCGCCGCGCTGGTCAGCGACGACGCGCGCCGCCTCCGTGATCCAGGCGACGACCCAGTCGGTCCCGAGTGCCATGAGCTACCTCCCCCACCGCAGCGCGGCGGTCTGCACGGGCGAGTCCCACAGGTCGACGAGCTCGTCGTCGAGCAGGAGCACCGTGAGGGACAGTCCCTCCATGTCGAGGGCCGTGACGTAGTCTCCCACGAGGCTGCGGGCGACCGTCAGGCCGGCCTCCTCGAGCACGGCGGCCGCGCGACGGTACGCGATGTAGAGCTCGGACAGCGGCGTCGCGCCCATCCCGTTCACCATCAGCAGCACGCGGCTGCCGGCCGGCGCGCCGAGGTCCTCGAGCACCGGGTCGAGGAGGCGCTCCACGATGGCGTCCACCGGCTCGAGGGGCAGCTTGACGCGGCCGGGCTCGCCGTGGATCCCGATGCCGATCTCCATCTCGTCGTCCTCCAGCGCGAAGCTCGGCTCGCCGGCGTGCGGGACGGTGCACGCGCGGATGGCGACGCCCATGCTCCGCACCTGCCCGACCACCCGCTCGGCGATCGCGGCCACGGCGTCGAGGTCGTCCCCGCGCTCCGCGGCGGCGCCCGCGATGCGCTCCACGAGCACGGTGCCCGCGACCCCGCGGCGGCCGGCCGTGTACAGGGAGTCGGTGACCGCGACGTCGTCGTCGACCACCACCGTCCGCACCCGCACGCCCTCCGCCTCCGCGAGCTCGGCCGCGGTCTCGAAGTTGAGGACGTCGCCCGTGTAGTTCTTCACGATCTGCAGCACGCCCGCCCCGCCGTCCACGGCGAGGGTGGCGGCGACGACGGGATCCGGGGTCGGGCTCGTGAACACCGGTCCGGGCACGGCGGCGTCGAGCATGCCGTGGCCCACGAACCCGGCGTGCAGCGGCTCGTGCCCGCTGCCGCCGCCGCTGACGAGGGCGACGCGCCCGGGTCGGGTGGCGTCCGCGCGCCGGACGAAGAGCGGGTCGGCGCTCAGGACGACCAGGTCGGGGTGGGCGGCGGCGAAGCCCTGGACGGCCTCGTCGGCCACCGCCCTCGGTTCGTTGATCAGCTTCTTCACGGCCGGCTCCTCGCGGGTCCCGAGCGGCCGCTCGGCCGCCGCGCATCCGAGCCGGATCGAGATCGGGACTCGGTCGGCGGCGACTCGGGCGTGCCGCCAACATACGCCCGGCGGGAGGAGCTGCGACAGCCCCGCGGACCCTCCCCCGCGGGCAGGGATGCACGTCGCGGAACGGCCAGCCGGGACGGGGCCGCCCTCGCCGTCGGCACTAGATTGGAGGCACCGCGACGATGCGGAAGAGGTCGCCCCCGCGCCTCGACGAACGATCGGAGCACTACGCAGTGGATCTTGGAGTCATATTCCTGTCGGAGACGGTGGGCACCGCCCTCCTCGTCCTCCTCGGATGCGGAGTCGTGGCGAACGTCGCGCTCATCAAGTCGAAGGGGCTCGCCGGCGGCACCCTGATGGTCAACTTCGGCTGGGGCCTCGCGGTCTTCGCCGGTGTCACCGTCTCCTACGCGTCCGGCGCGCACCTCAACCCGGCCGTCACGCTCGGCCTCCTCGCCGCCGGCAAGATCGAGGATGTCGCGAGCGTCCCCGTGTACATCCTCGCCCAGATGGTCGGCGCGATCATCGGCGCCGTCTTCTGCTGGCTCGCCTACAAGCAGCACTTCGACGAGGAGCCCGACGCGGCCACCAAGCTCGGCGTCTTCTCGACCGGCCCGTCCATCCGCAACTACGCGTGGAACCTCGTCACCGAGATCATCGGCACGTTCGTGCTCGTCATCGTGATCCTCGGCTTCAGCCTCGCGAACAACCCCGACGCGGACGCGGCCACCCCCGCCGGCCTCTCGGCCCTGGGCGCGATCCCCGTCGCGCTCCTCGTGGTCGGTATCGGCGCGTCCCTCGGCGGGCCGACCGGCTACGCCATCAACCCCGCCCGTGACCTGGGGCCCCGCATCGCGCACGCGATCCTCCCCATCAAGGGCAAGGGCTCGAGCGACTGGTCCTACGCGTGGGTCCCCGTCGTCGGCCCCGCCATCGGCGGTGTCCTCGCCGGCCTCGCGTCCTACGCGCTGCTCCCCATCCTCTAGAACCCCGACCCTCATAGGAGAGACCACATGAGCGAGAAGTACATCGTCGCCATCGACCAGGGCACCACCAGCACGCGGGCCATCGTCTTCGACCACAGCGGATCCATCGTGTCCACCGGCCAGCTCGAGCACGAGCAGATCTTCCCCCGCGCTGGCTGGGTCGAGCACGACCCGATGGAGATCTGGCGCAACACGCGCGAGGTCATCGGCCAGGCGCTGTCCAAGGCCGACATCACGCGCCACGACGTCGAGGCCGTGGGCATCACCAACCAGCGCGAGACCGCCGTCGTGTGGGACCGCACCACGGGCAAGCCCGTCTACAACGCCATCGTCTGGCAGGACACCCGCACCCAGAAGATCGTCGACCGCCTCGCGGCCGACGGCGGCGTCGAGCGCTTCAAGCCCACCGTCGGGCTGCCGCTCGCCACCTACTTCTCGGGCACCAAGATCGTCTGGATCCTCGAGAACGTCGACGGCGCCCGCGAGAAGGCCGAGGCCGGCGACCTCATGTTCGGCACGACCGACACCTGGGTGCTGTGGAACCTCACGGGCGGCACCGACGGCGGCGTGCACGTCACCGACGTGACGAACGCGTCCCGTACGCTCTTCATGGACCTCGAGACGCTCCAGTGGGACGACGAGATCCTCACGGCCTTCGACGTGCCGCGCTCGATGCTCCCCGAGATCAAGAGCTCCTCCGAGGTCTACGGGCAGGTCGAGTCGTCGAGCCTCCTGCGCGAGGTCCCCATCGCGGGCATCCTCGGCGACCAGCAGGCCGCCACGTTCGGCCAGGCCGCGTTCGACCAGGGCGAGTCGAAGAACACGTACGGCACCGGCAACTTCCTGATCTTCAACACCGGCACCGACATCATCCACTCGCAGAACGGCCTCCTCACGACGCTCGGCTACAAGCTGGGCGACGCCGAGCCGCATTACGCGCTCGAGGGATCCATCGCGGTCACGGGCTCGCTCGTGCAGTGGATGCGCGACAACCTCGGCCTGGTGTCGAGCGCCGCGGAGATCGAGACGCTCGCGGCCACGGTCGAGGACAACGGCGGCGTGTACTTCGTCCCCGCCTTCTCGGGCCTCTTCGCGCCGTACTGGCGCTCGGACGCCCGCGGCGCGCTCGTCGGCCTCACGCGCTACGTCAACAAGGGCCACATCGCCCGCGCCGCGCTGGAGGCCACGGCCTTCCAGACGCGCGAGGTTCTCGACGCGGTCAACGCCGACTCGGGCGTCGACCTCACCGAGCTCAAGGTCGACGGCGGCATGATCGCCAACAACCTGCTCATGCAGTTCCAGGCCGACATCCTCGGCGTGCCGGTCGTCCGCCCCGTCGTCGCGGAGACCACCGCGCTCGGCGCCGCGTATGCCGCGGGCCTCGCCGTCGGGTTCTGGAAGGACCTCGACGACCTCCGCCAGAACTGGCAGGAGGACAGCCGCTGGACGCCGGACATGGACGACGCCGAGCGCGAGCGCCAGCTGCGCCTCTGGAAGAAGGCTGTCACGAAGACCTTCGACTGGGTCGACGACGACGTGCAGTAGACCGCACCCGCACGATCCGCGCGCCCCGTCAGCATCGCTGGCGGGGCGCGCGGCGTGTCCCGGCGTCTCCCGGCGGTCCCTCGGCCGCTCGCGGCCGCGTCAGAGGAGCGTCGGCTGCCCGCCGTCCGCGGGCGCGTCATCGACGGGCGCGACGAGGTCGGGCCCGTCGTTCCGCACGCTGTTGACGCGCGTCGACACGAGCCGCGGCACGAGGTGCGGCTCCGGCAGCGAGCCCAGCAGGTGCCGCACGTCGTCGACGGCCGTCGTGCCCGCGTCCAGCCAGTCGTCCAGGCGGTCGCGCGGCACGACCACGGGGGTGCGGTCGTGGATGTGCCCGAGCGCGTCGCTCGCCGCGGACGTGATGATCGCGAGGCTCCGCAGCCATGCGCCGGGCTCCCCGTCCGGGACGGCCGGATCCCGCCAGTGCTCGTACACGGCGGCGAACGCCAGCGGGCGCTCGTCCTCCGCGTGCAGGTAGACCGGCTGCTTCCCGGACGCGGTGGCCTGCCACTCGTAGTACCCGTCCGCCGGCACGACGGCCCGCCGTGTGAGCACGGCCCTGCGGAACGTCGGCCTCTCGGTGACCGTCTCGACGCGCGCGTTGATGAGCGGCGCCCCCTGCACGGCCTTCGCCCACGGCGGGACGATCCCCCACCGGGCGCCGGTCACGACGCGGCGGACGTCGCCGCCCGGGTCGCCGTGCGGATGCCGGTCGGCGACCATGCGGACCGTGGTCGTCGGGGCGACGTTCCACGAGGGGACCGGGTCGTCGCCCTCGACGTCGTCGACCGCCCATTCCCCGACGAGGTCGGCCGTCGCCCGCGCCACCACGAATCTCCCGCACATGCGTCCATCATCCGCCGCACGCGCGACATCGACCGCGTCGCCGTGGATCAGGCGCGCGTCGCCGCCGCCCACTCCTCGAGCTTCGCGGCGGCGCGGCCGGAGTCCACCGCGTCGGCGGCGACGGCGACCTTCTCGCGCAGCCGACGCACCATGGGCTGCTGGACGCGCGTCGGATCCCCCATCAGGTCGAAGGCCTCGAGGCCGGCCGCCGCGTTCAGCAGCACGACGTCGCGCTGCGGACCCGGCTCGCCGGCGAGGACGCGGCGGATCACCTCCGCGTTCTCCTCCACCCCCGCGCCGAGGAGCGACTCGATGGGAGCGCGCGGGATCCCGAGCTCGAGCGGGTCGAGGTCGTGCTCCGTGACCGCGCCCCGGCTGACCTCCCAGATGTGGCTGTGCCCGGTGGTCGTCAGCTTGTCGATGCCGTCGTCGCCCCGGTACACGAGCGCGGTGGCGCCGCGGGTCCGGAAGACCCCCACCATGAGCGGGACGCGCGACAGGTCGGCGACGCCGACGGCGGACGCCTCGGGGCGTGCCGGGTTGCAGAGCGGCCCGAGCACGTTGAACAGCGTCGAGATGCCGAGGTCGCGCCGGGTGGCCGCGGCATGGCGGAAGCCCGGGTGGAAGAGGGCGGCGTGCGCGTACGTGATGCCGGTCTCGCGGAGCACGGCGGCGACGCGCTCGGGCGCGATGGTGAGGTCGACCCCGAGCGCGCCCAGCACGTCGGACGCGCCGGAGGGCGAGCTCGCCCCGCGGTTGCCGTGCTTGATGACGGGGATGCCCGCGGCGGCGGCGATCACCGACGCCACCGACGAGATGTTGAGGACCGCGCCGTAAGGGTCCCCTCCCGTCCCCACGATGTCGAGCGCACGCGGATCCGCGTCGAGCGGCAGCGCCTCCTCGAGCACCGCGTCGCGGAAGCCGACGATCTCGTCGACGGTCTCGCCGGAGGCCCGCAGCGCGACCAGGAGGCCGCCCAGCTGCGCGGGAGTCGCCTCCCCGCGCATCACCTGGCGCATCGCCCAGGTGGACTCCGACACCGAGAGGTGGCGCCCCTCGATGAGCGTGGTGATGAGCGCGGGCCAGGTCGGGGCGGAGGGCATGGCGATCAGCCTAACGAGCGGCTGGATCGGATCTCACGGGCGGCCGGGGTGGGCATCGGGTGTCGTCGGCCTGGGTCATAATGGAACCTGTGACGACCACCTCAATCTCCCCAATATCGACCGCGCCGGTGGTGAACCGGCCGAACACGGTCGCCGTCGGCACCATCGTGTGGCTCGGCAGCGAGGTGATGTTCTTCGCGGGTCTCTTCGCGATCTACTTCACCCTGCGTTCCACGTCCGGTGCCCTCTGGGAGTTCGAGGCGGGCCGCCTCAACGTGCCCTTCTCCCTCGTGAACACGCTCATCCTCGTGTCGAGCTCGTTCACGTGCCAGTTCGGCGTGTTCGCGGCCGAGCGCCTGCAGGCGCGGGCCACGGGCTGGAAGCCCAGCCAGTGGGGCACGGTCGAGTGGTTCTTCCTCACCTACGCCCTCGGCGCCATCTTCGTCGTGGGTCAGATCTTCGAGTACGCCACCCTCGTCACCGAGGGGATCACGCTCGGCAGCAATGCCTACGGCTCGGCGTTCTACATGACCACGGGCTTCCACGGCCTCCACGTCACCGGCGGCCTCATCGCCTTCCTCCTCGTCATCGGCCGCATCTTCGCGGTCCGGTCGATGGGGCACAGGGAGGCCACGAGCGCCATCGTCGTGTCCTACTACTGGCACTTCGTCGACGTGGTCTGGATCGGGCTCTTCCTGGTCATCTACGTCCTCAAATAGCACCGAGCGGGAGCAACAACCACAGCATGAGCACCAAGACAGCACGCGCCCGTCGAACCGGTCGCCGCAGCCCCCTGACCACCATCGCCCTGCTCGCCATCGGCCTGCTCGCCACGGGTGGCGCCTACTCGATGATCCAGTCGGGCACCGCGTCGGCCGAGGTCGACCTGAAGTCCGCGCAGACCATCGACGAGGGCCAGAAGCTCTTCGGCTCCAACTGCGCCACCTGCCACGGCATGGACGCGACCGGCACGGGCGTCGCCCCGAGCCTCATCGGCGTCGGCGCGGCGTCCGTCGACTTCCAGGTCGGCACCGGCCGCATGCCGCTGCAGGGCACCACGGTCCAGGCACCGGAGAAGCCCACGCAGTTCACCGACACCCAGGTGAAGCAGCTCGCGGCGTACGTCGCCTCGCTCGCTCCCGGCCCGGCCATCCCCGACGGCCAGTACCTCGACGGGAAGGGCGACGCCGCGAACGGCGCCGAGCTCTTCCGCATCAACTGCGCCATGTGCCACAACGTGGCGGCGGCAGGAGGCGCCCTCACGGAGGGCAAGTTCGCCCCCAGCCTCGAGGGCGTGGCCCCGGTCCACATCTACGAGGCCATGGTCACCGGCCCGCAGAACATGCCGGTCTTCAACGACACCAACATCTCCCCCGAGGACAAGCGCGACATCATCACGTCGCTGCAGTACATCGAGGAGAACAGCACGGTCGGCGGCGCGAACCTCGGCGGGCTCGGCCCGGTCTCCGAGGGGCTCTTCATGTGGATCTTCGGCCTCGGCGGCATCGTCGCCCTGACCGTGTGGCTCACGGCCCGGTCCAACTGACGCCCGCATCGATGACCAGCACCAGAACACAGGAGAGGCACGTACATGGCACACGACGATAAGGACGAGTCGGGCGTCGTCCCCGCGGGCTACGACGCCGGCGAGCTCGAGCCGGCAGGCCGCGACGTCGTGCTCGCCGGCGGCACGGCCGTCGCCACGCGTGACGCCTTCCAGAACCCCGGCTTCCCGGAGCACCGCCTCCGCGTCACCGACAAGGACCCGAAGAAGGCGAAGACCGCCGAGCGCGTCGTCTACACGTGGTTCTACCTGTCCATCGTCGGCAGCGTCTTCGCGATCGGCGCCTACTTCGGCTTCCCGATCTACGCGGACGACCCCGGCAGCGTGCGCCTCAACAACCTCTTCCTCGGCGTAGGCATCGCGCTGGCGCTCCTGAGCCTCGGCATCGGCGCCATCCACTGGTCCAAGGCACTCATGAGCGACCACGAGCTGATCGACGAGCGGCACCCTCAGGGCGGCTCGCCCGCCACGCAGGCCCGCGCCGTCGAGATCTTCGCCCAGGCGAATGAGGAGTCCGGCTTCGGTCGTCGCTCCCTCATCCGCAACAGCCTCATCGGCGCCCTCGTCGCCTTCCCGCTCCCGGCCGTGATCCTCTTCCGCGACCTCTACCCGGGCAGCGCCGAGGAGCCCGCCTCCGCCCTCAGCCACACGCTGTGGAAGAAGGGCGAGGTACTGACCCGCGATCCCTCCGGCACCCCCATCAAGGCGTCGGACGTCACGATCGGCTCGGCGTTCCACGTCATCCCGGCCTCCCTCATGGAGCTCGAGGTGGGCAAGCTCGAGGAGAAGGCCAAGGCCGCGGTGCTGCTCATGCGACTCCGCCCCGAGGACCTCGTCGAGACGCCGGAGCGCAAGGGCTGGTCCTACGACGGGATCGTCGCGTACTCCAAGGTCTGCACGCACGTGGGTTGCCCGGTGGCGCTCTACGAGCAGCAGACCCACCACCTGCTCTGCCCCTGCCACCAGTCCCAGTTCGACGTGACCAACCACTGCGAGGTCATCTTCGGACCGGCCAAGCGGCCCCTGCCGCAGCTGCCCATCGCCGTCAACGACGAGGGCTACCTCATTGCACAGAGTGATTTCACCGAGCCCGTAGGGGCGAGTTTCTGGGAGCGTCGTGGTGACTACAACAGCTGATCCGACCACGACGGGTGCTGCCGCGCCCGCCGCCAAGAGCGGGGGCGGCCTCACCGCCGCCGCTGCCACCTACCTCGACGAGCGCACCAGCGTCAGCGTCGCCGTCAAGGAGTTCGGGCGGAAGATCTTCCCGGACCACTGGTCCTTCATGCTCGGCGAGGTGGCGCTCTACAGCTTCGTCGTCATCCTGCTCACGGGCACGTGGCTGACCTTCTTCTTCAACCCGTCGATGGCGGAGACGCACTACGCCGGCTCGTACGCGCCCCTCAAGGGCGTCGAGATGTCCGTCGCCATGTCGTCGTCGCTCGACATCTCGTTCGACATCCGCGGCGGCCTGCTCATGCGGCAGATCCACCACTGGGCCGCCCTGCTTTTCGTGGCGTCCATCGGCCTGCACATGCTGCGCATCTACTTCACGGGTGCGTTCCGCAAGCCGCGCGAGCTGAACTGGTTCATCGGCTTCGTCCTCTTCATCCTCGCGATGGCCGAGGGCTTCACGGGCTACTCGCTCCCCGACGACCTGCTCTCCGGCAACGGCCTGCGCATCATCGACGGCATGGTGAAGGGCATCCCGGTCATCGGCACGTGGATCTCCTTCCTGCTCTTCGGCGGCGAGTTCCCGGGCACGCACATCATCCCGAGGCTCTACACGCTGCACATCCTGCTGCTGCCGGCGATCCTCGTGGCGTTCCTCGCGCTCCACCTCCTCTTCGTGGTCGTGCACAAGCACACCCAGTTCGCCGGCCCCGGCCGCACGAACGAGAACGTGGTCGGCGTCCCGGTCCTCCCCACCTTCGCGGCGAAGGCAGGCGGGTTCTTCTTCGTCGTCTTCGGCGTGATCGTCGTCATGGCGTCGTTCTTCACGATCAACCCGATCTGGAACTACGGGCCCTACGATCCCTCGCCCGTTTCGGCGGGAACGCAACCCGACTGGTACATCGGATTCGCCGACGGTGCGCTCCGCCTCGTTCCGCCGGGACTCGAGTTCGTGCTGTTCGACCACACGTTCTCGTTCAACATCATCCTGCCGATCACGGTCCTGGGTCTGTTCATCGTGCTCGTCGCGCTCTACCCCTTCATCGAGGCGTGGATCACGGGCGACAAGCGCGAGCACCACATCCTCGACCGCCCGCGCAACGCCCCGACGCGCACCGCCATCGGCGCCGCTGGCGTCACGTTCTACGCGGTCCTCTGGTCCGCGGCGAGCTCCGACCTCATCGCCACGCACTTCAAGGTGTCGATGGAGGGCGTCATCCACACGCTGCAGGCGCTGCTGATCCTCGGACCGGTCATCGCCTACCAGGTGGCCAAGCGCATCTGCCTGGCGCTCATGAAGAAGGACCGCGAGATCGCCCTGCACGGCGTCGAGTCGGGCCGCATCGTGAAGCTGCCCGGGGGCGAGTTCATCGAGGTGCACGAGCAGCTCGACGAGTACGAGCGCTGGCGCCTGGTCAGCTTCGACGGCTACAAGCCGCTCATGATCCGCCCGGACAGCCGTGGACGAATCACGGTCAACCAGCGGGCCCGCGCGGCGCTGTCCAAGTGGTTCTTCGAGGACCGGATCTCCCCGGTCACCACGAAGGACGTCGAGCGCAGCGACCACCACTAGGCGCCACTTCCGCTCGCGCTGACGCACGAGCACGACCGAGAGCCGGTCCGGCCGTACGCCGGACCGGCTCTCGTGCGCGCGGGTCCGAACATCGCCCACCACCACACGAGGAGCACCCGTGGATCTCGTCCGGCTCGCGTCGTGGCTCCGCTGCCCGACCTGCGGCGACGACCTCCACGCCGTACCGCCGCTCGTGATCCGCTGCGACCGCGGCCACTCCGTCGATGCCAACAAGCGCGGGTACGCGACGCTCCTCGCACCGGGCACCCGGGTCACCGGCGACACGTCCGAGATGCTGGCGGCACGCGACCGGTTCCTCGAACGCAGCCACTACACGCTGCTGGTCGACGCGCTCGTCCAAGCGATCGCCGCGGTCGTCGGGGGCCCCTCCGGCTCCGCCGCCGACGCCGGACCCCGCTTCCTCGACGCGGGCTGCGGGACGGGGCACTACCTCCGTGCCGTGCTCGACCGGTCCGCCGGCGCGATCGGTCTCGCCGCCGACCTCTCCCCGGCGGCCGTCGCGATCGCGGTGCGCGGCAGGCGGGACGTCGACGGCCTCGTGGCCGACACGTGGGCGGGGCTCCCCGTCCGCGACCGCGCCGCCGACGTGATCCTCGACGTGTTCGCGCCTCGCAACCTGCCCGAGTTCCACCGGGTCCTCTCCCCGGCGGATACCTCGCCATCGTGGCCGCCGGGCCGCGGCACCTGGCGGAGCTCCGCGCCCAGGGCCGCGCCGTGGGCGTGCAGGAGGACAAGCGGGAGCGGATCCTCGAGGCGGCGGAGCCCCTGTTCGACGCCGTCTCCGAGACGCACGTGAAGAGCGTCCTGGACCTCTCCGACGACGACGTCGCCCTGCTCCTGGCCATGGGCCCGTCCGCGCACCACCCGAGCGGACCGCATGCGACGGCCCCCAGCTCCTCCGACGCCGCGGCGTCCCCGGCCGCCACCGCGCGGCAGAGCGTCACCGTCGACGTCATGATCCACGTCCTCCGCCGACGCGACATCGACACGGCGAGCTGAGGCGGACGAGCGAGGAGCTGGCCGATCCACGCCGCTCCCCGTCCCGACCGCGTCACCGGCACCCGGCCCCGGGTAGCGTGGCGAGGGTCAGACTGCTGCTGTCCGGGGGGAAGCGGAGAGCTCGGCGTCGCCCTCCGGAGAGGAGCCCCGCCCTCGCGACGGGCCGATCCCCTGCGGATCCCCCGCCGGGCCCGACCCAGGGAACACGGACCGCGCCTTGCTCGACTCGCCCACCCTCCGCATCGCCTTCGGCGTCACCACCCTCACGCTGTTCCTGCTCTTCGCCCTCGTCACCTTCCGCAGCACCCGATCCCCGTTCAGCTTCTGGTGGTGCGCCGCGCCGGCCCTCTTCATGGGCGGCTCGCTCGCCTACCTGCTGGACGGCACGGCCGCGCAGGTGTGGGGCAACCCGCTCGGGAACGGGCTCATCGTCGCCGGGGCCGCATCGGTCGGGATAGGGAGCCGGTCCCTGCGCGGCCGGGCGACCCCCTGGTGGCTCGTGGTGGCCCCGGCGACCTCATCACGGCCGTGTCCGCCACGGACTCCCCCGCCACCAACGACTGGTCGGGCGGGCCGCTCTACCTGGCCATGATGGCCGGGCTCATCGGGATGTCCACCCGCGAGATCGTCATGCTCGACGCGGGGCTGTCCCGGACCAGGTGGCCGCTCATCCTGGCGTCGGGAGCCCTGGCGACCTACTACGCTGTCCGCACGGTCGTCTTCCTCGGCGCCGGCCCCCGCGGCGACGTCTTCACGACGTGGTTCGGCACGCCGAGCACGACGCTCATCACTCTCGTGCTGCTGGTCGTCGTGTCGTTCAGCATGGCGTCGCTCAGCGGTGAGCAGGTCGCGAAGATGTTCGCCGCCCGGGCCGCGACCTCCCGGCAGGAGCTCGTCGACGGGGGCGGCGTGCAGCTCCGCCTCCTGCCGCAGTCCGTCCCCGACCTGCCCGGCTACGGCGCGGCCGGGACCTGCGTCCCAGCGGTGCGGTGAGCGGCGACTTCTTCGACTGGCAGCGCACCCCGGACGGCCTGGTCGTCACGCTCGCGGACGTGATGGGCACGAGCGTGGGCGCGGCCAGGATCGCCGCGACGGTCCGCGCCGCGCTACGCGTCGCGTCCTCAGCCCTCGACCCGGCCCGCACGCCCTCCGTCGTGGACCGGGCGGTCGAGGCGGACCTCGACGCCAACGACGCCTTCGTCGCCCTCCTGCACATGCGCTTGGACGTCCGCACCGGCGAGGTCGCGCTGGTGGACGCGGGGCACGGGCTCTCCGTCGTGTGCCGCGCCGATGGCACGCGGGAGGCCGTGCCGTCCCGGAACCTGCCGCTGGGCGTCCTGGGCACGCAGGAGTGGTCCACGACGCGACTCCGCCTCGATCCCGGCGACATGCTCCTCGTCTGCAGCGACGGGGTCCTGGACCTCTTCGACGGGACGGGAGACTCCATGGACACCGCCGCCCGCACCGCCGCGGACGCCGATCGCACCGCCGCCGCCGCGGTGGCGAGCCTCACGCGCATGGCGACGTCGACCGCGCCGCCCGACGACGTGACCGTCGTGGCCATCCGACGGGCCGCGGCCCCGCTCTGAGGCGCGCGGGCGCCGCTTGCGCGCTCGAGGGCTCGCATGCCCGTCGGCGCATCTCGCCCCGGACGCGTCGATGCCCGGGCCTCGAGGGGACCGGGCATCGACGATGCTGCACCGCCCGGCTAGCGCAGGAGCTTCTTGTAGAACTCCGCCGTGCGCTCGTAGCCGAGGCGCTTGTAGAACTCTCCGGCACGACGCGTGCTCATGGTGATCTGCCCGACGCCGCGATCGCCGCACAGGCGCTCGACCGCACGGACCAGGCCCGAGCCCGTCCCGGCGCTGCGGGCCGTGGTGTCCACCACGAGCTCCTCGAGGTGCGCGCTCAGCCCGCCCGCGTACAGGAGCCGCGATACGACGAGGTACGCGTACCCCACGACCGTGCCCGCGTCCTCCGCGACGAGGAGGACGTCGCGACCCTCGTCCTTGTTCGCCCGCAGGATGTGGGAGAAGGTGACGTCGAAGTCGTCCCGCGTCGCCGGGGCGTTGATCATGTCGAGCTGCTGGCACAGCGCGAAGACCGCATCGCCGTCCGTGGCCTGGGCGTGCCGGATGTCGACCATCGGATCAGCGGGCGAAGTAGCCGCGGTAGTACTCGTAGGTCCAGCCCACGAGCGCGATGAGCGCGAGCCCGCCGCCGATGATGGCGATCCAGATGCCCACGGCGAGGCCGAGGAACACGGACGCGGCACCGGCGGCGAGGATCACGGGCCACCAGCTCCACGGGCTGAAGAAGCCGAGCTCAGGGTCGCCGTCGTCGACGTTCGCGTCGCTGCGGTCCTCCGGGAGCTCGCCGTTCTGCGCCGCGTAGAGACGGGCCACGAAGAAGCCGATGAACGCGGCCAGCGCCCCGGACAGCGCGATGGCCAGCGTGCCGACCCACTCCACCTCACCGGTGTCGATGATGTGCCAGATCGTGTACGCGGCCGCCGCGATGACGAAGAAGACCGCGAGGACGTAGAACAGGTTCCTATTGGCGCGCACGTCACTTCACCTTGTCGCTGGAGATGTCGTAGGTCGCGGCATCGGGAGCGTCCTTGGCCGGACCGATTCCCACGGGGATGCCCGCCTCGGGGTGGTTGAGGTCGAAGGCCGGGGCCTCCGAGCGGATCCGCGGGATGGACGTGAAGTTGTGCCGCGGCGGCGGGCAGGAGGTCGCCCACTCCAGCGAGCGGCCGTAGCCCCACGGGTCGTTCACGGTGACGCGCGGCGCCGTGCGGGCGGTGATCCAGACGTTCAGGAAGAACGGGATCATCGACAGCGCGAGGATGCCGGCGCCGATGGTGGACAGCTGGTTCATCCACGTGAAGTCGTCCTCGGGCTGGTACGTCGCGTAACGACGCGGCATGCCCATGACGCCCAGCCAGTGCTGGATGAGGAACGTGGTGTGGAAGCCGATGAACAGCAGCCAGAAGTGGACCTTGCCGAGGCGCTCGTTGAGCATCGTGCCCGTCCACTTCGGCCACCAGAAGTAGAAGCCGGAGAACATGGCGAACACGACGGTGCCGAACACGACGTAGTGGAAGTGCGCGACGACGAAGTACGTGTCCGACACGTGGAAGTCGAGCGGGGGCGATGCCAGGATGACGCCGGTCAGGCCGCCGAACGTGAACGTGATGAGGAAGCCGATGGCCCAGAGCATGGGCGTCTCGAACGTGACCGATCCGCGCCACATGGTCCCGATCCAGTTGAAGATCTTCACGCCGGTGGGGACCGCGATGAGCATGGTCATGAGCGAGAAGAACGGCAGCAGCACGGAGCCCGTGACGTACATGTGGTGCGCCCACACCGTGACCGAGAGGGCCGCGATGGAGATGGTCGCGTACACGAGCGTCTTGTACCCGAAGATCGGCTTGCGGCTGAAGACCGGGAAGACCTCCGAGACGATGCCGAAGAACGGCAGCGCGATGATGTAGACCTCGGGGTGCCCGAAGAACCAGAAGAGGTGCTGCCACAGGATGGCGCCGCCGTTGGCCGGGTCGTAGATGTGCGCGTCGAAGATGCGGTCGGCGCCGAGGCCGAACAGCGCGGCCGCGAGGACCGGGAAGGCCATCAGCACGAGGATCGACGTCACGAGGATGTTCCACGTGAAGATCGGCATGCGGAACATGGTCATGCCCGGGGCGCGCATCGTGATGATCGTCGTCACGAAGTTGACCGCGCCGAGGATGGTGCCGAATCCGCTGAGCGCCAGGCCCATCACCCAGAGATTGCCTCCCAACCCGGGCGAGAACGTCGTGCTGGACAGCGGCGCGTACGCGAACCATCCGAACGAGGCCGCTCCGGCCGGGGTGAGGAAACCGGCGACCGCGATGAGCGAGCCGAAGTTGAACAGCCAGTACGCGAACGCGTTGAGGCGCGGGAACGCGACGTCCGGAGCGCCGATCTGCAGCGGCATGAGCACGTTGGCAAAGCCCGCGAAGAGCGGCGTCGCGAACATGAGCAGCATGATCGTGCCGTGCATGGTGAAGAGCTGGTTGTACTGCTCCTTCGTCTCCACCACGTGCAGGCCCGGCTCGAAGAGCTGGGCGCGGATGACGAGCGCCATGACCCCGCCGAGGCAGAAGTAGAGGAACGAGGTGATCAGGTACAGGTACCCGATCGTCTTGTGGTCGGTGGAGGTGATCCAGTTGACCACGACGTTGCCGCGACGCTCGGCCTTGCCGGAGCCGTCGAGGACCCTCGCCTGACCCGCGGGGATCGCGGTGGGACGGTTCAGTGTCGATGTCACGATGTGTGCCCTACTTCTCGGACGACTCGGTGGTGGCCGGCACGTCGGTGCCGGGGAGGTTCTGCAGGCGGTCGTAGTCCTTGCCGAGGTCTCCGGCGAAGCCGGCCGCCTTCTGCTTCTCGATGTAGGCGTTGTACTCGTCGATGGAGACGACCTTGACCTGGAAGAGCATGAGGGAGTGGTACTCGCCGCAGAGCTCGGCGCACTTGCCCATGAACGTCCCCTCCTTCTCCGGGATGAACGTCATGTAGTTCGTCTTGCCGGAGATGAGGTCCTTCTTGTAGAGGAAGTCCACGACCCAGAAGGAGTGCAGCGTGTCACGGGTGTTGAGCTCGAGCTCGACCTTGGTGTTGACCGGCAGGTAGAGCGTGGGGAGCTTGTCCTTGTCGATGGAGCCCTGGGGGCCGTTCGGGTCGTCGACGGCCTGGACGCCCTGCTCGTACGCGCCGCCCTCGATGGGCTGGCCGGCCTCGGTCTCGCCGCCGAGGTAGTTAAAGTCCCACGCCCACTGCTTGCCGAAGACCTGGACCTTGACCTCGGGCTTGTCGAAGCGGGCCTCGATGGCGGCCTGGTCCTTGGCGGTGAACGCGAAGAAGCCGAGGACGAGGATCAGCGGGACGATCGTGTAGAAGATCTCGATCGGCATGTTGTAGCGCATCTGCACGGGCAGGCCGGTCTGGCCCTTGCGGCGGCGGTACGCGACCGCGGCCCAGATGGTGAGGCCCCAGGTGAGGACACCCACGGCGAGGAGGACGATCCAGGCCGTGACCCACAGGCCGATGACCGAGTCGACGTGGTTGGTCGTACCCGGCTCCGTCGGCAGGAATCCCTGGAGCTGCTGCTGGGTGCACCCCGCGAGGAGTATCGAGATGCCCAGGGCGACGGGGATCGTCAGCCAACGTTGACGGCGAGTGAAGCGCACGTGCAGACCCTTCGGAGAACCGGATGTGACGGGTTCCACACTACGCGACAGGGAGCCGCCCGAAGGACGACTCCCTGTTCGGGCCCCGTGTTTCCGGGCCCAGATCCGCTTACCGTTCCGTGTGTCAGTGGAACGAGTCACCGCAGGCGCACGAACCGCCCGCGTTCGGGTTGTCGATGGTGAATCCCTGCTTCTGGATGGTGTCCTCGAAGTCGATGGTGGCGCCGTCGAGGTACGGAACGCTCATCTTGTCGACGATGACCTCGACCCCGTCGAAGTCGACCGTGGCGTCGCCGTCGAGCTCGCGCTCGTCGAAGTACAGCTGGTAGATGAGGCCGGAGCAACCGCCGGGCTGGACGGCGACGCGGAGGCGGAGGTCCTCGCGGCCCTCCTGCTGGAGCAGGCTCTTGACCTTGCTCGCCGCGGTGTCCGTGAGTCCGACGCGGTGGGCCGCCTGGGCGGCCTCGGTCAGCGTGGTGTCGGTCATGAGCACTCCTCGGGTGGTGGGATCTGCGGTCGGGCGACTCCGGTGGAGTCTACGTCGTGCAACCACGGGAGTCACCCGGGTGTTCCCGGCCGCCGGCCCGATCCGCCCGGCGCTGATGGACTGGACCGCGATCGTCAGCTGCGGTGGGCGATGCGCGACAGGAGGACGGCCTCGCTGAGGATCGCGCGCTGCAGCACGCCGAGGTGCTGCGACTCGTTCGGGCTGTGGGCGCGCGTGTCCGGGTCCTCGACGCCGGTGACCAGGATCTGCGCCGAACGGAAGGCCTCGACGAGGTCGGCGATGAACGGGATGGAGCCGCCGATGCCGGCCTGCACCGGTGCGCGCCCCCAGCCGGCGGTCATGGCGGCCGTGGCCTCGGCCATCGCCCAGCCGGTCGCGTCGACGAGGAACGGGTCGCCCTGGTCGACGTCGCTGATCTCGACGTGCGCGCCGAAGGGACGGTTCCCCTGGATGTGCGCCTCGAGGGCGCGGTACGCGTCCGCGGCCGTCTGCCCGGGGGCGATGCGCGCGCTGATGCGCACGGACACCTCAGGGAGGAGCGTGTTGCTCGCGTTGGCGACCGAGGGGGCGTCGATCCCCGTCACGGTGATGGACGGCTGCGCCCACAGGCGCGTGAGGATCGGGCCGGTGCCCACCGCGGAGACGCCGGGCAGGAGCGCGGCCTCCTCGGCGAGACGCGCGTCGTCGTAGGCGGGCGTCTCCATCTCCGTGGAGGCGAGGCCCGCGACCGCGACGGAGCCGCGCTCGTCCCAGAGCGAGTCGAGGAGGCGGACGGCCGCCATCATCGCGTCGGGGACGGCGCCGCCGAACATGCCGGAGTGCGACGCGTGGTCGAGCGTGCGCACCGTGAGGCGGAAGGTGACGTTGCCGCGGAGGGCGATGGTGATGGAGGGGGTGTCGATGTCCCAGTTGTCGCTGTCGGCGACGACGATGACGTCCGCCGCGAGGGCGTCGTGGTGCGTGGCGAGGAAGTCGGAGAAGGATCGGGATCCGGCCTCCTCCTCGCCCTCGATGAAGACGGCGAGGCCGAGGTCGAGGTCGTCGCCCTCCGCCTCGACGAGCGCGCGGATGGCCGCGACGTGCGTCATGATGCCGGCCTTGTCGTCGGAG
This sequence comes from Clavibacter michiganensis subsp. insidiosus, assembly GCF_002240565.1. GTDB lineage: Bacteria > Actinomycetota > Actinomycetes > Actinomycetales > Microbacteriaceae > Clavibacter > Clavibacter insidiosus. Next base: position 1,582,528 of record NZ_MZMO01000001.1, on the reverse strand, counting down.
GCGCCGCGGCCGTGCAGGCGATCGCCGCGGAGGGTGGGCTCGAAGGGCGGCGTCTCCCAGTGCTCGTCCGCTCCAGGGGGCTGCACGTCGTGGTGCGCGTAGAGGAGCACCGTGGGCTTTCCGTCGCGCGGAGCGCGCGTGGCGAGGACCGCCGGTTGCCCGTCGTCGCCCGACGGCGTCGTGGCGCGGTGGACGGAGACGTCGTCGAAGACGCCGAGCCCCGCGAGGAGGCCCGCGACGGCGTCCGCGCTGGCGACGACGTGGGTCGGATCGAAGGCCGGCCAGGAGACGGAGGGGATGCGCACGAGCGCCGAGAGGTCGGCGATCGTGGTGGGGAGCCCTCCCGCGACGGCGGCGGCGAGCCGGTCGACGGCCTCCTGGTCCGGTGCGGTCACGGCGTCTGCGGAGGTGTCGGGAGGCGTCATGCAGGTAATCTTAGATTCACTCCAGGCAAGGACGAGAGACGTGGCGAAGCAGCAGACCCCCGCAGAGACCCCCTCCGAGACGAGCACCGCGGCGCCCGCGGACGGCCGCACGGCCGACGGGAAGAAGGGTCCCACCCCGACCCGTCGGGAGCGGGAGGCCGCGAACCTCCGCCCGCTCGTGCCCCAGGACCGCAAGCTCGCGGCCCAGCAGGCCAAGGAGAAGGCACGCGAGGCGCGTGCCCGCGCCAACGTCGGCATGGCGGCGGGCGACGAGCGCTACCTGCCCGTCCGCGACAAGGGCCCGCAGAAGCGGTACGCCCGCGACGTGGTGGACGCGCGGTGGAGCGTCGGGGAGTTCCTGCTGCCCGTCATGGGTGTCGTCGTGGTGCTGACCTTCGTCGTGCCGAGCCTCTCGGCCATCCCGCTGCTGTCGATCTACGTGTTCGTCATCGCCGCGATCATCGACGCGTACTTCACGGGCCGCCGCGTGCGGGCCGTCATCGCCGCACGCGTCGGCGCCGACCGCGTCGAGCGCGGCATCCGCTGGTACACCGGCATGCGCACCATCCAGATGCGGCCGATGCGCCTGCCGAAGCCGCAGGTGAAGCGGCACGAGAAGGTCACCTTCAGCTGATCCGTCGCGTGCCCGCCCTGGTCGGGCGGTCGGGCGCCGCCGCATCCCCTCGTCCGGGGAGCACGGATCAGCGTGGGCGACGGAACCGCGCGAGGCCCACGTTGACCGACCGGGCCCAGAGCGGTCCGCGGTACAGGAACGCCGTGTAGCCCTGCACGAGGGTCGCTCCCGCGTCGAGCCGTGCCTGCACGTCCGCGGCCGTGTCGACGCCGCCCACCGAGATGACGCACGCGTCGGTCGGCAGGACGCGGCGCAGGATCCGGAGGACCTCGAGCGCACGCGGCGCCAGCGGTGCCCCGGAGAGCCCGCCGGCGCCGGCGGCCTCCACGACCGCGGCATGGGTGCGGAGGTCCGCGCGGGACAGCGTGGTGTTCGTCGCGATGACGCCCGCGAGCCGCAGCTCCGTCGCGAGCTCGGCGATGCGCTCCACCTCCGCGTCCTGCAGGTCGGGCGCGATCTTGACGAGGACGGGCACGCCGTCCGCCGCGTCGCGGATGCTCGTGAGCAGCGGATGGAGCAGCTCGATCTCCTGCAGGCCACGGAGGCCCGGGGTGTTCGGCGAGCTGACGTTGACCGCGAGGTAGTCGGCGACGGGCGCGACCAGGCGGGTCGTCCGCACGTAGTCCGCTACGGCGTCCTCGACCGCGACCACCCGGGTCTTGCCGATGTTGACGCCGATCACCGGCCGGTCGCGCCGGGCCCGGAGGCGACGGAGGCGGTCCGCCAGGGCCGTCGCTCCCCCGTTGTTGAAGCCCATGCGGTTGACGACGGCGCGGTCCTCGATGAGCCGGAACAGGCGCGGCCGCGGGTTGCCGGGCTGCGCCTCCGCGGTGACCGTGCCGACCTCGACGTGGCCGAAGCCGAGCTGGCCGAGCCCGAGCACGGCCTGCGCGTCCTTGTCGAAGCCCGCGGCGACGCCGAACGGGGACGGGAAGCGGAGGCCGAGCGCGTCGACGGCGAGCGACGGATCCGGTGCGGTCAGCCGCCGGGCGATCCAGCCGAAGCCGGACGACGGGAGGAGGGCGATGGCCGTGGACGCGAGGTGGTGGGCGTCCTCCGGGTCCATGCGCGACAGGACCGTGCGGAAGAGGAGGGGATACATCGGCACCAGGCTAGCGCCTGCGCGGGCACCCGCCGGCTGACGCGACCCGCGTCGCGCCGGGGATCAGAGCGCGTCGGCGTCCGGGGTGGCGGCGTGCGCGACGCGGAGCTGCGCGATGGCGGACTCGAAGTCGTCGAGCGAGTCGAAGCCCTGGTAGACGCTGGCGAAGCGGAGGTACGCGACCTCGTCGAGCTCGCGGAGCGGCGGCAGGATCGACAGGCCGATGTCGTTCGCCTCGATCTGCGACGCGCCGGTGGCCCGGATCGCCTCCTCCACGCGCTGCGCGAGGACCGCGAGGTCGGTGTCGGTGACGGGACGGCCCTGGCACGCCTTGCGGACGCCGGTGACGATCTTCTCCCGGCTGAACGGCTCGACCACGCCGTTCCGCTTGATCACACTGAGGCTCGCGGTCTCCGTCGTGCTGAAGCGGCGACCGCACTCGGGGCACTGCCGGCGCCGGCGGATCGACAGCCCGTCGTCGCTCGTGCGGGAGTCGACGACGCGGGAGTCGGGGTGGCGGCAGAAGGGGCAGAACATGGTGTGGCCAGGATACGTCAGCGCGTGAGGCGCGCCGTCACCGCGTCGCCGTGCGCGGGGAGGTCCTCGGCGCGGCTGAGCGCGACGATCATCGGCTCGGCTTCACGCAGCGCGTCGGCGTCGTAGCGCACCACCTGCTGCGGCCGGAGGAACGTGTACGCGCCGAGGCCCGAGCCGAACCGCGCCTGGCCGCCGGTGGGGAGCACGTGGTTGGACCCCGCGAGGTAGTCGCCGAGGCTCACCGGCGAGTGCGGGCCGAGGAAGATCGCGCCGGCGCTGTGCAGGTGCGCGAGGAGCGCGTCGGGGTCGGCGGTCTGCACGGACAGGTGCTCGGGGCCGTAGGCATCGCTGTAGCGGGCGGCCGTCGCGAGGTCGTCGACGACGAGGATGGCCGACTGCGGGCCGGTGAGCGCCTGGCCGACGCGGGCCGCGTGGCCGGTGGTCCCGGCCAGGGCCTCGACCTCGGCGTCGACCGCGCGGGCGAGCTCGGGCGAGTCGGTGACGAGGACGGACGCCGCCATCTCGTCGTGCTCCGCCTGGCTGACGAGGTCGGCGGCGACGAGGCGGGCGTCGGCGTGCGCGTCGGCGATGACGAGGATCTCCGTCGTGCCGGCCTCGGAGTCGATCCCCGTGACGCCGCGCACGACGCGCTTGGCCGCCGCGACGTAGATGTTGCCGGGGCCCGTGACGACGTCGACGGGCTCCAGGCCGAGATCCGGCACGCCGTGCGCGAAGGCGCCGATGGCCCCGGCGCCGCCCATCGCGTAGACCTCGTCGACGCCGAGGAGGCCGGCGGCGCCGAGGATGACCGGGTGCACCGATCCCCCGTGCGCGGCCTGCGCGGGAGAGGCGAGCGCGATGCTCGCGACGCCGGCGACCTGCGCGGCGACGACGTTCATCACGACGCTCGACGGGTAGACGGCCTTCCCACCCGGCACGTAGAGGCCGACGCGGCGCACGGGCTGCCAGCGCTGGACGATGGAGCCGCCGGGCACGACCGTGGTCGTGGTCTCCGGCGGGACCTGCGCGGCGGAGCCCAGGCGCACGCGGCGAATGGCCTCCTCGAGCGCGGCGCGGACGGCGGGGTCGAGCCCGTCGACGGCGGCGGCGATGGCCTCGGCGGGCACGCGCAGCGTCTCCGGGCGCACGCGGTCGAGCCGCTCCGCCTGGTCGAGCAGGGCCGCGCTCCCCCGGGTGCGCACGTCCTCGACGAGCTCGCGGGCCACGTCGAGCGCGACGGCGACGTCGGTGACCGGACGCGGGAGGAGGGCGAGCAGATCGGCGGTGCTGGGCGTGGTGCCGCGGAGGTCCTGGATGCGCATCATGACTCCGGAAGTCTACCGAGCGGGCGCCGGGCGGATCCGGCGGCTAGCGTCTCCAGGCATGGACGCGCACCCCGCCACCACGCTCGCCGAGGCCCCGGGCCAGGCCGCCTTCCGCGCCGCGTTCCGGCGCCACGCCGCGGGCGTCGCGGTCGTCACGACCCGCGATGCCCAGGGCTCCCCCGTCGGCTTCACGGCGACGTCGCTCGCCTCCGTCTCCGCGGATCCGCCGCTCGCCAGCTTCAGCCTGGCGCGCACGGCGTCGAGCGCCGCCGCCATCGCGGTGGCCGACCACGTCGCGATCCACGTGCTCGGCGCGCGCGACCGGCACCTCGCCGAGCGCCTCAGCGGTCCGGCGCCGGAGCGCTTCGCGGGCGACCACTGGTCCTCCGGCCCGCACGGCCTGCCCGTGCTCGCGGGCGGGACCGCGCTCCTCGTCGCGCGCATCGTCGAGCGGGTGCACGTGCACGACGCGATCGTGGTGATCGTGCGGATCGAGGATGGCGGCCCCGGCGTGGACGACGAGCCGCTCGTCTACCACGCGCGCCGCTACCTGCGACCGGGCGCGGAGGCCTGACCGCCGGACCGCCGGGCCGCCGCCTGCCGACGCCCGGGGAACCGACCCCGCGGATCAGCCCAGGCAGTTCGGCCCGAGCAGCGACTTCAGCTCGCCGTAGAGGTCCGCGCTCACCGTGACCGGGAACGGGATCTCGAACACGCGCCCCGTCTCGCCCTTCACGAGCTGCAGCCGCACCTCGGTGTCGCCCGAGTGGCGGATGAGCACGTCGTTGAGGCCCATGACGGTCTCCGTCGTCGCGCGGTTCTCCGCGAGGCTGATGAGCAGCGGCCCGGAGCCGAGGCTCTGCCCGAGGTCGGGCTGGAACATCGAGAACGCGTGGATGTTCATGCCGTCGTCGCGCGTGGACACGCGGCCGCGGATCACCACGACGGTGTCGCCCTGCAGGGCCGGCGCGAACTCCTGGTACGCCTTGCCCATGAACATGCAGGTGATCTCGCCGCCGAAGTCCTCGAGCTGCACCATGCCGTACTGGTTGCCGGAGTTCCGCGCCGTGCGGTGCTGCACGCTCGTGAGGAGCCCCGCGAGCGTCACGGTCTCGCCGTCCATTGACGCGTCCGTCGCCAGCAGCTCGGCGATGCCCGTCGAGGCGAGCTTCGCGAGCGGGATCTCGAGCCCGGCCAGCGGGTGGTCGGAGACGTAGAGGCCGAGCATCTCGCGCTCGAAGGCGAGCTTGTCGCGCTTCGCCCACTCCGGCCGCTCGGGGACCTTGCGCGCGTGCTGCGGCTCGTCCCACAGGCTGTCGAAGTCGAAGCCGACCTGGCCGTTCATGGCCGCGCGCTTGTCGCTGACGGAGGCGTCGATCATGCCCTCGTGCACCTCGAGGAGCGCCCGCCGGGTGTCGCCCAGCGAGTCGAAGGCGCCGGCCTTGATGAGCGACTCCACGGTGCGCTTGTTCGCGACCGGCAGCGGGACCTTCTTCAGGAAGTCGTCGAACGACTCGAACGCGCCCTGCTCGGTGCGCGCGCCGCGCAGCGCCTCGACCACGTTCGCGCCGACGTTGCGTACGGCGCCGAGCCCGAAGCGGATGTCGGCGCCGGCCGCCGCGAAGAAGCCGATGGACTCGTTGACGTCCGGCGGGAGCACCTTGATGCCCATGCGGCGGCACTCGTTGAGGTAGAGCGCCATCTTGTCCTTGGAGTCGCCGACGCTCGTGAGGAGCGCGGCCATGTACTCGGCCGGGTAGTGCGCCTTGAGGTACGCCGTCCAGTAGGAGACGACGCCGTACGCCGCGGAGTGCGCCTTGTTGAACGCGTAGTCGGAGAACGGCAGCAGGATGTCCCAGAGCGCCTTCACCGCGGCCATCGAGTAGCCGTTGTCCTTCATGCCCTGCGAGAAGCCCTCGAACTGCTTGTCCAGCTCCGACTTCTTCTTCTTGCCCATGGCCCGTCGGAGCAGGTCGGCCTGCGCGAGCGTGAAGCCCGCGAGCTTCTGCGCGACCGACATCACCTGCTCCTGGTAGACGATGAGGCCGTGCGTGGTGCCGAGCACCTCGCGCAGCGGCTCCTCGAGCTCCGGGTGGATCGGGGTGATCTCCTGCAGCCCGTTCTTCCGCAGCGCGTAGTTCGTGTGCGAGTTGGCGCCCATGGGGCCGGGTCGGTAGAGCGCGATGACGGCCGAGATGTCCTCGAAGTTGTCGGGCTTCATCATGCGCAGCAGCGATCGCATGGGCCCGCCGTCGAGCTGGAACACGCCGAGGGTGTCGCCGCGGGCGAGCAGGTCGTAGGCGCCCTGGTCGTCGAGGCCCAGGTCCTCGAGCACCAGCTTCTCGCCGCGGTTGGCCTCGATGTTGTTGAGCGCGTCGTCGATGATCGTGAGGTTGCGCAGCCCCAGGAAGTCCATCTTGATGAGGCCGAGCGACTCGCACGCGGGGTAGTCGAACTGCGTGACGATCTGGCCGTCCTGCTCCCGCTTCATGATCGGGATGATGTCGATGAGCGGCTCGCTCGACATGATGACGCCGGCCGCGTGCACGCCCCACTGGCGCTTGAGGTTCTCGATGCCCTGCGCGGTCTCGAAGACCTTCTGCGCCTCGGGGTCCATCGCGAGCACCTCGCGGAAGTCGCCGGCCTCGCGGTAGCGCGGGTGGTCGGTGTCGAGGATGCCGGACAGCGGGATGTCCTTGCCCATGATCGCGGGCGGCATGGCCTTGGTGAGCTTGTCGCCCATGGAGAACGGGTAGCCGAGCACGCGGCTCGAGTCCTTGAGCGCCTGCTTGGCCTTGATGGTGCCGTACGTGACGATCTGCGCCACGCGCTCGTCGCCGTACTTGTCGGTCACGTAGCGGATGACCTCGCCGCGGCGACGGTCGTCGAAGTCGACGTCGAAGTCGGGCATGGAGACGCGGTCGGGGTTGAGGAACCGCTCGAAGAGGAGGCCGTGCTCCAGCGGGTCGAGGTCGGTGATGCCCATGGCGTACGCGACCATCGAGCCGGCGCCCGATCCGCGACCGGGGCCCACGCGGATCCCGTTCTCCTTCGACCAGTTGATGAAGTCCGCGACGACGAGGAAGTAGCCCGGGAAGCCCATCTGCGCGATGACCCCGACCTCGTAGTCGGCGCGCTTGCGCACGTCGTCGGAGAAGCCGCGCGGGTAGCGGCGCACGAGGCCGCGCTCGACCTCCTTGACGAACCAGGTCTGCTCGCTCTCGCCCTCGGGCACCGGGTAGCGCGGCATGTAGTTCGCGGACTCGTTGAACTGCACGTCGCACCGCTCGGCGATGAGGAGCGTGTTGTCGCACGCATCCTCGTGGTCGCGGAAGAGGTGGCGCATCTGCTGCGCGGTCTTGAGGTAGAACTCGTCGGCGTCGAACTTGAAGCGGTTGGGGTCGTCGAGCGTGGTGCCGGACTGGACGCACAGGAGCGCCGCGTGGCTGGTCGCGTCGTGCTCGTGCGTGTAGTGCAGGTCGTTGGTCGCGACGAGCGGGAGGCCGAGGTCCTTGGCGAGGCGGTGGAGGTCGGTCATGATGCGGCGCTCGATGCCGAGACCGTGGTCCATGACCTCGCAGAAGTAGTTCTCGGCCCCGAAGATGTCGCGGAAGTCGGCCGCGGCCTTCACGGCCTCGTCGTACTGGCCGAGGCGGAGCCGCGTCTGCACCTCGCCGGACGGGCAGCCGGTGGTGGCGATGAGGCCCTTCGCGTAGGTGCTGAGCAGCTCGCGGTCCATGCGGGGCTTGAAGTAGTAGCCCTCGAGCGAGGCGCGGGACGAGAGCCGGAACAGGTTGTGCATGCCCTCCGTCGTCTCGGCGAGCATCGTGAGGTGCGTGTAGGCGCCGGATCCGGAGACGTCGTCCTGGCCGCCGTTTCCCCACCGGATGCGGGTGCGGTCGCCGCGGTGCGTGCCCGGCGTGATGTACGCCTCGGTGCCGATGATGGGCTTCACGCCCGCGGCCTTCGCCTGCTTCCAGAAGTCGAACGCACCGAACACGTTGCCGTGGTCGGTGATGGCGACGGCCGGCATCTTCTGCTCGGCCGCGGCCTGCACGAGCGGGCCGACGCGGGCCGCCCCGTCGAGCATCGAGTACTCGCTGTGGACGTGGAGGTGGACGAACGAGTCGTTGCGGGGCACGGGTCTCTTCTACTGGTCGATCGACGGTGTGGCCATCATAGGCAGGCTCCGGGAGGCCCCTCGGGCGTGTCGCGGATCAGTCGCGCAGGACGTCGAGCGCGTGCTGCAGGTCGGCCGGGTAGGTGCTCGAGAACGACGCGCGATCGCCTGTGGCGGGGTGCGTGATCTCCAGCCGCATCGCGTGCAGCCACTGCCGGTGGAGGTCGAGCTGGGCCGAGAGGGTCGGGTCGGCGCCGTACATCGCGTCGCCCGCGCAGGGGTGGCGCTGCGCGGCCATGTGCACGCGGATCTGATGGGTGCGGCCGGTCTCCAGGTGCACCTCGAGCAGAGCCGCGCGCCGGAACGCCTCGAGCGTCTCGTAGTGCGTGACGGACGGCTTGCCGTCGGCGGTGACCGCGAACTTCCAGTCGCTGCGGGGGTGGCGGCCGATGGGCGCGTCGATGGTGCCCGCGAGCGGATCCGGATGCCCCTGCACAACCGCGTGGTAGACCTTCTCGACCTCGCGGTCGTGGAATTGGCGCTTGAGCTCCGTGTACGCGCGCTCGGTCTTGGCCACCACCATCAGGCCGCTGGTGCCCGCGTCCAGCCGGTGCACGATGCCCTTCCGCTCCTCCGCGCCCGAGGTGCTGAGCCGGAACCCGGCGGCAGCCAGCGCTCCGAGGACGGTGGGGCCGGTCCAACCGACGTTCGGGTGGGCCGCGACGCCGACGGGCTTGTCGACCACCACGATGTCGTCGTCGTCGTGCACGATGCCGAGGTCGGGGACCGCGAGCGGCACGACCGACGGCTCCTGCCGCGGCTGCCAGCTGACGGCGAGCATGGATCCGCCGACGAGCCGGTCGGACTTGCCCGCCTCCCGGCCGTCCTGCGTCACGCCGCCGGCCTCAGCTACCTCGGCCGCGAAGCTGCGGGAGAAGCCGAGGAGCCGAGCGAGGCCCGCGTCGACGCGCTGCCCGTCGAGGCCATCGGGGACGGGGATGGTGCGGTGCTCCAACGGGTGACCTCTTCCGGTGCGGTGCGGCGGTGGTGCGGGCCCGCGAACGACGACGGCGACGCGGGACCCCGTGGCTCCGAGGAGCCGGGTCCCACGCCGCCGTCGGGCGCGCGGGTGGTGCGGTGCTAGTTGCCGAACGAGGCGGTGGCGGGCGCCTCGCTGGAACCGGCGGAGTCCAGCTCGCGGAGCTGGCCCTCGATGTAGCCCTTGAGCTTGGTGCGGTACTCGCGCTCGAACGTGCGCAGCTCGTCGATGCGCCCCTCGAGGACCTGGCGCTCCTTCTCCAGGGCGGCGGTCTTCGAGCGCTGCTCGGCCTCGGCCTCGGCGGCGATGCGCGCGGCGGTGGCGTGCGCCTCGGCGACGAGCGCGTCGCGCTTCTCCACGCCCTCGCGGACGTGCTCCTCGTGGAGCTTGCGGGCGAGCTTGAGGAGGCTGCTCGTGCTGGAGGTCTCGTCGTCCACGTCCGCGGCGGGGGCGGCGGGGGCCTGCGCGACGACTGGGGCCGGCTCGGGCTCCGGGGTGGGCTCGGGCTCGACGACCACGGGGGCCTGCTCGACGGCGGCGGGAGCGGGGGTCTCGATGACCGTGGTCGCGGCCGGGGCGACGTCGCCCGACGAGAGGCGCTGGCGCAGCTCCTCGTTCTCCTGGTGGAGGCGTCGCAGCTCGACGACCACCTCGTCGAGGAAGTCGTCGACCTCGTCCTGGTCGTATCCCTCGCGGAACTTGGTCGGCTGGAAACGCTTGTTGACGACGTCTTCAGGAGTGAGAGCCATGGCCTGCCACCTCTTTTGTGCGTAGAGCGGGGTCCGCGGGCGCGGACGGGGATTCGGGACAACGTGCGACCCAACGCTATCAGCGGAACGCATCGCTCCGGGGACCCGCGCGGGGATCAGCGGATGCGGCGTCCCCGCGTCAACGCATCAGGGAGCTGGCGACGTTGAACAGGATGATGGCCACGAGCATGGTGATCATCCAGCCGAAGTCGAGCGCGACCGGGCCGAGGCGCAGCGGCGGGATCAGGCGCCGGACGAAGCCGATGGGCGGATCCGTGACCGTGTACGAGGCCTCGGCGACGATGAGCATCGCGCCGCGCGGACGCCACTGCCGCGAGAGCGACTGGACCAGGTCGAGGACGAACCGGCCCCACATGCAGATGATGAACGCCAGGAGGGCGAACCACAGGACGGTGGCGACGATGTTGACGATGATCACGGACACAAGTATGGCGGGCGCCGATGGGAGGTCCCGTCGGCGCCCGCCATGGCGGTGCTGGGTGGATCAGCGTCCGAAGAAGGAGGCCTCGACCTCGGCCTCGGTGGCCGACTGCTCGCCGGACACGGCGACGTGCGACGGGGAGAGCAGGAAGACCTTCGCCGTGACGCGCTCGATCTTGCCGTAGAGGCCGATGGACAGGCCGCTGGCGAAGTCGATGAGCCGACGTGCGTCGTCGTCCGTCATCTGCGAGAGGTTGATGATGACCGGCACGCCCTCGCGGAAGTTCTCGGCGATGACCTGCGCGTCCTTGTAGGCCTTGGGGTGGACGGTGAGGATCTCGTTCATTTCAGCCGGCGCCGCATTCCTTGTGGTGGTCGAGGGCTTGTGCAGGGGGGTCACGGGTGCGCGCTTCGCCTGCTGCTGGGGAGCGGGGGCGGGCGTCGGGACGGCCTGCACGGGCGACTGCTGCTGCTGCGCGGGCTGCTGGCCCTGCTGGTACTCGAGCTCCTCGTCGGCGAGTCCCAGGTACACCATGGTCTTGCGAAGTGGGTTGGCCATCATTCCTCTTTCCGGGTCGGCCTGACGAACCGGACCGCACTGTCGACATTAAGGGCCGCCGGGCCGCTTTCCCGTGATTGCCGATCCGATCCGAAGGTGTGTCGCGCCCTCGAGGAGCGCCTCGCGCAGGTCACCGGACATCCCCGCCGAGATGGCGCCCGCGTCGGGCAGGATGCGGCGCACGTCGTCGGAGATGCCGCGGAGGCGGGCGAACGCGCGGCGGGGCTCCCCGTCGTCGGGCGCGACCGCCATGACACCGAGGACGCGGATGCCGGCGGCGGCGGCCGCGTGCTCCGCGAGGGCCTCGGCCTCCTCGGGAGGGACTCCTCCACGCTGCGGGTCGTCGGTGAGGTTCACCTGCAGGAAGACGCGCGTCTCCAGCTCGTCGGACGCGAGCGCGTCGACGAGCGACGCCCGGTCGACGGAGTGGATCACCGAGGCGTAGCGACGGACCTGCCGGGCCTTCTTGCCCTGGAGCTGGCCGACGAAGTGCCAGGCGACGCCCGTGCCCTCGAGCTCGGCCGCCTTGCCCTGGGCCTCCTGGTGGCGGCTCTCGCCGAGGTCGCGGACGCCGAGGTCGACGAGGGCGCGCAGCAGCGAGACGGGCTGGAACTTGGTGACCACGATCGTCGTCACCTCGTCCGGCTGGCGGCCGGCAGCGCGGATCCCGTCGGCGACCTCCGCCTGCACGGACGCCCACCGCTCGACGAGGCCCGGGTGGGCCTCGTCGGGGTGGGCGTCGGGCGCGTGCGCGCCGCCGGTCAGCGGAGCGTCGGTCACTTCAGGAAGTCGGGGATGTCCAGGTCGTCGCCGTCGTCCTCGAACGTCGGGTCGCTCGCGGGGACGGACGCGACGGGCGCCTCCGCCTGCGGGCGGGCCGGCGCCTGCTCGACGGCCTCGGGAGCGGCGACCGCTCCCCCGCCGGCGGCGACGAAGCCGCTGCGGCGGTTCTCGACCTTGGAGGCCGGCTCGCCGCCGTCGAAGCCCGCGGCGATGACGGTGACGCGCACCTCGTCGCCGAGGGTGTCGTCGATGACCGCGCCGAAGATGATGTTCGCCTCGGGGTGCACCGCCTCCTGCACGAGCTTGGCCGCGTCGTTGATCTCGAAGATGCCGAGGTTGGATCCGCCCTGGATCGAGAGCAGCACGCCGTGCGCGCCCTCGATGCTCGCCTCGAGGAGGGGCGACGCGACCGCGAGCTCGGCGGCCTTGATGGACCGGTCGGCGCCGCGGGACGAGCCGATGCCCATGAGCGCGGATCCGGCGCCCTGCATGACCGACTTGACGTCGGCGAAGTCGAGGTTGATGAGGCCCGGGGTGGTGATGAGGTCGGTGATGCCCTGGACGCCCGCGAGGAGCACCTGGTCGGCGGTGGCGAAGGCCTCGAGCATGCTGATGCCGCGGTCGCTGATCTCCAGGAGGCGGTCGTTCGGCACGACGATGAGGGTGTCGACCTCGTTCTTCAGCGTCGCGACGCCGAGCTCGGCCTGGGCCGAGCGGCGCTTGCCCTCGAAGCCGAAGGGCTTGGTGACGACGCCGATGGTGAGCGCGCCGATCGACTTCGCGATGCGGGCCACGACGGGCGCGCCTCCCGTGCCGGTGCCGCCGCCCTCGCCCGCGGTGACGAAGACCATGTCGGCGCCCGCCAGGGCCTCCTCGATCTCCTCCGCGTGGTCCTCGGCGGCGCGACGGCCGACCTCGGGGTCGGCGCCCGCGCCGAGGCCGCGGGTGATCTCGCGGCCGACGTCGAGCTTGACGTCGGCGTCGCTCATGAGCAGCGCCTGCGCGTCGGTGTTGATCGCGATGAACTCCACGCCCCGCAGACCGAGCTCGATCATGCGGTTGACGGCGTTGACGCCGCCACCGCCGATGCCGACGACCTTGATGACGGCGAGGTAGTTCTGGTTGTTCGACACGACGGGCCTCCGCTAGAACCTTCGACCTCCGGTGGAGGCTTAGAGTTTACTCAGTATGCATTTCCTGATCCCGACGTTAGGGGGCTCGGGGTCGGCGCGACGACTCCCGTGCCGCGTGTCGCGAAGGCCGGACGGGATCAGGGTCCGGCGACGGGCGCGTCGGGCGCCGAGACGTCGTAGGAGCCCACGTCGCCTCGGGCCTTCACGAGCGCCTGCAGCACCTCGGCCTTGTCGACCGAGCGCTCCCCGCTCCCCCACAGCACCTTCTTGCCGCTGCGCAGCGTGAGCATCACGTCGTCGGTCGTGTTCGCCTGGATGCTGTCGACCTGCGGCAGGAAGTCCGCGGGCAGTGCGACGAGCACGGCGGCGGCGGCCTGGAAGCGCGGGGACGAGAAGTCGGCGCTCGGCAGGTCGATGAGCGGGTAGCCGTCGGGGCGCGCCGTCGCGCGCTCGATCGTGATGCCCGCGGGATCCACGAGGTCGAATCCCGCGCCCGACTGGATCACGGCGACGGGCGTGCGCTCGACGATGCGGATCACGAGAGTCGACGGCGGCCGGCTCTCGGTGCTGTAGCTGCGGATGAGGGGGAACGCGCGGAGCTCGTCCCCGACGCGGTCGAGGTCGACGAGCGGCAGGGGCGTGCCGACCTGGTCGGCCAGCGCCGCCTCGATGCTCGCGGGCGACACCCGGTCGGCGCCCTCCACCTCGACGGTGCGGAGCGCGAGCAGCGGGGAGTACACGGCGATGCCGACGACGATCGCCAGCGTGAGGACGGCTCCGAGCGCGCCGAGGAGCCCGGCGCGTCGACGGCGGGCGCGCTGCGTGAAGCGACGCACCTCCTGGCGCTCGTAGCGCTGCCGCTCGCGGCGGGCGCGGCGCAGCTGGCGGCGCGCCTCGGCGTCGCCGGTGGCCGAGCTCGCGGGGCGGGCGGGGCGATGGGCCCGGGGCGTGGGCTCCCCGTCCGGATCCGCGGGCGTGCGCCGGCGGAGCGGACGGGCGCCGGCCGCGGACTCCGCCGCGCCGCGCGCCCGCGCGCCGAGCCGGCCGGCCAGGCCGCCCGTTCGAGGAGCGGCCTCCTCGCGGCCGGTGCGCGGCGCGGGCGGGGCCTGGACCGGCGCCTGCGCGAGGTGCGGGAGGACGATGGGCTCGGTGTCCGGCTCGTCGTCGTCGCGCCATGCGGCGCGAGGCCGGGGAGGCGCGGACGGCGTCGGTGCAGGGGTCGGCACCGGGGCCGGGGCCGGGACGGGCGTCACGGGCTCGGCGGGCGCGGATCCGCGGCGACGGCGGGCGGGCGCGTCGGTCCCCTCGACGCGCGCGTCGGGCGCGGACGGCTTCGGGACCCGGGGCCGGTCGAAGCCCTCGGGCCGCTTCACTCGCGGGGCCGGGAGGACGCGGCGGGCTGCGGGGATCCGGCGGGACGCTCGAGCGCGCCGACGATCTGCGGGATGATCCGGTACACGTCGCCGCAGCTGAGGGTGACGATGAAGTCGCCGTCGCGCGCGATCTCCGCCGCGCGGTCGGCCGCCTGCTGCCAGTCGGGCAGGTAGTCGACGTGGCTCGGGTCCGCGAAGCGCTCGGAGACGAGGGCGCCGGTGACGCCGGGGATCGGGTCCTCGCGGGCGCCGAACACGTCGAGCACGATGGTGTGGTCGGCGAGCTCCTCGTAGACGCGCGCGAAGTCGCCGGCCATCATCTGCGTGCGGCTGTAGAGGTGCGGCTGGTGGACGGCGATGATGCGGCCGTCCCCCACGACCGTGCGCGCGGCCTCGAGCGCGGCGCGGACCTCGGTGGGGTGGTGCGCGTAGTCGTCGTAGACGCTGACGCCGCGGACCTCGGCGTGCAGCTCGAAGCGCCGGCCGGTGCCGGAGAAGCCGCCGAGGCCCGCGATCGCGTCGTCGGGATCCACGCCGAGGCCGACGAGCACGGCGTACGCGCCCGCGGCGTTGATCGCGTTGTGGCGGCCGGGGACGCGGAGCGCGGCATGGCGGGACACGCCGTCGTGGGTGAGGGTGAAGGCGACGGGGCCGTCGGTGACGATGTCGGTGATCCGGATGTCGGCCGCGGGGTCCTCGCCGAACGTGACCACACGGCCCTCGATGCGCGCGCTGACGCGGCGCGCGCCCGGGTCGTCGCTCGAGATGACGACGAGCTCGGACGCGGCGGACGCGAAGCGCACGAACGCGTCGTCGAAGGCCTCGTGCGAGCCGTAGTGGTCGAGGTGGTCGGCGTCGACGTTGGTGATGAGCGCGACCGACGTGTCGTAGAGAAGGAACGAGCCGTCGGACTCGTCGGCCTCGACGACGAACAGCTCCTCGGATCCGGGGGCGCTCGAGACGCCGAGCCCGCCGATCACGCCGCCGTTGACGAACGACGGGTCGCGACCGGCCTCGAGGAGCGCGGTCACGATCATGCCCGTGGAGGTGGTCTTGCCGTGCGCGCCCGCGACGGCGACGAGACGCTGGCCGCTGATGAGCCAGGCGAGCGCCTGCGAGCGGTGCAGGATCGGCAGGCCCCGCTCCTTGGCGAGCACGTACTCGGGATTGTCCTGCCAGAGCGCGCCCGTGACGACGAGCGCCTCGGCGTCGCCCACGTGCGCGGCGTCGTGGCCCACGTGGATCTCCGCACCGAGCTCCCGGAGCGCCTGCACGGCGTCGGAGTCGCGGGAGTCGGATCCGGTGACGCGGTGGCCCGCGGCGAGGAACAGGCGCGCGATGCCGCTCATGCCGGACCCGCCGATGCCCACGAAGTGGACGCGGCCGAGCTCGGTCGGGATGTCCATGGTCAGGTCGGGTGCGATCACGTGCGGTCTCCTCGGGAGGTGGGAAGCGGGCGGTCGGCGCGCGGTCAGCGCCGCGCGGCGGGCCGGGGCGGGCGGGCGGCGAGGGCGTCGCGGACGAGGTCCGCCATGCGGGCCGCGCCGTCGCGGGTGCCGACGGAGGCCGCCGCTCGGGACATGCGCGCGAGCGCCGCCGGGTCGGACAGGAGCGGGAGGACGTGCGCGAGCACCCAGTCGGGCGTGAAGTCGACGTCGGCCACGACGATGCCGCCGCCGGCCGCGACCACGCCGCGGACGTTGACGGCCTGCTCGCCGTTGCCCACCGGGTACGGCACGTAGACCGCGGGGACGCCCACGGCGGTGAGCTCGGACAGCGCGCCGGCACCGGCGCGGGAGACGACGAGGTCGGCCGCGGCGATGGCGAGCTCCATGCGGTCGGAGTAGCCGACCACGTGGTAGCGCTCGACGCCCGGGTCGGTGAACTCCTGCGCGCCGCCGACGATGTGCAGGATCTGCGCGCCCGTCGCGGTGATGCGCTCGGCCACCTGCACGACCGTGCGGTTGAGGCTGCGCGCGCCCGTCGATCCGCCCGTGACGAGCAGCGTCGGGCGGTCGGCGTCGAGGCCGAGCTCGGCGCGCGCGGCGTCGCGGACGGCGTCGCGGTCGAGGGTCGCGATCTCGCGGCGCAGCGGCATGCCCACCGCCTGGGCGCGCGGGAGGACGGTGTCGGGGAACGTGATGCCGACGGCCGTGGCGACGCGGGCCCCGAGCCGGTTGGCGAGCCCGGGTGACGCGTTGGCCTCGTGCACGACTACCGGGACGCCCGAGCGACGCGCGGCCAGGTAGGCGGGCGCGGCCGCGTAGCCGCCGAAGCCGACGACCACGTCGATCCCCCGCTCGGCGATCATGCGGCGGATCCGCCCCACGGCCCGCGCGAACTCCGGCGCGAAGCGCACGGCCGCGCGGTTCGGACGCCGCGGGAAGGGCAGGCGCGCGATCGTGAGCAGCTCGTAGCCGCGGGCCGGGACGAGCCGGGACTCGAGGCCCTCGCGCGTGCCGAGGACGAGGATCGTGGACTCGGGCTCACGAGCCCGCAGCTCGTCGGCCACGGCGAGCAGCGGATTCACGTGCCCCGCGGTGCCGCCGCCGGCGAGCAGGTAGACCGTCACGAGCGCATGCCGATCACGGCCGGGATGACGTCCGGCGACTCCTCGGTCGTGGGCCTCCGGGCGAAGCCCAGCACGATGCCCATCGCCACGAGCGTCGTCACGAGCGACGAGCCTCCCGACGACACGAACGGCAAGGGCACCCCGAGCACCGGGAGCAGGTTCAGCACCACGCCGATGTTCACGAAGGCCTGCACGATGATCCAGGTCATGACGGCGCCCGTGGCGACGCGCGCGAACGTGTCGGTGTTGGCGCGGATCACGCGGATGAAGCCGATGGCGAGCACGACGAACAGGAGGATGACGACGATGGCGCCGATGAGGCCGAGCTCCTCACCGATGATCGCGAAGATGTAGTCGTTGTCGGCCTCGGGCAGCCACATCCACTTGGCCTTGGAGTTGCCGAGGCCGACGCCGAAGATCCCGCCCGCGGCCAGCGCGTACAGGCCGTGCGTGGACTGCCAGCAGCCGCCCGCGTAGTCGCACTGGCCGGTGATGAACTCGGTGACGCGGCGCATGCGGCTGTCGCTGATCACGGTCATGAGCACCGCGAGCACGGAGCCGATCGTGAGCATGAGCGTCAGCTTGCCGATGGGGATGCCCGCGAAGAACAGGGCGCCGAGCACGATGCTCGCCATGATGATGACGGTCCCGAGGTCGCCACCGAGCGCGACGAGGCCGACGGCGCCGCCCGCGACGGGCAGCACGGGGATGAGGATGTGCGGCCACGTGCGCAGCAGGTGGCGCTTCCTCGCGAGGATGAAGGCCAGCCAGATCACGAGGCCCACCTTGATGAGCTCCGCGGGCTGGAACGTGGTGCCCGCGATGCGGATCCAGCCGATGTTCTCGCCGACCTTCACGCCCATGGGACCGAACACGAGCAGCTGCACGGCGCACGCGGCGAGCAGCAGCACCCACGCCCAGCGCTTCCAGAACATGGGCGGCACGAGCGAGACCAGCAGCATGAGCGGCACGCCGATGAGCGCGAACATCCCCTGCTTGAGGAAGATGCCGAAGAAGCCGCCGCCGGCGACGAACGAGTCGATGCTCGACGACGACAGCACCATCACCAGGCCGAAGACGACCAGGAAGAGCGTCGTGCCGAGCAGCAGGAAGTAGGAGCCGCTCTCCGCGTGGAAGGCGCGGCCGAGGTGGATCCGGGCGGCGAGGCCGCGGCGCTGCGTCCCCTCCTGCGCGTCCTCAGCGGGAGCGGACGGGGTGCGCGGGCCGCGGGGCCCCGGCGCGTCAGCCGCGCGAGGGGTCCGCGTCGTTCTCGGGGGCAGTGTCATCCGCCGCACCTCCCAGGTGGTGGTCGACCGCGGCCCGGTATCGGCGTCCGCGATCGGCGTAGTCGGTGAATTGGTCCATGGATGCCGCTGCCGGAGCCAGGAGGACGGTGTCGCCCTCCCGGGCCACGCCCGCCGCGAGCCGCACGGCGGACCGCATGACCTCCTCAGTGTCGCTCTCGGCCACCTCGAGGACGGTCACGTCGGGCGCGTGTCGCGCGAATGCCGCGAGCACCTCGGCGCGCTCGACGCCGATGACCACGGCGGCGCGCAGGCGCGGCGCGTGGGCGCGGATCAGCTCGTCGAGCTCGACGCCCTTGAGGAGGCCGCCGACGAGCCACACCACGGAGGGGAACGCCGCGAGCGACGCGGATGCGGCGTGCGGGTTCGTGGCCTTCGAGTCGTCGACGAACGCGACGCCGTCGCGCTCCCCGATCCGCTCGATGCGGTGGCTGTCGAGCTCGAAGCGCTGGAGCGCCTGCCGCACGACCGCCGGCGAGACGCCGTAGGACCGGGCGAGCGCGGCCGCGGCGAGGATGTTCTGCACGATGTGCGGCGCCGCGAGGCCGACCGCGCGCAGCTCGTCGAGGGTCGTCAGCTCGAGGGCGCTGGTGAAGCGCTCCTCGAGGAAGGCGCGGTCGCAGAGGATCCCGTCGACGATGCCGAGGTCGCTCGGACCCGGCGCGTCGAGGCCGAAGCCGATGGCGCGCGCGCCGTCCTGCACGTCGGCCTCGCGGAGCGCGTCCTCGGTGGCGCGGTCGGCACGGTTGTAGACGCAGGCGACGCGCGTGTCGGCGTAGACGCGGCCCTTGGCGGCGGCGTAGGCCTGGCGGGACCCGTGCCACTCGAGGTGGTCGTCGGCGAGGTTGAGGAAGGCGCTCGAGTACGGCCGCACCTCGCGCATGTAGTGCAGCTGGTGGCTGGAGAGCTCGACGACGAGCACGTCGAAGCCGTCCGGGTGGCGCACGACGTCGAGCACGGGCAGGCCGATGTTGCCGCACGGCACGGCACGCACGCCGCCCTCCTGCAGGAGCGCGGCCGTGAGCTGCGTGGTGGTGGTCTTGCCGTTGGTGCCGGTGATGGTGATCCACTCGGCCGGCGTCCCGGTCTTGTCGCGCACGCGCCACGCGAGCTCGATGTCGCCCCACAGCGGGATCCCCGCCTCCGTCGCCCAGGCGGGCAGCGGGTGCGCGGGCGCGTAGCCGGGCGACACGACGACGAGCTCGGGCGCGAAGGCCACGAGCTCCGTCGGCACAGGCTCCTCCTCGGTGGGCCGGACCAGGCGCCCGCCGATGACGTCCAGCAGCGCCAGCCGCTCCGGCGACGCGTCGGCCGCGACCACGAGCACGTCCGCGCCGAGCTCGATCAGCGTGTCGGCGACGGAGAAGCCCGTGCGCCCGAGGCCGAGGACGGCGACGCGGAGCCCGGTCCAGTCGTCGTGCCAGCTGTGCAGGGAGTCGGGTCGCACGAGCGCCGTGCCGTCGTCGGAGGTGCCGTCTGTCATCTCTACTGCGTGATCCATTCCAGGTAGAAGGTGCCGACGCCCGCCGCCACCAGCAGGCCCGCGATGATCCAGAAGCGCACGACGACCGTGACCTCCGCCCACCCCTTGAGCTCGAAGTGGTGGTGCAGCGGGCTCATGAGGAAGATGCGCTTGCCGTGCGTGAGCTTGAAGTAGATGCGCTGGAGCACCACCGACCCCGCGACGATCACGAACAGGCCGCCGATGAAGACGAGCAGCAGCTCGGTGCGGCTGAGGATGGCGAGGGCCGCGAGGGCGCCGCCGAGGCCGAGGGAGCCGGTGTCGCCCATGAATATCTGGGCGGGCGACGTGTTCCACCAGAGGAAGCCGATGAGCGCGCCCACGATGGAGGCCGCGATGATCGCGAGGTCGAGCGGGCACGCCACCTCGTAGCAGCGGTACTCGTTCTGGTAGCTGGAGACGCTGTCGCACGACTGGTTGAACTGCCAGAAGCCGATGATGACGTACGAGCCGATCGAGAAGATCGACGCGCCCGCGGCGAGGCCGTCGAGCCCGTCGGCCACGTTCACGCCGTTCGAGGCGCTGGCGACGATGAGGCAGATCCAGACGATGAACAGGCCCGTGCCGACGACCGCGCCGAGCGCCATGAAGTCGAGCGGCAGGTCGCGGAACAGGCTGATGGCGGTGGACGCGGGCGTGAGTCCCGACACGGGGTCGCGCAACGTGATGGCGAGCACCGCGAACACGGTGGCGACGATGACCTGGCCGGCGATCTTCTGCCAGCCGCCGAGGCCGAGGGACTGCTGCTTGCGGGTCTTCAGGTAGTCGTCGAGGAAGCCGACGAAGCCGAGGCCGACCATCATGAACACCACGAGGAGGCCCGACGGCGTCACGGGGTCGAAGCGGATCCCGTCCCAGGTGAGCAGGTGCCCCACGAAGTAGCCGATGACGCTCGCCAGGATGATGACGATGCCGCCCATGGTGGCCGTGCCGCGCTTCGTGTGGTGCGACTGCGGACCGTCGTCGCGGATGAACTGGCCCCACTGCAGCCGGTGGAACAGCTTGATGAACAGCGGCGTCAGGAAGAGCGTGAAGACGAGCGAGATGGCGCCCGCGCCGAGGAGGGCTACCACGAGTACTTCTCCCCCAGCTCGTCGCCGAGGAAGCGGAGTCCCGCGGAGTTCGAGGACTTCACGAGCACGAGGTCGCCGTCGCGGAGGATCCGGTCGAGGATCTCGCGGGCCTCGGCCGCGTCCTCGGCGAAGATCGACTCGCCGTCCCAGGATCCCTGCGCGATGGCCTCGAGGTGCAGGCGGCGGGCGGGCCGGCCGACCACGACGAGCTGCCCGATGTTGAGGCGCACCGCGAGCAGGCCCACGCGGTCGTGCTCCTCCTCGGAGAACTCGCCGAGCTCGCTCATCTCGCCGAGCACCGCGACCGTGCGCTGCTCCGGCCCACGGATCTGCGCGAGCGTGCGGAGGGCGGCCGCCATGGAGTCGGGGCTCGCGTTGTAGGCGTCGTTGATCACCGTGACGCCGTTGCCGCCGAGCACCTCCATGCGCCAGCGCTCGGCGCGCTGCACGGTCTGCAGGGCGGAGACGATGGAGTCGCCGTCGACGCCGAGCGCCCAGGCGCCCGCGGCCGCGGCCAGCGCGTTCGTGACGTGGTGCTCGCCGAGCACGCGGAAGGAGACCGGACGCTCGGACCCGTCGGGCAGGTGCAGCGTGAAGGTGGTGCCGGCGGCGGACGCGAGGATGTCGGTCGCGCGGACGGCGGCCCGGGCGTCCCGGCCGAACCACAGGACGGGCGCCTCGGTCTTGTCGCTCATGGACGCCACGCGCGGGTCGTCGGCGTTGAGCACGGCCGTGTCCTCGGGCAGGAGGTCCTTGACCATCTCGGTCTTCGTCACGAGCGTCCGCTCGATGCCGCCGAAGCCGCCCGCGTGGGCGAGGCCGACGGTGAGGACGATGCCGACGTCGGGCTTCGCCATGCGGATGAGGCGCGTGATCTCGCCCCGCCCGCTCGCGCCCATCTCCGCCACGAGGAACCGGGTGGAGCGCGTGACCTTGAGCATGGTGAGCGGCGCGCCGACCTCGTTGTTGAACGACGCGACGGGCGACACGGTCTCGCCCTGCGTGGAGAGGATCGCGTGCAGCAGGTTCTTGGTGGTGGTCTTGCCGTTGGATCCGGTGACCGCGACCATCCGCAGCTCGCCCAGCGCGCGCACCCGTGCCACGACCTCGTGCGCCAGCCGGCCGAGCGCGTCGACCACGTCGGGTACGAGCACCTGGGGCACGGGCAGGTCGAGCTCGCGCTCGACGAGCAGGAGCGCGGCGCCGGCCTCGACGGCCTTCGGCGCGAAGAGGTGGCCGTCGGTCTCCTCGCCGGGCTTGGCGACGAAGATCCCGCCGGGGCCGATGAGGCGGCTGTCGGTGTCGACCGCGCCGTCGACGACGGTCTGCGCGGTGGCGTCGCCGCGCAGCAGGAGGCGGCCGTCGACCGCCTCGGCGATCTCGGCGAGGGTGAGGGCGATCATGTCAGCTCCAGCCTGCGTCGCGGAGGGCCGCGCGCGCGTCGTCACGGGCGGAGAACGGGATCTTGCGCCCGGCCACCTCGTGGTAGTCCTCGTGCCCGGGTCCGGCGACGAGGATGGTGTCCCCCTCGCCGACCAGCGACACCGCCGTGCGGATCGCCGTGGCGGGGTCGGGCACCTCGTGGATCTCGCGCTCGGGCACCGCGGCCCGCGCGCCCGCGATGAGGCTCGCGCGGATCGACGCCGGGTCCTCGTAGCGCGGGTGGTAGTCGGTGATGACCACGACGTCCGCGAGCCGGGCCGCGATCGCGCCCATCTCGGCGCGCTTCGTGGTGTCCCGGTCGCCGTCGGCGCCGAACACCATCACGAGCTTCCCGGGGGTGAACGGGCGCAGCGCCTGCAGCGTCTGCTCGAAGGCGTCGGGCGTGTGCCCGTAGTCGACGAAGAAGAGGGGGCCGGTCTCGCCGGACACGCGCTCGGCGCGACCGGGGATGTAGGCCTGGATCCCGCCGTCCCGGTCGAGCACGTGGGCGACAGCGTCGAGGTCGTAGCCCGACTCGACGAGCATGACGATCGCGAGGCCGGCGTTCGCGGCCATGAACCAGCCGGGCACGGGCACGCGCGAGACGAGCACGCGGTTGTCGGGGCCCTCGAGGCGGAAGCCCGTGGAGTCGGGCGTCTGCTCGAGGACGGTCACGGTCCAGTCGGCCTCGACGCCGGGCTTCGAGGAGATGGTCGTCATGGGGATCCGCGAGCCCTCGACGATGCGCTGGCCCCACTCGGTGTCGAGCGACACGACGCCGCGGCGCGCGCGGTCGGGGTCGAAGAAGGCGGCCTTGGCCTCGAAGTACTCCTCGAAGTCCGCGTAGTCGTCGAGGTGGTCGTGGCTCAGGTTGATGAAGGCGGCCACGTCGAAGACCAGGCCGTCGACGCGGTGCCGGGTGAGGGCCTGCGCCGAGACCTCGATCGTGACGGCGCGGACCTCCGCCTCGCGCATGCGGGCGAGGAGCGCGTGCAGCTCGCTCGCCTCGGGCGTGGTGAGGCGGCTGGTGATGCTCTCCTCGCCGATGCGCCGCTCGGCCGTGGAGGTCAGCCCGGTCACGACGCCGAGCTGGCGGAGCAGCCCGTCGAGCAGGTACACCACGCTCGTCTTGCCGTTCGTCCCCGTGACGCCGTAGAGCGTCGCCGGGTCCTCCGCCGAGCGGTGGACCCACGCGGCGATGTCGCCGAGGGCCGCGCGCGGGTCGGGGGTGAGGATCACCGGCAGGCCCGAGTCCTGCGCGTCGGCGAGCCCGTCGGGGTCGGTCAGCACCGCGACCGCGCCGCTGGCGGCGGCGTCGGACGCGAAGCGGGCGCCGTGCGCGCGTGCCCCGCGGAGCCCGACGTAGAGGTCGCCGGGCTGCACGTCGCCGGAAGACAGGGTGACGCCGGTGACCTCCACGTCGTCCACGTCGCCGACGACGTCGAGCGCGAAGTCGCTCACCAGGCCGGACAGCGACCGTGCGACGGGATGCTCGGGGCGGAGGGCGGGGGTGGCAGGGGAGGTCATCGCCCTCATCTCTCAGTAGGTCGTCGGGAGGTTCGGGGACGGCACGCTGGAGGGCGGGACCCGGTAGGTCTTCAGTACCTGGGACATGATCTTCTGGAAGACCGGCGCCGCGGCCGCCGAGGACTTTATGGTATCCGGATTGGCCAGGCTGATCGACACGACGTACTGGGGGTCCTCGGCCGGCGCGAGGCCCGCGATCGACACCAGGTAGTTCTTGCCGTACTTGCCGTCGGCCTCCGCGACCTGCGCCGTACCGGACTTCGCCGCCACCCGGTAGCCGGGGATCGTGAGGTCCTTGGAGAGGTGCCCGTCGGTGACGACGGTCTCGAGCATGTTGACGGTGGAGTCGGCGGCCTGGGGCGAGATGACCTGCGTGCCGGTCGTGTCCGGCTGGTCCGTGACGGTGCCGTCGGCGGCCTTGCAGCCCGAGACGAGCGACAGCGGGAGCTTCACGCCGTGGTTGCCGATGGTCTGGTAGATGCTCGCGACCTGGAGGGCCGTGGTCGTGAGGCCCTGCCCGAACATGGTCGCGTAGTTGGTCTGCGGGTCCCACTCCTGCCAGGGGCGGACGAGGCCGCTGCTCTCGCCGGGGAAGTCGATGGCCGTCTTCTCGCCGACGCCGAAGGCCTTGAGGTAGTCGTAGCGCTCCGAGGCGGACAGGCGCTCGCCGAGCGCCGAGATGCCCGTGTTCGAGGAGTCCATGAGCACGCCCGCGAGCGTGAAGTGGAGGTCGGGGTGCACGTAGCTGTCGCTGAGCTTCACGTTCGGCCGCGTGAACGTGTACGGCGCCACCACGTGCGTCCCGGCGTCGGCCTTGCCCGAGTCGAGGAGCGCGGCGGCGGTCACGGCTTTGAGCGTGGATCCGGGCTCGAACGGCAGGCTGAACGCCCGGCTGTTGCGGTCCTCGGGCTTCGACGCCGACACGTCGTTGGGGTCGACGGACGGGTACTCGGCGACCGCGAGGACCTTGCCCGTCTTCACCTCGACGATGGTCGCGTGCCCGTAGTCGGCGCCGACCTTCACGGCCTGCTCGGCGACGGCGGTCTGCGCGAAGTACTCGAGGTCGGTGTCGATGTTGGTCATCACGTCGCTGCCGTCCTCAGCCGGCTTCTGCGTGACGGTGCTGCCGGCGATCGGCACGCCGTCCGCGCCGCGCTCGTAGGTCTGCGCGCCGTCCTGCGCGGCGAGGCAGGAGTCGTACTCCTGCTCGAGCCCGGCCTTGATCGTGCCGTCACCCGCGATGTAGCCGAGGATGCTGCCCGCGATCTGGCCGTTGGGGTACGTGCGGCTCGAGACCGCCTGGAAGTAGATCCACGGGATCTTGAGGTCCCGGATGGCGAGGTACGCGTCGACGTCGACGCCCTTGGTCACGTAGCCGAAGAGCGACTTCGGGTCCTTGGCGAGCGCGCCCGTGATGAGCCCGTCGATCTCCTCGGGCTTCTGCCCGGTGATCGCGCCCAGCTGCGCCTCGGCGTCCGCGAGCGACACGTCCTGCTTGACCGGCTTGCCGTCGTCGCCCGTCACCGTCCGGGTGAAGTCGCCGGCCTTGGACGGGTCCATCGTCACGTCGTAGCGGAGCACGCTGCCCGCGAGCACCTTGCCGTCGGCGTCGTAGATGCTGCCGCGGACGCCGGGCAGGGTCTGCGAGATGGCCCGCTTGCCGAGCGCCTCCTGATTGAGCTCGGAGGCCTGCACGACCTGGATGTCGATGAGCTTGACGACGAAGACCCCGAGTACGGCGAGTATCGCGATCAGGGAGAAGGCGATGCGCCGTCGGTTCGAGATCGTGCTCACTCGGGGGTTCCTCTCGGTGCCTGCGGTGCGGTGCGGTGCTCCGTCGGAGCGGTGTCGTGCGATGTCGGCGGCCCCTCGGCGGGGCCCGGCGTCAGCGGGTCTGCGGGGTCGGGATCGCCGGGGCCGACGCTAGCCCGGGGGCCGCGCCCGACGCGGGAGGCGCGCTCGGGGTCCCGGCGGTCACGCCGCCGGTCGCCTCGGCGGAGCCCGGGATGGCCGAGCCCGGGTCGACCGCGGCGGCGCCGTCCTGCGCGGTGGCGGCCTGGAGCGCGGCCGCGCGCTTCGTCGGGTCGCTCTCGATGGTGAGCGGGACGCCGGAGAGGAGCGAGTTGCCGATGAGGCTGTCGGCGGTGAGCGCCGTGGTGGCGCCGTCCTTGGCCTGCGGCGTGCCCTGGATCGTGCCGTCGAGCGAGAGGAAGGAGGGCGACGCGCTCGCGACCATGCCGAGCGCCTGGGCGTTCCGCGCCAGGTTCTGCGGGGACGACAGCCGGTCGACGTCCTCGGTCAGCGCCTGGTGGGTGCGGTCCAGCTCCTTCTGCTGCTGCTGCAGCGACTGGATCGCGTACGCCCCGTCGGACAGGCCGATGGAGAGCAGCAGCTGCGCGAGGAGTACGGCGAAGAGCCCGCCCACGACGATCACGGCGTAGACGGTGCGCGGTCGGGCGCGACGCTGGCCGCGGGTGGGCACGACCTCGATGTGGCGGGTGGGCGGCTCGGCGGACGGCCGGATCCGGGGACGCGCGGTCGCGCGTGCTGCATCGGTCATGCGTGTCGCCTCCTGGCTCGTTCGGCGGCGCGCAACCGGACGGAAGCGGCGCGGGGGTTCTGGGCGATCTCGTGCTGGTCCGCGAGCTCGGCGCCGCGGACGAGGAGCTTCAGCTCGGGACGGTGCTCGGGGAGCTCGACGGGGAGCCCCACGGGCGCGGTGCTCGTGGACCGGGCGCGCAGCTCGCGCTTCACGATGCGGTCCTCGAGCGACTGGTACGACTCGACGACCACGCGACCGCCGACCGCGAGCCGGTCGATCGCGGCAGGCATCGCGCGCGCCAGCACGCTCAGCTCCTGGTTGACCTCGATGCGCAGCGCCTGGAACACGCGCTTGGCCGGATGCCCGGCCCGCTGCACCGCGGCGGGCGTGGCCTGCTGGATGATCTCCACGAGCCTCGCCGACGTGATGATCGGCTCCACCTCGCGCGCCTGGACGATGCGGCTGGCGTAGCGGGGGGCGAGCTTCTCCTCGCCGTAGTCGTAGAAGATCCGCCGCAGCTCGAGCTCGTCGTACTCCGCCACCACCTGGGCGGCGGTGAGGCCCGCGGTCCCGTCCATGCGCATGTCGAGGGGCGCGTCCTGCGAGTACGAGAAGCCGCGCTCGACGCGGTCGAGCTGGAGCGACGAGACGCCGAGATCGAAGAAGACGCCCTGCACCTCGCCGATGCCCAGGCCGTCGAGCGCTCGCCCGATGCCGTCGTACACCGTGTGCACGAGGTGGACGCGGTCCCCGAAGCGGGCGAGCCGCTCCCCCGCGATCGCGAGGGCGTCCGGATCGCGGTCGAGACCGACCAGCCGGAGGCCGGGCAGCGCGTCGAGGAACGCCTCGGAGTGGCCTGCCATCCCGAGGGTGGCGTCGACGAGCACGGCGCCATCGCCCTGGAGGGCGGGGGCGAGCAGCTCGAGGCACCTCTCGAGGAGGACGGGGGTGTGGATGTCGTCGAGGGCCATGGCATCCCGCTGTCCTGTCCGCGGCTCCTGATCCCCATCCGTCCCGACCTGCCACCGGGGAAGTGCGGCAGGGCGTCGGACGGCTGGGAGTCAGGGGCCGGGGTCAGAACAGGCCGGGGATCACCTCCTCCGCGGTGTCGGCGAACGCGCTCTCGTTGGCGGTGAGGTACTCGTCCCACGTGCCGGCGTCCCAGATCTCGACGCGGCTGCCCGCGCCGATGACCGCGAGCTCGCGGTCGAGGCCCGCGTACGTGCGGAGCGCCTGCGGGATGGTGATGCGGTGCTGCTTGTCCGGCGTCTCCGCGTTCGCCCCGGACAGGAAGACGCGCATGTAGTCGCGCGCCTGCTTGCTCGCGAGCGGCGCCTGGCGCATGCGGTCGTGCAGCTCCTCGAACTCCCGCGTGGTGAACACGTAGATGCAGCGGTCCTGGCCGCGCGTCATGACGACGCCGCCCTCGAGCTCGTCGCGGAACTTCGCGGGGAGGATGAGCCGCCCCTTGTCGTCGAGACGAGGCGAATGGGTGCCGAGGAACACACCGACACCCCCTGTCTCTCCGGCCGTGGTTCAGGACTTGCTCCACTTTACTCCACAGCCCTCCACCCACCGCCAGGGACGCGAGGTGAATTCGTGGCGAGTGTCCCCCGATGCCTGTGGATACGTGGCCTGTCCCGAGGGGAGGGATGTGGAGGGGAATCGTGCGACCGGCGCGCCGCGGACATGCAGGAGCGCCCCGCGGGCGGCCGGAGGACCGCCGGCAGGGCGCCGGGGAGGGATGTGGGTGATACCGGGGACACGAGAAGGGGCCGATCCCGGTTCGGGATCGGCCCCTTCGGGTCGAGTGGAGGGCGGTGGAGGACCGCCTCAGATGGAGGTCAGTCCTGACCGCCCTGGCGCTTCTCCCAGCGCTCGTTGATCCGGTCCATGAAGGAGGAGGACGAGGAGGGTCGCTTGCCGGAACCGCGGCCCGGCGCCCGGGGTGCGGAGGCGGTCGGCGTACCGGCGCCCGCATCACGCGGGCTGAAGATGAGGAGCGCCCCCACGATCATGATCGCGAAGCCGAGGATGCCGATGATCGCCAGCTTGGTGATGACGCCCGCGGCCAGGGCGGCGATGCCGAGGACGATGACCAGCACCCCGACCACGACCATCGTGTAGTTCGGTCTGGTGCGGCGACCGCTGACGGTCGCCACGAAGTCTGCGTCGTTGTGATAGAGGCTGCGCTCCATCTCCTCCAGCAGGCGCTGCTCTTGCTCGGAAAGCGGCATCATGTTCCCCTCAGGCTCGGGACGACGCGTTGGTGTTCACCTGTGGATTCTAGCTCCCTGCCCCTGGCTAGGCTAGGCGGGTGCCCGAAAGCGACCGCCTCGTCAGCCACGTCCAGACCCGCCTCGACGACTTCCTGACGGCCCAGGCGGCGGGACTCCGGGAGATCAGCCCGGATCTTGTGCCCATCCAGGAGTTCTCCTCGGATCTGCTGAGAGGCGGGAAGCGGTTCCGCGCGCAGTTCTGCTACTGGGGTTGGCGCTCGGTGATCGACCTCGAGCCCTCCCCCGCCGGACGGCCGCAGGGCGAGGAGCGACCGGGCTATCGCGCGGTCGTCGGGGTGGCCGCGGGCCTCGAGATCTTCCACGCGGCGGCGCTCGTCCACGACGACATCATCGACCGCTCCGACACGCGTCGCGGCCGACCCGCCGCCCACCGCCGCTTCGAGGCGCTGCATGCGGCGAGCGGCTGGGGCGGATCCTCGTCGGGCTTCGGCGAGGCGGGGGCGACCCTCCTCGGCGACCTCCTCCTGGGGTGGAGCGACGAGCTGCTCATCGACTCGCTCCTGGCGCTGGCAGACGGGTCGGCGGCGCGCGCCACCCGCGCCGAGCTCGCGACGATGCGCACCCAGGTCACGCTCGGCCAGTACCTCGACGTGCTCGAGGAGGTCGCATGGCCGACCGTGCCCGAGGACGACACGCTCGCCCGGGCCCACAACGTGATCGTCTACAAGTCCGCGAAGTACAGCATCGAGGCGCCGCTCGTCGTCGGCGCGAGCCTGGCGGGGGCGACGCCCGAGCAGGTGGCGGCGCTCCGGGCCGTCGGCCTGCCGCTCGGCATCGCCTTCCAGCTGCGCGACGACGTGCTCGGCGTGTTCGGCGACAGCGCCGTGACCGGGAAGCCGAGCGGAGACGACCTGCGCGAGGGCAAGCGCACCGTGCTGATCGCGCTGGCGCGCCGGCGGCTGCCGGACGGGGTGCGCCGCACGGTCGATGCGCTCCTCGGGGATCCGGACCTCGACGACGAGCAGATCCGCGCGGTCCAGTCGATCCTCCGCGAGAGCGGCGCCCTCGACGAGGTGGAGGGGATGATCTCCCGTCACGTCCGCGAGTCGCTCGCCGCGCTGCGCGAGGCCCCGATCGGAGCCCGGGCGAGGAACCAGCTCGAGCTGCTCGTCGACACGGTCACGCGCCGCGTCACCTGATCGGACCGCGGGTCAGACCCGGCCGATCAGCCGGCGGCCGCTCGAGCGAGGTTCAGGCGCTGGCCTGCGCGACCCGACGCACCTCGGCCTTGCGGCCCGCCAGCAGGGCGTCGATGGGGGCGGCACCGAGGCTCGGCTCCTCCGTGAGGAGCCAGTGCATGGCCTCCTCGTCGGTGAATCCGTTGTCGCCGAGCACGATGATCGTGCCCCGCAGCTCGGACAGCGGCTCGCCGTCCCGCAGGAACACGTTGGGCACCTTGAGCACGCCGTCGAGGCGGACCGCGAGCAGGCGCCTGTCCTCGATGAGCCGGCGCACGCGGCTGACCGTCAGACCGAGGAGGTCGACGAGATCGGGGACGGTCGACCACTCGCGGTCGGCATAGGGCTCGTTCACGCCTCACATGCTGGCACGTCCTGCGCCGTCCCCGGGACCGTGCACCCGGACGCCGAGGCGCTTCGACGCCCGGAACGCCTGCCTATCCGCCGAAGGCGCGTGTCACTGTTCACTCCAGTCACATCCGTCCCTTATGTACCCTTTTCTCTCCCTGCGTGTTAACGTGGAACTCCTGCATCAGGGAATCGAGCACGACGGCCGGAGTAGACCAGCATGCCCATGACCGAACCCACCTCCCCTCGCGACCCCCACCGGTACTCGGACACCGCCACAGGACGCTCGGCGAACCGCCGCTCCAAGGCGCTCCTCGCGACCATGCCCATCGTGCTCGTCGGCTCCCTCGCGGTGAGCCTCGGCATGGCGACGCCCGCGGAGGCGGCCCCCGTCAAGCGCATCCCGAAGGCCAAGTCCGGTCCCACGCAGACCAAGCTCCCGCGCGTCGCGGCTCCGACGGCAACCCCGGCAGCGGCCCCCACCGTGGCAGCTCCCTCCACGTACGTGGTCGAGCAGGGCGACTCCGTCTCCAGCATCGCCGGTCGATACGGCCTCTCCACCGCATCCGTGCTCGCGCAGAACGGCCTCGGCTGGAAGACGACGATCTTCCCCGGCCAGACGCTCACCCTCGGCGGATCCGGTGCGTCGACCTCAGCACCCACCGCGGCGTCCACGGGGTCCGGCGCGAGCTACACGGTAGTCGCGGGCGACACCGTCACCGGCATCGCCGGCAAGCACGGCGTCTCCACATCGGCGGTGCTCCAGGCCAATGGCCTCCAGGCGACGAGCACGATATTCCCCGGCAACCGCCTCACCATCCCGGGGGCCGGCTCCACCGCCGCGTCGGCCGCGCCCGCGGCACCCGCCAGCACCTCCCCCGCCGCGAAGCTACGTCTCTCCGGCACGTACACGATCGAGACCGGAGACACGCTCCACAGCATCGCGACGAAGTCGGGCGTCACCGTGCAGGACCTCCTCAACGCCAACGGCCTCAACTGGTCGAGCATCATCTACGCGGGCAGCAAGCTCACCATCCCGCACGCGTCCGCGTCCGTCGTGCAGGTCGCGTCGCTGGACGGGACGACGATCATGACCGACGAGATGCGCCGCAACGCGCGCGTCATCGTCCAGGTCGGACGCTCCGCCGGCGTCAGTGACTACGGACTCGTCATCGCGCTCGCCACCGCGGCGCAGGAGTCGACCCTCCGCAACCTCGACTGGGGCGACCGCGACTCGATCGGCCTCTTCCAGCAGCGCCCGAGCCAGGGCTGGGGCCAGCCCGCCCAGCTCAACGACCCCGTGTACGCGGCGCGCGCGTTCTTCGGCGGGAGCGTCAACCCGAACCCCGGCGCGACCCGCGGCCTCCTCGACATCGCCGGCTGGAAGTCGATGACCGTCACGCAGGCGGCGCAGGCCGTGCAGTACTCCGCGTACCCGGACGCCTACGCCAAGTGGGAGACATCCGCCTGGACGTGGCTCGACGAGATCGGCTGACCCCGATCCGCAGGTGCATCCGCCCGGCGGCGCACCGGTGTGCCGGGGAGGCCCCGGCACCGGCGATCCCTAGAATCATCCAGTGACCTCCAGCCCGACCGACCCCATGATCGGCCGTCTCCTCGACGGTCGGTACCAGGTCAGGTCCCGCATCGCGCGGGGCGGGATGGCGACGGTCTACGTGGCCACCGACCTGCGGCTCGAGCGCCGCGTCGCCGTCAAGGTGATGCACGGCCACCTCGCCGACGACAGCGCCTTCCGCGACCGCTTCATCCAGGAGGCGCGCTCCGCCGCGCGGCTGGCGCATCCCAACGTCGTCAACGTCTTCGACCAGGGCCAGGACTCCGACATGGCGTACCTCGTCATGGAGTACCTGCCCGGCATGACGCTGCGCGAGCTGCTGCAGGAGTACGAGCGGCTGACGCCCGAGCAGACCCTCGACATCCTCGAGGCCGTGCTCTCGGGTCTCGCCGCCGCGCACAAGGCCGGCATCGTGCACCGCGACCTGAAGCCCGAGAACGTGCTGCTGGCCGACGACGGGCGCATCAAGATCGGCGACTTCGGCCTGGCGCGCGCCGTCAGCGCGAACACGGCCACGGGGCAGGCGCTCCTCGGGACCATCGCGTACCTCTCCCCCGAGCTCGTGACGCGGGGCATCGCCGACACCCGCAGCGACATCTACGCGGTCGGCATCATGATGTACGAGATGCTCGCGGGCGAGCAGCCGTTCAAGGGCGAGCAGCCCATGCAGATCGCGTACCAGCACGCGAACGACCAGGTGCCCACCCCCAGCACGGCCAACGCGTCCGTGCCGGTCGAGCTCGACGAGCTGGTCCTGTGGGCGACCGCGCGGGATCCCGAGCAGCGGCCGCGCGACGCCCGGGCGCTCCTCGACGAGCTCTACGCCGTGCAGAACCGCCTCGACGCGCGGTCGGGCGACCCCGCTCCGCTCCAGCGCACCGTCGTCTTCCCGAGCGCCCCGGCGCTCCCGTCCGTCACCACCGGCGAGACGCAGGTCGTGGGCGGTCCGCCCGTCATGACGCGGCAGGAGGACGAGCGCACCGAGCCGGAGTCCGTCGTCGCACTCGCCGCCGCGGGATCGCGCCGTCGATCGCGCGGGTGGATGCTCGCGCTCCTCGTGGTGATGCTCGCGGCACTCGCCGGCGGCACGGGCTGGTACTACGGTCAGGGCCCGGGCGCGCGCGTCCCCGTGCCGTCCGTCACGGCCATGGCCGTCGACGACGCCGCGGGCACGCTCCAGGGCCAGGGCTTCGTCGTCGCACGCGCCGAGGAGCCGAGCGTGGACGTCGAGGTGGGGCACGTGACCCGCAGCGTCCCGGCGTCCGGGACGCCCGTCGACCAGGGATCCACCGTGACCCTCTACGCCTCGACCGGGCCGCGGCTCCTCGACGTGCCCGACGTGGTCGGGGCCGCCGAGGCCGATGCCCGCACGCGCCTGGAGGGCGTGCCCTTCGTCGTGCAGGAGGCGACCATCCGGCAGTACGGCGACGCCGCCGAGGGCACCGTCGTGCAGGTGCTGGACTCCTCGGGAGCCCCCGTCGGCGCCCAGTACCCGGAGCAGCAGCCCGTGACCCTCGTCGTCGCCGCCGGGAAGATCCCCCAGGTGAACGGCCGCTCCGTCGACCAGGCCAACGCGACGCTCGCCCAGGCGGGGCTCGTCGGCGAGCCGGGGAAGCAGAGCTTCAGCGACGACGTCGACGCGGGCGAGGTCATCTCGGTCTACCAACTGGACCAGAACCCGGTGCGCTCCGGACTCGGCGACGCCCCCGGCAGCAAGGTGGGGCTCGAGATCTCCAAGGGACCGGACCTCGTCGCGGTGCCGAAGGTCGTCGGCCTCACGCGCGATGGAGCGAAGGCCGAGCTCGACAAGGCGGGCTTCAAGTACGCGTACTCCGCGTTCTGGGACGCCCTGCCCGACAGCATCACGAAGGTCGCGTCGGCGAGCCCGGATGCGGGCGCCATGGTCCGTCGCGGGTCGACCGTCAACCTCGGCATCACCGCCTCCGGCTGATCCGGCGCGGACCACCGCAGACCAGGCATGACGATGCCCCGCCGCCTCGAGGGCGGCGGGGCATCGTCGTGCGGGCGGGGTCAGCTGCGCGCGGCCGCCAGCTCCTCCGCGACGAGGAACGCGAGCTCGAGGCTCTGCATGTGGTTGAGCCGCGGGTCGCACAGCGACTCGTAGCGGGTCGCGAGCGTTGCCTCGTCGATGTGCTCGGAGCCGCCCAGGCACTCGGTGACGTCGTCGCCGGTGAGCTCGATGTGGATCCCGCCGGGATGCGTGCCCGCCGCCCGGTGCGCCTGGAAGAAGCCCTGCACCTCGTCGACGACGTCGTCGAAGCGCCGCGTCTTGTAGCCGGTGGGCGTGGTGAGGCCGTTCCCGTGCATGGGGTCGGTGACCCAGAGCGGGTTCGCGTCCGACGCCTTGACGGCCTCGAGCAGGGGCGGCAGCGCGTCGCGGATCCTGCCCGCGCCCATGCGCGTGATGAAGGTGAGCCGACCGGGCTCGCGGTCCGGGTCGAGCCTCTCGATCAGCTCGTGCACCGTCTCGGGCGTGGTCGACGGGCCGAGCTTCACGCCGAGCGGGTTGCGGACGCGCGAGAGGAAGTCGACGTGCGCCCCGTCGAGGTCGCGCGTGCGCTCCCCGATCCAGATGAAGTGCGCCGACGTGTTGTACGGCGTGCCGGTGCGCGAGTCGATGCGCGTCATGGGCCGCTCGTAGTCCATGAGGAGGCCCTCGTGTCCGGTGTAGAACTCGACGCGCTTGAGGTCGTCGAAGTCGGCGCCCGCGGCCTCCATGAACTTGATCGCGCGGTCGATGTCGCGGGCGAGCTGCTCGTAGCGCTGGTTCGCCGGGTTCGCCGCGAAGCCCTTGTTCCAGCTGTGCACCTCGCGGAGGTCGGCGAAGCCGCCCTGCGTGAAGGCGCGGATGAGGTTCAGCGTCGACGCGGCCGTGTGGTACCCCTTCACGAGGCGCGCGGGATCCGCCGCGCGCGACTCGGGGGTGAAGTCGTAGCCGTTGACGATGTCGCCGCGGTACGCGGGCAGCGTCAGATCGCCGCGTGTCTCGGAGTCGCTCGAGCGGGGCTTCGCGAACTGGCCGGCCATGCGGCCCATCTTCACGACGGGCATGGCCGCGCCGTAGGTGAGGACGACGGCCATCTGGAGCACGGTCTTCACGCGGTTGCGGATGGCGTCGGCCGTGGCGCCCGCGAAGGTCTCGGCGCAGTCGCCGCCCTGGAGGAGGAACGCGCGGCCGTCGGCGGCGGCGGCGAGGCGCGAGCGCAGCAGATCCACCTCCCCGGCGAAGACCAGGGGCGGCAGCAGGGCGATCTCGGCGGATGCCGCGTGGACGGCGGCGGCGTCGGGCCACTGCGGCTGCTGCTTGACCTCGAGCGTGCGCCAGTGGTCGAGTCCGGCGAGGACGTCGGGATGGGCGGGGACGAGGTGCTCAGAGGCCACGGTGGGATCCCGGTTCGTGTCGTGCGCGTGGTGCGCGGTGGAGGCGGGGCGGGAGACGGTCAGCGGGCCGCGCTCGCGCGCTTCTCCTTGACCGAGGTCGCATAGACGTCGACGTACTCCTGGCCGCTCAGCCTCGAGAGCTCGTACATGATCTCGTCGGTGATGGAGCGGAGGATGAAGCGGTCTCCCTCGAGGCCGGCGAACCTACTGAAATCTAGCGGCTCGCCGATGACCACACCAATCCGGCGGACCTTCGGGATGCGGGTGCCGATGGGCATGACCTTCTCGGTGTCGATCATCGCGATCGGGACGACCGGGACGTCGCCCTCGAGGATCATGCGCGCCACGCCCGTGCGTCCGCGGTACATGCGGCCGTCGGGGCTGCGGGTGCCCTCGGGGTAGATGCCGAGCATGCGGCCCTCGGCGAGCACGCGGAGTCCCGTGTTGAGCGACGCCTCGGACGCCTTGCCGCCGGAGCGGTCGATGGGGAGCATGCCCGTCGCCGTGAAGAACATCTTCGTGGCCCAGCCCTTGAGCCCCGTGCCGGTGAAGTAGTCGCTCTTCGCGAGGAAGACGAGGTTGCGGTCGACCAGCAGGGGCAGGAACACCGAGTCGATGAACGAGAGGTGGTTGCTCGCGAGGATCACGCCGCCCTTGGCGGGGATGTTCTCGATCCCGGTGACCCAGGGCCGGAACGTGCTCCGGAGGAGGGGTCCGGCGACCAGGTTCTTCATGAACCAGTAGAACATCGTCGGTCACCTTCCGGGTGGGGTCGCATCCAGCATAGGCGGACCGGCACGCGCGAGCCCGCAGGCCGACGGCCGGGCTCAGGCCCCGTGGCGCAGCGCGGTCGCGTGACGTCGGGCGAGGTCGGCCGCGCCCACGACGCCGGCGTCGTTGACGAGCTCGGCGATGCGGAACTCCGGCTCGGGGTGGTACCCGCGGGCCGGGAGGTGGGCGAGGTAGGCCTCGCGGATCGGGTCCAGCAGTAGGTCGCCCGCCTGCGCGACGCCGCCGCCGATGACGAACATCTGCGGGTCGAGGATCGCGCCGATGCTGGCGGCCGCCTCGCCGAGCCAGCCGCCGAGGCGACGCAGGGCGAGCAGCGCGCCGGGGTCGCCGGCCTGGATGAGGTCGCTGACGTCGTGGCCGGTCAGCGTGCCCACCTCGCGGCGGCGGGCGGCGAGGCCCTCGCCGTGCGTGCCGCCGAGGTCGGCCAGCTCGTCGGCGGTGCGCAGGAGCGCGCGGCCGGACCCGTACTGCTCGATGCAGCCGCGGGCGCCGCAGCCGCACGGCAGGCCGTCGGGCACGACGCGCATGTGCCCGAGCTCGGCACCCGCGCCGAAGCCGCCGCGGAAGAGCCGGTCGTCGGCGACGATCGCGCCGCCCACGCCCGTGCCGATCGTGAGCGTGACCATGTCGCTGACCAGGCGGCCGGCGCCGTAGCGGAACTCGGCCCAGCCGGCGGCGTTCGCGTCGTTCTCGATGACGATGGGGAGGTCGATCCGGCCGCGCAGCTTCTCCCGCACCGGCTCGTTGCGCCAGTTGATGTTGGGGGCGTAGTAGACGGTGGACTGCGCGGCGTCGATGAAGCCGGCCGCGGCCACGCCGACCGCCACGACGTCGGGGTGCTGCGCGCGGAGCCGCGCGACCATGCCGACGACGGCCTCGACGATCGCGTCCGGGCTGCTCGCCTCCGTGGGGGTGCGCTCCTCCGCCGCGATGACGCCGAGCTCGTCGACCACCGCTCCCGCGATCTTGGTCCCGCCGATGTCGATCCCTATTGCATGCACTCCGCGGGCCCTTCCCTCTGTCTCGCCAGTCGATCCTACTGACGTGCCCGACGCCCCCGACCGGGGACGAGCGCCGCGGGGGCCGGCCCCGTAGGCTGGCCTCATCCATTTCCGGCACCGAGGGAGTTGCCGTGGAACAGCACACCATGCCCGCCGTCGTCGAGGCGAGACCCGACGACAACATCACCGACGTCCTGGTGCATCGCGTGAGGACGAGCCCGGACGCTCCGCTGTTCGCGCTGCCGGACGGGTCGGGCGGGTGGAGCGACGTCACGGCGTCCGAGTTCCACCGGCAGGTCGTCGCCCTCGCGAAGGGCCTCGTGGCCGCGGGGATCGAACCGGGCGAGCGCATCGGCATGATGTGCCGGACGCGCTACGAGTGGACGCTCGTGGACTTCGCGGTGTTCTTCGCCGGCGCCGTCCTCGTCCCCGTGTACGAGACCTCCTCCCCCGGCCAGGTGCACTGGAACATGCAGGACTCCGGCAGCGTCGCGATGATCCTCGAGTCCGCCGAGCACTTCTCGCGCTTCGACGAGGTCCACCCGGAGCTGCCCGCGGTCCGCCGCGTCTGGCAGATCGACCTCGGCGACCTGGACAAGCTCGCCGAGCAGGGCGTCGACGTGCCGGACGCCGAGATCGAGCGCCGCCGGAACATCGCGGTCGGCTCGGACATGGCGACCCTCATCTACACGTCGGGGACGACGGGCCGACCGAAGGGCTGCATCCTCACGCACGCGAACTTCGTGGAGCTCGCGCGGAACGCCGAGGTCGCGATGGAGGAGGTCGTGCGGGTCGGCGCGTCCACGCTCCTGTTCATCACGACGGCGCACGTGTTCGCGCGCTTCATCTCCATCCTCAACGTGCAGGCGGGCGTGAAGACCGGGCACCAGGCCGACACGACCCAGCTCCTGCCCGCGCTCGCGTCCTTCCAGCCGACGTTCCTTCTCGCGGTCCCGCGCGTCTTCGAGAAGGTCTACAACTCCTCGGAGCAGAAGGCCGAGGGCGCCGGCCGCGGGAAGGTCTTCCGGAAGGCCGCCGAGGTCGCGTACGCGCACTCGGTCGCCGTCGACGCCGGCTCCGTGCCGCTCGCGCTGAAGCTCCAGTACAAGCTCTTCGACGCGCTCGTGTACTCCAAGATCCGCCAGGCGATGGGCGGGCGCGTGCGCTTCGCGGTCAGCGGATCCGCGCCGCTCGGCCTCCGGCTCGGGCACTTCTACCGGTCGCTCGGCCTCACGATCCTCGAGGGCTACGGCCTCACCGAGACCACGGCGCCCGTGAGCGTGAACCTCGTGAAGGGCTTCCGCATCGGGACGGTGGGTCCGGCGATGCCGGGCGTCTCCACCCGCATCACCGACGAGGGCGAGATCCAGGTCAAGGGCGTCAACGTCTTCGACGGGTACTGGCAGGACGAGGAGGCGACCGCGGCCGTCTTCGACGACGGCTGGTTCCGCACGGGCGACCTCGGCAGCTACGACGCCGACGGCTACCTCACGATCACGGGCCGGAAGAAGGAGATCATCGTCACCGCCGGCGGCAAGAACGTCGCGCCGGCCGCGCTCGAGGACCCCATCCGCGCGAACCCGCTCGTCGGGCAGGTCGTGGTGGCGGGCGACCGACGGCCGTTCATCTCGGCGCTCATCACCCTGGATCCGGAGATGCTCAAGGTCTGGCTGGCCAACAACGGGCAGGACCCCGCCATGACGCTCGAGCAGGCGTCGCAGAACCCGGCGGTGCTCGCCGAGGTGCAGCGCGCGGTGGACGCGGCCAACGCGACGGTGTCGCGCGCGGAGTCCATCCGCAAGTTCGTCGTGCTGCCGGTGGAGCTCACGGAGGCGGCAGGCCACCTCACGCCGAAGCTCAGCATCAAGCGCCAGGTGGTGCTCGAGGCCTTCGCCGACGTGATCACCCGGATCTACGAGGCGGCGCCGACGACCGAGGGGCACTCGCTCGTCCACTGATCCCGGGCGTCGGCCCGCGCGAGCGCGCGGGCCGACGGCGCGGTCAGAACCAGTCGGACTCGCGCACCTGCTTCATGGCCTCGCGGCGGCGCTGCTTGTCGAGCCGGTCCAGGTACACCAGGCCGTCGAGGTGGTCGACCTCGTGCTGGAAGGCCTGCGCGAGCACGCCCGTGCCCTCGATGCGGACGGGCTTCCCGTCGAGGTCGAGCCCCGAGATGACGGCCTGGGGGTGGCGCATGGTGGGGAACCAGAGGCCCGGCACCGAGAGGCAGCCCTCGTCGACGAGGACGGCCTCGCCGCGCAGCTCCTCGATGACGGGGTTGAGGACGTAGCCGAACGCCGGCCCCACGTTGTAGCTGAAGGCGCGGAGGTTCACGCCGATCTGCGCGGCGGCCACCCCGGCGCGGCCATCGGGCCGCACGCTGTCGAGGAGGTCCTCGACCAGGGCGCGCACGCCCTCGTCGATCTCGTGGATCTCCGAGGAGACGGTCTTCAGCACCGGATCGCCGAACAGGCGGATCTGTCGTTCAGTCATTCTCTGCTTCCGTGGGTCCTCGATCGGCGGCGGGTCAGGATCGACCGGCCCCCGCGGGCGCCTCGCCCTGGCCATTCTCCCGTGCCCAGTCGGCCACCGCCGACTCAGCGGCGAGCAGCGCGTTCTCGACGATCTCCGTCACGGCCGGGTGCGGCCAGTACTGCGCGCGGGCGAGGCCCGTCACCGGGTGGCCGAGGCTCGCGGCCATGAGGAGCGGCTGGATCAGCGCCGCGGAGTCCGAGCCGATGATGTGCGCGCCGAGGAGCGTGCCGCCGTCGCGCGGATCCAGCACGAGCTTGCAGAACGAGGTCGTGTCCTCGAGCGCCCAGCCCCACGCGGTGGACGAGTACGGCTGCTCGATCGTGACGACGGGTCCGGCCGCGCGCGCCTCCGCCTCCGTGAGGCCGAACGAGCCGATCTGGGGGCGCGAGAAGACCGCCTGCGGCACGGGCCCGGGAGCTCCGCCGATCACGTCCTCCGGGTGCAGGAGGTTGTGCTGCACCACGCGGGCCTGGTGGTTGGCGACGTGCTTGAGCTGGTGGTCGGCGCTGATGTCGCCCAGCGCGAAGACGCCGGGGACCGGCTCGCCGCCCGCGAGCACGCGCTGCCGGTCGTCGACCACGATGCGGCCGTCGTCGTGCAGGTCGTAGCCCGCGTTCGCGACCGCGAGCGTGTCGGTGTTGGGGACGCGGCCGAGGGCGACCAGCACGGCCTCCGTCTCGACCAGGTGGCCGGAGGCGAGGCGCGACCGGAGCACGTCGCCGTCGCGCTCGATCTCCTCGACCTCGCAGTCGGTGATGACGTCCCACTGCGTGCGCGCGAGCGTCGTGAAGCGCGTCGAGACGTCCTCGTCGAGGTTGCCGAGCAGGTGCGCGGAGCGGGCGACCTGCGTCACGTGCACGCCGAGGTGGCTGAGCACGTGGGCGAACTCGGCCGCGACGTAGCCGCCGCCGACGATGAGGAGCGAGGCCGGCAGCTCGGCGATGCGCATGATCGAGTCGGAGTCGTGGATGTCCGGGTCGGGTGCGTAGACGGCCTGCAGCGGCCGCGGGCGGGAGCCGGCCGCGAGCACGATCCGGTCGGCGGTGATCCGCTGGCCGCTCGCCGACACGAGCACCCCGGGCGCCTCGAAGCCGACGCTCTC
Source organism: Clavibacter michiganensis subsp. insidiosus (assembly GCF_002240565.1). GTDB lineage: Bacteria > Actinomycetota > Actinomycetes > Actinomycetales > Microbacteriaceae > Clavibacter > Clavibacter insidiosus. Next base: position 1,542,112 of record NZ_MZMO01000001.1, on the reverse strand, counting down.
GCGCAGCAGCGTGACGTTCTCCGAGCCGCTCTCGCGCCACTCGCGGCCGCCCTCGCTGATGGCGTCGATGCGGCCGAAGACGCGTGCGCTGATCGCGGGCCAGTCCACGGCGTCCACCGACGCGCGGATGCCGAGCGCGGCGCCGTCGCGCGTCTCCGCCGCGACGTCCGCCACGTGCACGAGCATCTTCGTGGGGATGCAGCCCGCGTTGAGGCAGGTGCCGCCGAAGTGCTCGCCGTCGTCGACGAGCAGCACGCGCTGGTCGGCGAAGCGCTCGTCGACGATCGAGTTGCCGGATCCGGCCCCCACGATCACGAGGTCGTAGTGCTCGTCCTGCTGCGGGTCCTGCTGCGCGTCCGTCATGTGGTGGCTCTTCTCCTAGGGCTCGACGACCACGAGCAGGTCGCCCGCGTCGACCTGCTGGGTGGTGGGGACCGCGAGGCGCGCCACGCGGCCCGCGACGGGCGACGTGATGGCCGCCTCCATCTTCATCGCCTCGATGGACGCGACCGGCTGGCCGGCGGCGACGACCTGGCCCTCCTCGACCTTGAGCGTGACGACCCCGGAGAACGGCGCCGACACGTGGCCGGGCTTCGCCGGGTCCCCGCGCTCGGCTGCTGTCGTGGTGACGGCGATGCCGCGGTCGCGCACGAACACCGGGCGGAGCTGCCCGTTCATGACGACCATGACGGTGCGCATGCCCGACTCGTCGGCGTCGCCCACGGCCTCCAGGGCGATGAGGACCTCGACGCCCCGGCTGATCCGCACCGCGTGCTCCTGGCCCGGGCGGAGGCCGTGCAGGTAGTCGTCCGTGTCGAGCACGGAGAGGTCGCCGAACAGCTCCCGTATGGTCTCGAACTGCTCGGTCGGCTGCGGGAAGAGCAGGCGGTTGAGCGTGCGGCGTCGTTCGGCGCCCGGCAGCTCGAGCGCGGCGCGGTCCTCGGCGGACAGCGGCGTGACGCCGATCCGCACGTCCCGGCCCTGGAGCACGCGCGTGCGGAAGGGCTCCGGCCAGCCGCCGGGCAGGTCGCCGAGCTCGCCCGCCATGAAGCCGACCACCGAGTCGGGGATGTCGTAGTCCTGCGGGTTCCGCTCGAAGTCGGCCGGGTCGGCCTTCGCGGCGGCCAGCTGGAGGGCGAGGTCGCCGACCACCTTCGACGACGGCGTGACCTTGGGGATGCGGCCGAGGATCCGGTCGGCCGCGGCGTACATGTCCTCGATGAGCTCGAAGTCGTCGGCGAGGCCGAGGGCGATGGCCTGCTGCCGCAGGTTCGAGAGCTGGCCACCGGGGATCTCGTGCCGGTACACGCGCCCGGTCGGGCCGGCCAACCCGGACTCGAACGGCCGGTAGAGGCGGCGCACGGCCTCCCAGTACGGCTCGAGGTCGCTGACCGCGTCGAGCGAGAGGCCCGTGTCGCGCTCGGTGTCGGCGAGGGCCGCCACGAGCGCGGACGCCGACGGCTGGCTCGTCGTGCCCGACATGGGCGCGCTCGCGACGTCGACCGCGTCGGCCCCGGCGCGGCTCGCGGCCAGCAGGGTCGCGAGCTGGCCGCCCGCGGTGTCGTGCGTGTGCACGTGCACCGGCAGGTCGAAGTCGCGCCGCAGCGCGGTGACGAGGCGCTCGGCCGCGGCGGGGCGGAGGAGCCCGGCCATGTCCTTGATCGCGAGGATGTGCGCGCCAGCCGCCACGCTGCGCTCGGCGAGGCCGAGGTAGTAGTCGAGCGTGTAGAGGTCCTCGGCGGGATCCAGCAGGTTGCCCGTGTAGCAGAGGGCGACCTCGGCCACGGTGGTGCCGGTCGCGAGCACGGAGTCGATGGCGGGCCGCATCCGCTCGACGTCGTTGAGCGCGTCGAAGATGCGGAAGACGTCGACGCCGGTGGCCGCCGCCTCCTGCACGAACGCGTCCGTGACCTCGGTGGGGTACGGCGTGTAGCCGACGGTGTTGGCGCCGCGCAGCAGCATCTGGATCGCGACGTTCGGCAGCGCCTCGCGGAGCGACGCGAGCCGCTCCCACGGGTCCTCGCCGAGGAAGCGGAGCGCGACGTCGTAGGTGGCCCCGCCCCAGGCCTCGACGGAGAGGAGCTCGGGCGTCGTGCGCGCGACGTACGGGGCGACGGCCACGAGGTCGCGCGTGCGCACGCGCGTCGCGAGCAGCGACTGGTGCGCGTCGCGGAAGGTCGTCTCGGTGACGGCGAGGGCGGTCTGCGCGCGGAGGGCGTCGGCGAAGCCGCGCGGGCCGAGCTCGAGGAGCCGCTGGCGGGATCCCGCGGGCGCCGGCTGCCGGAGGTCGACGTCGGGCAGCTTGTCGGCGGGCCGGACCACCGCCGTGCGGGGACCGTTCGGCTGGTTGACGGTGACGTCGGCCAGCCAGTTGAGGATCTTCGTCCCGCGGTCCTTCGACACGTTGCTGCGCACGAGGCCCGGCCGCTCGTCGACGAAGGACGTGCTGATGTCGCCCGCCTGGAAGTCGGGGTCGTCGAGCACGCCCTGGAGGAACGGGATGTTCGTGGAGACGCCGCGGATCCGGAACTCGGCCAGGGCGCGCTTGGCCCGCGTGACCGCCGACGGGAAGTCGCGCCCGCGGCACGTGAGCTTCGCGAGCATCGAGTCGAAGTGGGGGCTGATCTGCGCGCCCGTCGCGACCGTGCCGCCGTCGATGCGGATCCCGCCGCCGCCCGGCGACCGGTACGTCGTGATCTTGCCCGTGTCCGGGCGGAAGCCCTGGGCGGGGTCCTCCGTCGTGATGCGGCACTGGAGCGCCGCGCCGCGCAGCACGATCGCGTCCTGGCGGAGGCCGAGCTCCGCGAGCGTCTCCCCCGCCGCGATGCGCATCTGCGACTGCACGAGGTCGACGTCGGTGACCTCCTCGGTCACGGTGTGCTCGACCTGGATGCGCGGGTTCATCTCGATGAAGACGTGCTGTCCCGCACGCGGCCCGTCGGTGTCCAGCAGGAACTCGACCGTCCCGGCGTTGACGTATCCGATGCTCCGGGCGAAGGCGATCGCGTGCGCGTGCATGGCGTCGCGGATCGCGGGATCCAGGTTCGGCGCCGGCGCGATCTCCACGACCTTCTGGTGCCGGCGCTGCACCGAGCAGTCGCGCTCGAAGAGGTGCACGGTCTCCCCCGCGGCGTCCGCGAGGACCTGCACCTCGATGTGCCGGGGCCGGAGCACGGCCTGCTCGAGGAACATGGTCGGATCGCCGAACGCGCTGTCCGCCTCGCGCATGGCGGCCCGGAGGGCGTCCTCGAGGTCCTCCGCCCGCTCGACGCGCCGCATGCCGCGGCCGCCGCCGCCCGCGACGGCCTTGGCGAAGATCGGGAAGCCGATGCCCGCGGCCTGCTCGAGCAGCAGGTCGACGTCGGTGGACGGCGGCGTCGACGCGAGGACCGGCACCCCGGCCGCGGTCGCGTGCTCCTTCGCCGTGACCTTGTTGCCCGTCATCTCGAGCACGCCGGCGTCGGGGCCGATGAAGACGATGCCGTTCGCCGCCGCGGCACGCGCGAGGTCGGGGTTCTCGGAGAGGAAGCCGTACCCCGGGTAGATCGCGTCGGCGCCCGACTCCTTCGCCACGCGGATGATCTCGTCGACGTCGAGGTAGGCCCGGACCGGGTGCCCCTCCTCGCCGATGAGGTACGCCTCGTCCGCCTTGAGGCGGTGCAGCGAGTGCCGGTCCTCGTGCGGGTAGACGGCCACCGTGCGGGCGCCCAGCTCGACGGCGGCCCGGAACGCGCGGATCGCGATCTCCCCGCGGTTGGCGACCAGGATCTTCTCGAACATGGCGGGGCCTCTCGTCGTATGGGGCTCGGGCACCCCCGCGTTTAGGTCTTCCCAGAGTATCGACGGTAGCCTCTCCCACGTGCATGTACTGAGCGTCAGCTCCCTCAAGGGGGGCGTGGGAAAGACCACAGTGACCCTGGGACTGGCGTCCGCCGCCTTCTCCCGCGGCTTGAGGACCCTCGTGGTCGACCTCGATCCGCAGGCCGACGTGTCCACGGGCATGGACATCCAGGTCGCCGGCCATCTCAACGTCGCCGACGTGCTCGCCTCCCCCAAGGAGAAGATCGTGCGCGCGGCCATCGCGCCCAGCGGCTGGACCAAGGGGCGCACCGGCACCATCGACGTCATGATCGGCAGCCCGTCCGCCATCAACTTCGACGGCCCGCACCCCAGCATCCGCGACATATGGAAGCTCGAGGAGGCCCTCGCGAACGTCGAGGCCGACTACGACCTCGTGCTCATCGACTGCGCGCCGTCCCTCAACGCCCTCACGCGCACCGCGTGGGCGGCCAGCGACCGCGTCACGGTCGTCACCGAGCCCGGCCTCTTCTCCGTCGCCGCCGCGGACCGCGCGCTGCGCGCCATCGAGGAGATCCGCCGCGGCCTCTCGCCGCGCCTGCAGCCCCTCGGCATCATCGTCAACCGCGCGCGCGTGCAGTCGCTGGAACACCAGTTCCGCATCAAGGAGCTGCGCGACATGTTCGGCCCGCTCGTCCTCAGCCCGCAGCTGCCCGAGCGCACGTCCCTCCAGCAGGCGCAGGGCGCCGCGAAGCCGCTGCACGTGTGGCCCGGCGAGAGCGCGCAGGAGATGTCGCGCAACTTCGACCAGCTGCTCGAGCGCATCATGCGCACGGCCAAGATCGGCGATTACGCGGAGAACGCCGCGCGCTGATCCGCTCGAAGACCCGTCGCCGCTCCTTCTCGAGGGGCGGCGTTCGTCGTCTCGGAGGCCGGGTCGGCCGGCCCGAGGGGGCGCTCGGGTCTAGGACGCCTTGACGGCGCGACGGGCGGCGAGCTCGTCGGTGGGATCCACGGTCTGCGTGTCGATCTCGACGAGGGAGTGCTCGACCTCGCGGAGGACCTTGCCGACGGCGATGCCGAAGACGCCCTGGCCGCGGCTCACGAGGTCGATGACCTCGTCGTTGCTGGTGCAGAGGTAGACGCTCGCGCCGTCGCTCATGAGCGTGGTCTGCGCGAGGTCGACGACGCCGGACTCGCGGAGCTGGTTCACGGCGGTGCGGATCTGCTGCAGGGAGATGCCGGTGTCGAGCAGGCGCTTGACGAGCTTGAGGACCAGGATGTCGCGGAACCCGTAGAGGCGCTGGGTGCCGGAGCCGGAGGCCCCGCGGACGGTGGGCTCGACGAGGCCGGTGCGGGCCCAGTAGTCGAGCTGGCGGTAGGTGATCCCCGCGGCGCGGGCGGCGACGGCGCCGCGGTAGCCCGCGCTCGCGTCCATCTCGGGGAGGCCGTCGGTGAAGAGCAGGCCGAGGTCGTAGCGCCCGGAGTCCGGGGTGGAGTCGCTCATCGTTCTGCCTTCCACCCCTCAGCGCTCGCCCCGGTGGGGTTCGCGCGCTGCTCGGGTCGGTTCGTCGGGATCGTGTTCTCACGGTAGCGGGGCCCGCGGGCCCGATCAACGACATCCGGCCGAAGCGCCCGGCGTGTCGCCCCGGCCCTCCGCGGCGCCCCCGTCGGGGGTGCGCATCGGCCGGTCCCGACGGGCCCCTCCGACGTGCGGACGGCCCCGTGCGGGCACGTCAGTCTACGGGCCGCACGCGTCGGCGCGAGCGCGACCTCAGGACGAGAGGCGGCCGAGCGCGACCTCAGGACGAGAGGCGGCCGAGCGCGGATCGGATGAGGCTTCCCCGCACGACCTCGAGCTGCGTGGCGATCTCGCGGGCCAGTTCCGCGGCGTGCGCGTGGCTGGACGCGTCGCGGCGGCGGGACACCGGCACCAGGGCCGACTCGATGAGGCTCAGCTCGCGCTCCGCGGCCTGGCGGAAGCCGCGCAGGTGCCGCGGCTCGATCCCGGTCCGCTGCAGCTCGACGAGCGCGCGCATCACCTGCACCGCCTCCTCGCCGTACACCTCCGCCGGCATGAGCACGCCGGCCGTGATGGCGTCGCCGAGGAGCGGGGCGGTGGCGCCGGACTCGCGCACGAGCTCCGCGCGGCTGTAGCGGCGCTCCTGGTCGAGCATGGAGACCGTCGGGACGGGCGTGCCGCCGGGGAGCGCGGGCGAGAGGCCGGCATCGAGGTCGTGCAGGTAGGAGCGGATGACCTTGAGCGGGAGGTAGTGGTCGCGCTGCATGCCGAGGACGGTGCGCAGGCGCTCGACGTCGGCGGGGCTGAACTTGCGGTAGCCGGACTCGGTGCGGGACGGCTGGACCAGCCCCTGCTCCTCGAGGAAGCGGAGCTTGCTGTTGGTGAGGTCGGGGAACTCCGGCGTGAGGCGCGCCAGCACCTGCCCGATGCTGAGGAGCCCGGGGGTGCGGGCTGGCGTCGACCGGGCGGCGGACGCCGGCACTACTCGGTCGTCCGGCCGACGAGGTCGGTGCGCGACGCGTAGAACGTGAGGCGGAACTTGCCGACCTGCACCTCCGCGCCGTCCTGGAGGAGCGCGGTGTCGATCCGCACGCCGTCGAAGTAGGTGCCGTTGAGCGAGCCGAGGTCCTTCACCTGGAACGACGTGCCCTGCCGGACGAACTCCGCGTGACGACGCGAGACGGTGACGTCGTCGAGGAAGATGTCGGCGTCGGGGTGGCGGCCGGCCACCGTCACGTCGGCGTCGAGGAGGAAGCGCGCGCCCTGGTTGGGACCACGGCAGACGACGAGGAGGGCGGATCCCGAGGGGAGGGCCGTGACGGCGTCCTTCTCCTCGGCGGAGACGGCGCCGTCGAGGCCCGCGACCGCCGCCCCGAGCTCATCGCGGAAGGTGGCCGTGGTGTCCGTGCTCGTGTACTGCTCGGGCACGCGCGTGGCGCCGTGACCCTCTTCGCGTCCATCCATGGTCGTACCTCCTGTGAGCTGACAGCGTAACGGATCGGACACGGCCGGGACCACGGTGGGCGGCACCCGGGCGTGGCCCCGTCCCGCGTCAGCGGGAGGCGGTGCGCGGCTCGTCGCCGCGCTCGCCCGTCCGCGTGACGTCGGCCTCGATGGCCTCCGCCGGGGCCTTCAGCTCGGCCTCGTGCTCGGTGCCCATGGTCTTCTCGTCGAAGGGGTCGCCGCCGCCGAGGACGAGGGCCACGCGGTCGGCGTCGATGCCGCGGGTCCAGGTGCCGATGAGGAGCGTCGCGACCGCGTTGCCGGTGAAGTTCGTGAGCGCGCGGGCCTCCGACATGAAGCGGTCGATGCCGACGATGAGGCCGACGCCGTCCACCAGGTCGGGCCGGTGGGACTGCAGCCCGCCCGCGAGGGTCGCGAGGCCGGCGCCCGTGACGCCCGCCGCGCCCTTCGACGCGATGATCATGAAGACGAGGAGCGACACCTGTTCGCCGAGGGCAAGCGGGCTGCCCAGCGCGCTCGCGATGAAGAGCGACGCCATCGTGAGGTAGATGGCCGTGCCGTCGAGGTTGAACGAGTAGCCCGTGGGCACGGTGATCCCGACGACGGGCTTGGACACGCCCACGTGCTCCATCTTCGCGATGAGGCGGGGCAGGGCGACCTCGGACGAGGACGTGGACACGATGAGGAGGTACTCGCGGCCGAGGTACCGCATCAGCTTGAAGATGCTGACGCGGGTGACGAACCAGAGGAGCGAGCCGAGGATCACTACGATGAACAGCGCGCAGGTGATGTAGAAGCCGATCATGAGGGTCGCGAGGCTGATGACCGCCTGGAACCCGGTGGCGCCGACGACCGCCGCGATGGCGCCGAACGCGCCGAGCGGGGCCACCCACATGACCATGCTGAGGATGCGGAACACGAGGATCTGGATGTTGCGGATCCCCTCGAGCACGGGCTCGCCGCGCTTCCCGAGCTGCTGCAGCGCGAAGCCGACGAGGAGCGCCACGAACAGCGTCTGCAGGATGCTGCCCGAGGTGAGCGACGAGAGCAGGGACGTGGGGATGATCGAGAGGAGGAAGTCGGTCTCGCCCGCCGCCTCCGTCGACCCCTCCGGCGCGCGCAGGCCGCTCAGGTCGAGGCCCTCGCCCGGGTGGATGAGGTTGCCGACCACGAGGCCGATCGCGAGCGCGAACGTCGACATGACGATGAAGTAGAGGAGCGCGAGGCCGCCGACGCGGCCCACCGTGGCGGCCTTCGCGACCGAGCCGACGCCGAGCACGATGGTGCAGAAGATGATGGGCGCGATCATCATCTTGATGAGGGCGACGAACGCGTCGCCGATGGGCTTCAGGGCCACGCCCGTCTCGGGGGCGACGAGGCCGACCGTGACGCCGAGGATCACCGCGATGATGACGGCGATGTAGAGGTAGTGCTGGCGGTCCAGGCGGCGGAGCGCGGCTATCGGGTTGGTCATGGGACGTCCTTGTCTCGTGAGCGGGCGCCCGCGCACGGGTGCGCAGGGCGGTCCTCGACAGGATGGCCCACGCGCGGGGGCGCCCCGGCGTTGTGTTCATAATGTTCCTGCCGGTGACGGCGCGGACGCGGGGGGCAGCATGGTCGGACGCGCGCTCGCCGAACCGCCCCGCCGCCCGCGGAACCGCCTCCGGGTCCTCCCCCGCGGGATCGCCGCACGGCTCCTGGTGGTGCAGCTCGCGGTCCTGCTGCTGGTCGCCGTCGTCGCGACGACGGCGCTCTGGGCCGACTCGCAGCAGCGCGCCGAGCAGGCGGCGGCCGACCGGAGCCTCGCCGTCGCGACGACCGTGGCCGACTCGCCGCGGGTCGCGGAGGGGCTCGCGTCCGCGGATCCCACGGGGGCGCTCCTCGGCTACTCGCTCGACGTGACGCGCGACACCGGCGTCGACTTCGTCACGATCATGGACCGCGACACCGTGCGGGTCACCCACCCGGACCCGGACGAGATCGGCCGCAGGTACCTCGGCACCACCGGGCCGCCGCTCGCCGGGCGGTCGATGACGGAGACGTTCACGGGGACGCTCGGGCCGAGCGTCCGCGCGGTGGTGCCGGTGCGGGACGCGGACGGCGGGATCGTCGGGCTGGTCGCGGCCGGCGTCACCGTCGACCGCGTCACCGAGGTGCTCGGTGCGCGCCTCCCGGGGCTCGTCGGCACGGTCGGGGCGCTCGCGCTCCTCGTCGCCGCCGGGGCCGTGCTCCTCAGCCGATCGCTCGAGCGGACGACATGGGGGGCTCGGACCCGAGGAGATGGCGCGCATGCTCGCGTACTACGAGTCGGTGCTGCACTCGGTCGGCGAGGGCATCGTGCTCGTCGACCGCGACCGCCGGCTGGTGCTCCACAACGACCAGGCGGCCGAGCTGCTCGACCTCGAGCTGGATCCCGCCACCGGGCCCGTCGAGGTGCGCGCGCTGGGGTTGCCGCCTGCGATCGAGCGGCTGCTCGTCGAGGGGACGACGGCCGACGAGGTCGTGCACCTGCCGAGCGGGCGCGTGCTCGTCGTGACGCAGCGGCCGGCGCTGCCCACGGGACGCACCGGGAGCGCCGCGCGGCTGGGGACGGTGACGACGCTGCGCGACCGGACGGAGATCCAGCGCCTGTCCGGCGAGCTCGCGACGCTGCGGACCCTCTCGGACGCCATGCGGGCGCAGACGCACGAGTTCGCGAACCGGCTGCACACGATCGTGTCGCTCATCGAGCTGGAGCGGCCGCGCGAGGCGCTCGCGCTCGCGGCCGCGGAGCTCGAGACGGACCGGCGGGCGTCGGAGGGCGGGTTGGCGGCCGACGCGGATCCCGTCGTGCGGGCGCTCGTGCGCGGCAAGACGGCGCAGGCGGCCGAGCGCGGCGTGCGGCTGTCCGTCCGCGTGGCCGACGGCACGGGCGACCCGGGCGTGCCCGCGACCGAGCTCGTGACGATCGTCGGGAACCTCGTCGACAACGCCATCGACGCGGCGGCCGACCCGTCGGTCGCGACGGCGCGCGGGGACGACCGCGGACGGGTGGAGCTGTCGCTGTCGCGCACGGACGCGGGCGGGCTCATCGTCGAGGTGGCGGACGACGGTCCGGGCGTGGATCCCGCGGTGCGGCCGCGCGTGCTGGAGTTCGGGGTCACGACCAAGGCGGGCGACGCGGGACCGCGCGGGGTGGGCCTCGCCCTCGTGGCGCGCTCGGCCGCGCGGCTGGGCGGACGGGTCGAGGTCGGCGACGCGGACGCTCCGCTGGGCGGGGCCCGCGTGCGGGTCGTCCTGCCCGCGGATCCGCGCGCCGCAGCCGCCGACGCCGACCGGGCCGACGCGCGCGACGACGGGGTGCGCGCGTGATCCGGGTGCTGGTCGTCGACGACGACGAGCTGACCGCCGAGGCCCACTCCCTGTACGTCGGCCGGCTCGACGGCTTCGAGGTCGCGGGCGTCGCGCACACGGGCGGTGAGGCGCTGAGGCTGGTGGCGGAGGCGGGGCCCGACGGGATCGACCTGGTGCTGCTCGACATGACGCTGCCCGACATGCACGGCCTCGAGATGTGCCGGCGGCTGCGGGCCGCCGGGCGCGCGACCGACGTCGTGGCCGTGACCGCGGTGCGGGACCAGGCCGTCGTGCGCAGCTCGGTGACCGCGGGCATCGTGCAGTACCTCATCAAGCCGTTCACGTTCGCGGCCTTCGCCGAGAAGATGGCGGCGTACGTCGGCTACCGCGAGGGGCTCGGCGCGGGCAGCGGGAGCACCACGCAGCTGCAGGTCGACCGGGCGCTCGCGGCGCTGCGCTCCCCCGCGTCCGACGCCCGGCTGCCCAAGGGCATGTCGGCGGAGACGCTCGACCTCGTGCGCGGGATCGCGCGGGGCGACGGGCCCGCCGACGCCGCCGCCGACGGCGTCTCGGCCGCCGAGGTGTCGGGCGCGCTCGACGTGTCGCGCGTGACCGCGCGCCGGTACCTCGAGTACCTCGCCGACGTGGGCCAGGTGGAGCGGGTGCCGCGCTACGGGACGCCCGGCCGGCCCGAGCTCGGGTACCGCTGGACGAGCGGACGCACCGTACGCGACAGGACGCGGTCGCGCGACCCCCGCAGCGGATCCTCCGCGACCCGTGACGATGTCGTCGCCCCGTGCGAGTCTCGGGACATGAGACGCACCATCCTCCCGCCGTACCTGCTGACCCGCCTCGCCGAGGCCGATCCCGACCGCCTGGCCGCCGCCCGCCAGGCGGCCCGCCGCGCCCTCCGCGACCAGGGGCCCCTCATCCACGACCGGCGTGGCCCGGGCGCCACGCCCGATGCGGCGGCGGTCGCCGAGCGGGACCCGTCGGGGATCCACCGCACCATCTCCGACGCCGGGAACCGCGAGGAGCTGCCGGGCCGCACGGTGCGCGTCGAGGGCGCGTCCGACACGGGCGACGCCCAGGTCGACGAGGCCTACGCGGGGCTCGGCGCGACCTACTCCCTCTTCTCCGAGGTCTACGGCCGGGAGTCGCTCGACGACCGCGGCCTGCCGCTGCTCGCAACCGTGCACTACGGCGAGGAGTACGACAACGCGTTCTGGGACGGCACGCGCATGGTCTTCGGCGACGGCGACGGCGAGGTGTTCGCGCCGTTCACGCGGTCGCTCACGGTCATCGGCCACGAGCTGACCCACGGGGTCACCGAGCTCACGCTCGGCCTCGTCTACCAGGGCCAGTCCGGCGCGCTCAACGAGTCGATCTCCGACGTCTTCGGCGTGCTCGTGGAGCAGCACGCCCTCGGGCAGACCGCGGCCGAGGCCACCTGGCTCGTCGGCGCGGAGCTGTTCCTCGACCGGTCGACCGGGCTCGCGCTCCGGTCGATGCGCGCCCCGGGCACGGCGTACGACGACGACGTGCTGGGGAAGGACCCGCAGCCCGGGCACATGGACGACTACGTGGAGACGGAGGAGGACAACGGCGGCGTGCACATCAACTCCGGGATCCCGAACCGGGCGTTCTTCCTCGCGGCCACGGCGATCGGGGGCGAGGCCTGGGACGGCGCGGGCCGCGTCTGGTACGACGTGATCGAGTCCGGGGCCGTGCGCGCCGACGCCGACCTCGCGGCCTTCGCCCGGGCCACGGTCGACGCCGCCACCGCGCGGTACGGTGAGGGCGCGTCCGAGGTCGCCGCGGTCCAGGCGGCGTGGGAGGGCGTCGGGATCGAGGTCTAGGTGGAGATCGCCGTGTCGCGCACAGGCGGGATGGCGGGCATGACCCGCACCTGGTCGGTGCGCGTGGACGACGGCGCGTCCGAGTGGGGCGAGCTCGTCGACGCCTGCCCCTGGGACGAGCCCGCCGTGCCCACTGCCGGCGCCGACCGCTTCGTCTACCTCGTGCGCGCGGGCGACCGCGAGGCGCGCCTCGGCGAGGCCGCGGTCGACGGCCCGTGGCGTCGGCTCGTCGACCGGGTGCGCGACGCGTCCCGTGAGAGCCTCGGAGGATGACGCCGCCTCCCCTCGACGACGACCGCTACGGACAGGACGTGCTCGCCCCCGGCTGGCGCGGCCCCGGGAAGAAGGCGCCGCGGCCGCAGGACGCGACGCGCGACCTCGTGGTCGAGGAGCTGTCGACCGGGTTCTGCGGCGCGATCGTCCGCGTCGAGTCCGGCATGGTCGTGCTCGAGGACTACAAGCGCAAGCAGCGCACGTTCCCGCTCGGCGGGTCCTTCCTCCTCGAGGGCGAGCCCGTGGCGCTCCGGGTGCCGCGCGCCGCGCCTGCCGGCCCGGCGCGCACCGCGTCCGGGTCGCTCGCCGTCGCGGACCGGCAGGCGCGCGTCGCGCTCCCCAGCCGGATCTTCGTGGAGGGCCGGCACGACGCCGAGCTCGTGGAGAAGGTCTGGGGCGAGGACCTCCGCATCGAGGGCGTCGTCGTCGAGTACCTGGAGGGCGTCGACCACCTCGACGAGGAGCTCGACCGCTTCCGGCCCGGCAAGGGCCGGCGCGTGGGCGTGCTCGTCGACCACCTCGTGAAGGGATCCAAGGAGAGCCGCATCGCCGAGGCCGTCGCCCGCGGGCCGCACCGCGCGCACGCGCTCGTCGTCGGCCACCCGTACGTCGACGTCTGGCAGTCCGTGAAGCCCGGGCGTCTCGGGCTCCGCGAGTGGCCCGTCATCCCGCGGAACGTCGAGTGGAAGCACGGCATCTGCGCTGCGCTCGGCTGGCCGCACGACGAGCAGGCGGACATCGCGCGCGCGTGGCAGCGGATCCTCGGCCGGGTGCGCTCGTACCAGGACCTCGAGCCCGCGCTCCTCGGCCGCGTGGAGCAGCTCATCGACTTCGTGACGGATCCCGCGGGACGCTAGCTGTACCCGGCCATGACGTTGGTGACACTTCGGGGCGTGTGAGGAGGCCTCCTGGCTTGATGGAGCTGTCTAGTTCTGCCACTGCCAGGAGGCCTCGATGTCCCACGCTAATGCTCGTCTGACGGTTCACGGGAGGGTTCTCCTCGTGCGGCGGGTGGTCGAGGATCGTCGGCCGGTCTCGCATGTCGCGCGCGAACTCGGTGTGTCGCGTCAGTGCGCGCATCGGTGGGTGAATCGGTTCCGGTCCGAGGGCTTCGAAGGCTTGTCGGACCGGTCCTCGAGGCCGAGACGGGTGCCGACGAGGACGAGCCCGGAACGAGAACGAGCCGTCGTGGAAGCGAGGACCCGATTGCGATCAGGTCCTGCCCGGTTGGCGCCGGTGACCGGTGTTCCAGCCCGCACGATCTCCCGCGTCCTGCGGCGGCACGGGGCACCGCCGTTGGCATGGTTGGACCCCGTCACCGGGGCCGTGATCCGGGCATCCCGGTCGACGGCAAACCGGTACGAGCATGAGCATCCCGGCGACCTGATCCACGTCGACGTGAAGAAGCTCGGCCGGATCCCGGACGGCGGCGGCTGGCGGGCGCATGGCCGCAGCGAACAGGTTCGTGGTCGTGGGATCGGGTTCGATTACGTCCACGCCGTGGTCGATGACCACACCCGCCTCGCCTACGCGGAGATCCACCCGGACGAGAAGGGCGTGACCGCGGCAGGGTTCCTGACCCGGGCCGCGGCGTACTTCGCCGAGCACGGCATCACCCGCATCGAACGGGTCCTGACGGACAACGCGTTCGCCTACCGGCACTCGGCCGCGTTCCAGAACGCGGTCACGCAGCTCGGTGCGAGGCAGAAGTTCATCCGCCCGCACTGCCCCTGGCAGAACGGCAAGGTCGAACGCTTCAACCGCACCCTCGCGACCGAGTGGGCCTACCGGCAACCCTTCACCAGCAACCAAGCCAGAACCGACGCCCTTGATCCGTGGATCCAGCACTACAACACTGAACGAATCCACTCGAGCCACGGGCTGACGCCCGCGGCCCGAGTGTCACCAACGTGATGACTCAGTACAGCTAGCGCCCGGCGGCGTGGCGTCGCGGGTCCGTGGCGCCGCGGGTCAGGCGGGCGCCGCCGCGGTGTCGCCGATCCGCACGCGCACCGGCAGCACGACGTCCGACGGCGCCCGGCCCGCGAGCAGCTCGCCGACCATGCGGCCGGCGCGCACCCCGCGGTCGTGCAGCGGCTGCTCCACCGTCGTGAGGCGGCGCTCGAGCCACGGCAGGTGCGCGCCGTCGAAGCCCGTGACCGTGACGTCCTCCGGGACGCGCAGCCCGCGGGAGGCGGCGGCGCGGATGGCGCTCGCGGCGAGCATGTCGTTCTGGGCGAGGATCGCCGTCGGCCGCGACGGCAGGTCGAGCAGCACGCCCGCGGCGCGCTCCCCCGCCTCCAGGTCGCGCCCGCCCGCCTCGACGCGCACGGCGTCGGGGAAGACGCTCCGCGCGGCGCGGAGCCGCTCGCGGATGGTGCGGTTGACGATCTCCTCGAGACCGCGACCCACGGGGATCACGGGGCCGGGCGGACCGTCCTCCTCGATCCGCGTGGTGCGCATCAGCACGGCGACGCGGCGGTGGCCGAGGGCGCGCACGTGGCGCGCGAGCTCGCCCATTCCGCGCGCGTCGTCGATGTCGACCACGGCGACGCCCTCCCCGTGCGGGCCCTCGACGCCGACCATGGGGATCCGGCGGGCGCGGAGGCCGGGCAGGAGCGCGTCCACCTCCTCGCCGCGCGTGAGGAACACCACGGCGTCGACGGGCATGCCCTCGAGCAGGGGCGCGGATCCCTCGCGCGGCTCCCGCCGGCCCGGCAGCAGCAGCTGGCCCACGTCGAGGTCGTCGAGCGCCTCGCTGAGGCCCGCCATGGTCGCGAGCGCGACCGGGTTCTGGAACGCCCGGCGGATGCTGCCCGCGACCACGACGCCCACGATGCCGGTGCGGCCGCTCTTCAGGGACCTGGCCGTGGGATCCGGCCCCGCGTAGCCGATGCTGGCCGCGGCGCGCAGGATGCGGGCGCGCGTGGCCGGCGTGATCGAGCCGGTGCTGCGGTACGCGAGCGACGCCGTGGAGGTGGAGACGCCCGCGAGCGCGGCCACGTCGGCCAGGGTCACGGAGGTGCGCGGCGAGTTCCTCCTCATGCCGCCACCCTATTCACGGCCCGCTCCCCGGCAGGCCCGTTCGCCCTCGGGGACCGGTATCGCCACGTCCCGTTCACGTCCGGGCAACCGGAGGACCGCACCATCGAAACGATGCGATCCGCATCGCTCCCCAGCAGAAGGACACCCGACCCGTGATCCCCCGCCGTTCCCTCCTCGCCCTCGCCGCCGCCGCGTCCGCCGCGGTCGCGCTCGCGGGCTGCGCTCCCACCACGAGCACGCAGGCCCAGGCCCAGAACCACGCCGTCACCGACGCATCGGGCACCGCCCGCGTCTTCATCTCCGGCGACACCAACGTCCAGGCCCTCTGGGACGACGGGATCATCCCCGCGTTCGAGAAGGCGAACCCCGGCGCCTCCGTCACCACGACGCTCGACCTGCACGGCGAGCACGACGCGCAGACCATGGCCACGCTCACGAGCTCGGTGCAGGGCGGATCCGACCCCGGCTACGACCTCATCGACGCGGGCTTCACGGCCGCGGCCGGCACCGGCGGGCTCCTCGCACCCGTCTCGGCCGACACGATCCCGAACCTCGCGACCGTGCCCGACGCGACCGTCCAGTCCGGCGGCGGCTTCGGGATCCCCTACCGCGCCTCGTCCGTGCTGCTCGCCTACGACTCCACGAAGGTGACCGACCCGCCGAAGACGCTCTCCGACCTGCTTTCGTGGATCCGGGCCAACCCCGGCCAGTTCGCCTACAACTCCCCCTCCACCGGCGGATCCGGCGCTGCCTTCGTCACGACCGTCCTCGACACCCACGTCGACGACGCCACGCGCGAGAAGATGACGACCGGCTACGACCAGTCGCTCGAGGGCGCGTGGGACGCGGGCTTCGACGAGCTCAAGGGCCTCAACTCCGCCATGTACCAGGGCGGCGTCTACCCCAACGGCAACAACCAGGTGCTCGACCTGCTCGGCACGGGCGCCATCGAGATGGCCCCCGTCTGGAGCGACCAGGTCATCACGGCCCAGAAGTCGGGCACGCTGCCCGCGACCGTGAAGTACGCGCAGATCTCCGACCCGGCCTTCACGGGCCACGCGTCCTTCCTCGGCATCCCGAAGACGGCTGAGCACGCGGACGTCGCGCAGAAGCTCGCCGACTACGTGCTCTCCGCCGAGGGCCAGGCCATCATCGCGAGCACCATCGCGGGCTACCCCGTCATCTCGCTCGACCAGGTGCCCGCGGACCTGAAGGACCAGTTCGCCTCGGCCGACCCGTCGACGCTCCGCCCCGGCTACTACAGCCAGATGGCGTCGGACATGTCGAACCTCTGGGACCAGAAGGTCCCCGGCCAGTGACGGCCGTCCGGACGGCGGCCCCCGCCGCCCGGGCCTCCCGCGCGCGGCGGGTCTCCCCGGAGACCCGCCGCGCCGGCGTCGGCCTGGCGCTCGCCCTCCCGCCCGCGCTCCTGCTCGCGTTCTTCGTCGGGATCCCCGTCGTGCTCGCCATCGGATTCAGCCTCGGCCACACGGGCGGGCTCAACAGCACGATCGCCACGATCGGCCTCGGCACGCGCACCGCCACCAGCTGGTGGGGCACGTTCGACGCGTACGTCGACGTGTTCACCGACCCGCGCTTCCTCCGCGACCTCGGCGTCACGGTGCTCGTGACGGTGGTCTCCACCGCGATCGTCATCGCCCTCTCGCTCGCGATCGCGCTCAACCTGCGGCTCCGCGGCGGCCGGCTCGCGTCGGTCTTCGCCGGGCTCGCGATCGTGCCCCTGTTCATCCCCGTCGTCATCGCGTCGTGGGCGATCCTCACCTTCTACTCGGGCGACGGCTTCGTGCGCACGGTGTTCGCGCTCGTCGGCCTCGAGGGGCCGACGTGGGGCTACACGACCGTGGCGGTGGTCATCGGATCCGTCTGGACGAGCCTGCCGTTCGCCACGCTCATGGCGACCTCCGGCGTCCAGGGCATCCCCGACGCCATGATCGAGGCCGCGCGCGACGCGGGCGCCTCGACGTGGGCCATCGTCACGCGGGTGCTCGTGCCGCTCGCCGCGATCCCGCTCGTCATCGCGACGACCTTCACCGCGATCGGCGTGCTCGGCTCCTTCACGGTGCCGTACTTCACCGGACCGAACGCGCCCAGCATGCTCGGCGTCGACATCTCGAAGTACTTCACGGGCTTCAACCACCCGCAGCAGTCGATCGTCATGGCCGTCGTGGTGTTCGTCCTCGCCTCCGGCATCGCGTTCCTCTACGTGCGGGCCAACTTCCGCTCCGCCAAGAAGGAGGGCCGGGTCTGATGCGCGCGCTCCTCTCCGCCCGCGGATGGATCCAGGCGGCCCTGTTCGTGGTCGTCGCGGTCTTCATCCTCGGCCCGCTGCTCTGGCTCGCGGCGCACGCGTTCGCGACGAGCTGGGACTACCCGAGCCTCGTGCCCGCCGGCCTCACGCTCGACTGGTGGCGCGTGGTCTTCGAGGACGCCGAGCTCGCCGCGGCCGTCCGCAACTCGCTGTACTTCGCGCCCATCACGGTGCTCGTCTCGGCGCTCGTCTGCCTGCCGGCCGCCTACGCGTTCTCGCGCTTCCGGTTCCCCGGCCGGCGGATCCTGCTGGTGGGCCTGTTCGCCACCAACGCGTTCCCCAAGATGGGGCTCTTCGTGTCGATGGCGTCGCTGTTCTACGGGCTGCACCTCATGAACACCATCACGGGCATCGTCATCGTGCAGCTCATCGGGACGGTCGTGTTCATGACCTGGATCCCGGCCGCCGCGTTCAGCGCCGTGCCGCGCTCCCTCGAGGAGGCCGCGCGCGACGCGGGCGCCGGGCGGGTGCGGACGTTCCTGCACGTGACCCTGCCGCTCGCGCTGCCCGGGATCCTCGTGGCCGTGCTCATGTCGTTCCTCGCCGCGTTCGACGAGGCGCAGGGCACGTACCTCGTGGGCGCCCCCGTCTACATGACGATGCCGACCGAGATGTACTCGCTCGTCCTCAACCACCCGAAGCAGGTCGCCGCCGTGTTCGCGATCCTCCTCTCCGTCCCCTCCGTCGCCCTCCTCCTGCTCGCCCGCCGCCACATCATGGGCGGGCGTCTGGCCGAGGGCTTCCAGATCCGTTAGGCCGGCCATGACCGCATCCGCACCCTCCCCCACCACCGACGCTCCCCCGCGCCAGCACGACGACGGCACCGCGACGGCCGTGCCGTCCGGCCTCGTCGTCGCCGGCCTCTCCAAGGACCTCGGCGGCCGCACCATCGTCGACGACCTCCACCTCGACGTCGCGCGCGGCGAGCTCGTCGCGCTGCTCGGCCCGTCGGGCTGCGGCAAGACCACGACGCTCCGCATGATCGCGGGCTTCCTCGAGCCCGACCGCGGATCCGTGGTCATCGGCGGCCTCGACGTCACCGCGTCCGGTCCCGACAAGCGGCCGAGCGCGATGGTGTTCCAGAACTACGCGCTCTGGCCGCACCTCACCGTGTTCAAGAACGTCGCCTTCCCGCTCACGCTGCGGAAGCTGCCCAAGGACGAGGTCGCGCGCCGGGTCATGGCCGCGCTCGAGACCGTGAACCTCGCGCACCACGCGCACTCGCGGCCCGCGCACATCTCCGGCGGCGAGCAGCAGCGCGCGGCGCTCGCCCGCGCGATCGTGCAGGAGCCCGACCTGCTGCTCCTCGACGAGCCGCTGTCGAACCTCGACGCGAAGCTGCGCGTGAAGGTGCGCGAGGAGATCCGCGACATCCAGCAGCGGCTGGGGATCACGACCGTGATGGTCACGCACGACCAGGACGAGGCGCTCGCCATCTCCGACCGCGTCGCCGTGATGCACCAGGGCCGCATCGAGCAGGTGTCGGCGCCGACGGAGCTGTACGCCCGGCCGCGGACCCTCGTGGTCGCGTCGTTCATCGGCAGCATGAACCTGCTGCCGGCGCCGCGCCTGCAGGGCACCACGCCCGAGACGCTCACGGCCGGCGCTCCTGCGGCCTTCGTCCCGACCTCGGCGGACGCGGACGTCTGGGCCGTGCGCCCCGAGGACGTGACCTACGCGCCGCGCGGCACGCGTCCGGAGCCCGACGCGACGTCCGTGGTCGTCCGCCGCGTTCTGCCGCACGGCCACTTCCAGGAGCTCGTGCTCGACGCGGGCGGCGTGGAGGTGCGCGCGCTCGTGACCGGATCCGCGCCCGCGG
Organism: Clavibacter michiganensis subsp. insidiosus; assembly: GCF_002240565.1. Classification (GTDB taxonomy): domain Bacteria; phylum Actinomycetota; class Actinomycetes; order Actinomycetales; family Microbacteriaceae; genus Clavibacter; species Clavibacter insidiosus. Next base: position 1,522,670 of record NZ_MZMO01000001.1, on the reverse strand, counting down.
TCGGCGAGGCCGGCACCGTGACGCTCCGCGAGGTGCGGCACTACCGGGACGGGATCCTCGTGCCCGACCGGGCTCCCGCCGCCACCCCCGCCGCCCCCGCCGCGACGGACGACGCCCGATGACCGCCGCGACCGCCCACCGCGGCGACTCCTCCCGGCACCGCGAGAACACGCTCGCCGCCATCCGCTCGGCGGCCGAGGTCGGCGCGCGGACGGTCGAGGTCGACGTCCACGTCACGCGCGACGGCCGGGTCGTCCTCCTCCACGACGACACGCTCGACCGCCTCTGGGGCGTCGACGCGCGGGTCTCCGACCTCGACCTCGCCGACGTGCGGGCGCTCGGCGGCGGCGAGCTGCGGATCCCGCTCCTCGCCGAGGCGCTCGAGCTCCTCGCGGGCGCGGACGTCGAGCTCGTGATCGACATGGCGTCCGGGGATCCGGCCGCCGCCGCCCACGCGGTCGTCGCGGCCGCGCCGCGCACGCCGCGGGTCGCGTGGTGCGGGCACCTCGACGGCATGCGCGCGATCCGCGAGCTCGACCCGGCCGCCGTGATCTGGCTGCCGTGGGCCGACCCCCAGCCGCCCACCGCGGACGACCTCGCGGAGCTCCGGCCCGCCGTCGTCAACCTGCCGCACCTCGTCGTGGGCCGCGCGCTCGTGGACGCCGTGCACGCGCACGGCGCCCGGGTGGCGGCGTGGACCGTCGACGAGCCCGCGCAGATGGAGTGGCTGGCGTCGATCGGGGTCGACGCGATCACGACCAACCGGCTGGCGACGCTCCTCGACGTGCTCGCGCGCCGGGCGGCGGATCCCGCGGCCGCCGACGCCCGGGCGACCGCGCCCGCCGCCGAGCGCACCCGGGCCCGCGCCGCGGCCCGCGACCTCGCCGCGCGCGCGATCGACCACATCCGGTCGCACGCGGTGGGCGCGGTCACGACGAAGGCCAACCCCGCCGACCACGTGACGGAGATCGACCGGGCCGTCGAGCGCGACGTGCGCGCGGTCGTCGGCGCCCAGTTCCCGCACCACGTGCTCGTCGGCGAGGAGTACGGCGGCGAGGCCGTGCGCGGCCGTCCGTGCTGGTACCTCGACCCGGTCGACGGCACCGCGAACCTCGCCAACGGCGTGCCCTGGACGAGCTTCTCGCTCGCCCTCGTGGTCGACGGCGCTCCCGTGGTGGGCGTCGTGGCGGATCCCTGGCGCGGCACGGTCGTCGAGGCCGCGGAGGGCGAGGGGGCCCGGTCCGCCGGCGCGCGCCTCGACCTGACGGCCGCGCCCGGCGGCGTGCACGCGCCCGACGCGGATCCGCTCCGCGGCCGGATGGTGAGCACCGAGCTCGCGGGCCACGCGCCCTGGCCGGGGATGCTCCCGCTGCTCGACGCGCTCGCCGCGCGGTATTGCACGATGCGGATCATGGGATCCGGCACGCTCACGGTCGCGGGCGTCGCGCTCGGGCACGGCGTGGGCGCGGTGATCGGCTCATTCGGGCCGGTCGACCACCTCGCGGCGACGCTCATCGTGCGCGAGGCCGGCGGCGTGGTGCTCGACGCGGACGGCGAGGACACGCTCTTCCCGGCGTCGGGCGGCGTGCTCGCGGCCCGCGACCGGCCGACCGCCCTGGCCCTGCACGCGCTCTGGCGCGCGGGGATCGTCGAGGCGGCGTCGGCCGCCCTCGCGTCCGGCCCGACGGCCGAGCCGGCTCCGGCCGCCTAGCCCGCGTCGCGGTCCGCGCGCGCGTCGAGCAGCGCGCGGACCCGGCCGGGCCCGACGACCCGGGCGCCGAGCGCCTCGACCCGCGCGACGAGCCCGCGGTCCGCCGTGACCACCACGACCTCGCGGCCGTCGTCCCGCGCGGCGCCGACGACGCGCACGATCTCGCCGTCGCCGTCCGCCGCGGCCTCGACCACCGCGACGCCGGGTGCGCGCAGCACGGGCGACGCGGGATCCGCGACGGGCGCCGCCGGCAGCGATGCGTCCCGCGCGTGCCCCTCCACGACGGCCACCACGTCCGGCCACCTCACGTCGCCCGGCAGCCCGAGGTCGGCGGCGGGGAGGCCGTCGCGCGCCAGCCCGTCGAGCTCGACGAGGAGATTGGTGGTGGATCCGGCGCGGTCGCGCCACCAGCCGTCCGGCCGGGAGCCGAGCAGGTTCGCGGTGTCGACGACCAGCGTCACCTCGCGCGCGAGCTCGCCGCGCAGCATCGGCCAGGCCCGGCCGAACCCGGGATGCAGCTCGCGGCCGTCGACCTCGTCGACCGGCACCCAGCGCAGCTCGATGCTCTCGGCGTCCGCGACGCGCGGCTCGAACGGGCAGAGGACGCGGGCGGTGACGGTCGTGTAGCTCCAGAAGCCGAGGTCGAGCACGGTCGCCAGCACGGGCCGGATCCCCGCGGGCGGCACCCCCGCCTCCTCGGCCGCCTCGCGCGCGGCGCCGTCGACCGCGGACTCGCCCGCGTGCCGGGCGCCGCCGGGCAGTCCCCACGTGCCGCCGTGGTGGCTCCACGCGACGCGGTGCTGGAGGAGGACGCCGCGATCCGGGTCGTGCACGAGCAGGCCGGCCGCGCCGAACGCGCCCCAGAACCGCTGGCCGTCGGGGCCCTCCACCCACGCGTCTCCGCTGTCGCGCTGCGCCCCGCGCGGGGGCTCGGGCGGGCGCTCGGCGGTCATGGATCCACCATCTCACGGGCACCTTCGATAGCGTCGGGGCATGTCGTGCATCAGGTTCACCACCGCCGCGCAGCTCGAGGCCCTGCACCGGACCGCGCCCGCCGTCCTCACCGCGGAGCAGGCCGCCGCGCTGCATCCCGCGCCCGAGGTCACGCCCAGCAAGATCCGCCGGCTGCGCCTGCTCGCCGAGCACCGCGACCCCAAGGTGCGGGAGAGCGTGGCGAGCAGCCTCCACGCGCCCGAGGACGTGCAGCGGGCCCTGGCGCGCGACGCCGACGAGGGCGTCCGCGCGTGCCTCGCCCGCAACCCGCAGGCGCCGGCGGCCGTGCTCACGATGCTCGTGGGCGACACCTCCGAGCGCGTGCGCTCCTGGCTCGCCGTCAACGACCAGACGCCGCGCGCCGCCGTCGCGATGCTCGAGTGCGACGAGTCCCCCGCGGTGCGCGACCTGCTGCGCTGGCGCGAGGCGCACATCGAATCCCCGACGGAGCCCGAGCCCGCCGAGGTCGTCGCGCGCTGACCGCGGCGGGCGTCACCCGGCGCGCGTCACCCGGTGCGCATCACGCGCGGCGCGTCAGGCCCGCCCCTCCGCCACGTCGCGCGCCTTCGCCGTGCTGCGCCGGTCGCCCGGGTAGTGCACGGGCCGCATGCCGAGCACGATCTTGCCTCGGGCGTGCCGGCGCTCCAGGTCGTCGAACGCGTCCTGCACCTCCGCCAGCGGGTAGAAGCCGGAGACGAGCACGTCGACCTCGCGCTTGGCCGCGAGGTCCGCGACCGTCGCGAGCGTGCGGGAGCGGTGGACGTCGTCCTCCTCCACGGGCGGCAGGACGGCCTCGAGCTCGAGCTCCCGGCGGTCGTCGCTCGAGCTGAAGCGCTTCCCCGCCACGCCCAGCTCCTCGGCCACGGGCTCGCCGCCGCCGAAGTTGTCGACGAAGCCCTGCACGCCGTTCGGGGCCGCCGCGCGGATCCGGTCGGCGAGGCCGTCGCCGTAGACCACCGGGGTGACGCCGATCTGGCGCAGGTAGTCGAAGTTCCGCTCGCCGCACGTGCCGATGACGCGGGCGCCGCGCCGCATCGCGAGCTGCGCCTCGATGCTGCCGACACCGCCCGCCGCGGCGGTGACGACGCGCGTGTCGCCCTCGCCGACCGTGACGGCGTGCAGCACGTCGTGCGCGACGAGGCCCGCGAGGAAGAGGCCGCCCGCGACCTCCCACGGGAGCTGCGCGGGCTTCAGGACGACGTTGCCCGCGGGCACGACCACGTGCGTCGCGTGCGCGGCCATGACGGTGTGGCCGAGGACGTCCTGGCCCTTCCGGAAGCGGGTGACGCCCTCGCCGACGGCCGCGATGCACCCGGCGAAGTCGCTGCCCTGCCCGTTCGGGAACGCGGTCGGCACCTCGTCGGGGAAGCGGCCCTGCCGGATGTACGCCTCGATGTGGTTGATGCCCGCCGCGAAGACCTCGACGAGGACCTCCCCGGGGCCGGGCGACGGACGCGGGATGTCGACGACCTCGAGGACGTCGACGCCGCCGAAGGACCCGAACTGCACCTGCTGGCTGGTGGATCGCGATGAAGGGCTCATGCGCGTCATCCTGCCGCTCCCGCCCGCGACGCGCGAGGGCACGGAGCCGATCGTGAGACCTCGTTCGTACACTGGACGCGGCTGGCCTGCCCGGTGCCGGCCACGATCGGAGTCACGTGCAGAGGATCCTCGGTGGCGTGCGCCTGGTCGCCGCGATCGTCGTGGTCGCCGCGCTCGTCGCCGACTTCGACTACGTGCAGGGCTTCACGACCTTCGCGGCCGAGAACTGGTTCAGCTACTTCACGACGCAGAGCGGCATGGCCGGCGTCGTCGTGCTCGCGGCGTCCGGCCTGCACGCGCTGCGCGGCCGCGTCGAGCCGCCGCTCCTGGCCGCCGTGCGCGCCGTGGTGCTCAGCTACGTCGTGGTGTCCGGCGTGGTCTTCGGCCTCATCGTGCTGGAGTCGAGCTCGCAGGCGTACTACGTCGAGGTGCCGTGGTCGAGCCGGCTGCTGCACTTCGTGATCCCCGCCTACGCGCTCCTCGACTGGACCCTCGCTCCCGGCCGCCCGCGCGTCACGTGGAAGGCCGTCGGCTGGGCGATGCTCTTCCCCGTGGCCTGGTGCGCGTTCACGGAGGTCCGCGGCCCGCGCGTCGGCTGGTACCCGTACTTCTTCCTGGATCCCGCGCAGGTCGGGGTCCCGTTCGAGATCGCCGCGTGGCTGGCGCTCGTCGCGGGCGTGCTGGCGGGGGTGTCCGCGTCCGTCGTGGCGCTGAGCCGCGTGCGGCCTGCGGATGCCGGGACCCGGAGGCGGACGCACGACGGCGACGCGCCGGGCGGGACGGCACCCCCACAGCCCGCGCCGTCGGATGCCGAGGACGAGTCGGTGGCGGAGACCGCGGGGACGCCAGCGCCCCGGCGGGCACGGGGATCCGCGGGCGACAGGGAGACCGTCCGCCGCTGAGGAACGGACCACGGCATCAGCCGGCTCCCTTGCGCTGTCGCGTGACAGCATGGACGGATGGTCGCCGACGACGGACGCTCCGCTACCCGACCCGACGACGCGGCACGAGGGCCGGCGCTCGAGCTGCGCTGGCCGTCGGTGGTGCGGGACGACCCCGATCCGGAGGCCCTCGTGGTCGACGTGGTCAACGTCGGCGACGCACGCTGGGTGCCCGTCGCGTCGTTCCACACGGTCGGCGGCCTGACGCCGACCGGCGGCGTCGCCCGCGGCATCGACTTCGCGTTCGTCGGCGGGACGCCCGGCGCCGTGCCGCTGGATCCGGGTGACAGCACGCGCGTGCCCGTCCACGTGGCCACGTCGGAGTGGCGCGACCTCGAGCCCGGCGAGCACGAGGCACGCGCGACGATGCCCTCCCTGGGGATCCGCACGGCCGACCCGCTGCCGGTGCGGGTCACGGCCGCGATGATCGCGCGACACGTCCCGGGAGCTGTCACCGCTCTCGGAGCGGCCGCCGACCGCGGCGCCGTCGAGACGCAGATCACCGCCGACCGGGCACGGCTCGCCGCCGGCGCCGAGCTGGAGGCGCTGGGCGCGACGCTCGCGCGGGCGGAGTCCCACGAGGACGCGATCGCGCGCATCGTCGACCTCATCGGCGTCGACGCCGAAGGGGCTCAGCAGGTGCTCAGCAGCTTCGTCCGTTGGCTGCTGCCGTACGAGATGGCCGAGACCCGGCGTCGCCTGGCGCGCAGCGAGAGCCGACGCGACGCGCTCGGCGACGGCCCGGCGGGCACCGCGGCCTAGGGGGTCGGCTCGGCGCTCGGGCCGGGATCCGGAGTGGCCGTCCCCGTCGCGAGGAGCTCCGGATCCGCGAACGGCGCGAGCGTGCGGAGCGCCGCCGACCGCAGCGCCGGGTCGTCCATGGCCGCGACCCGCTCGGCCGCCGCCGCGCCCACCTCGGCCATGAGCACGGGCTCGCCCGAGATCGGCATGAGGTTGTACCAGCGCGTGAAGCTGCCGCCGGCGTCGTAGGAGGTCCAGACCGTGGCGGCCGTCGACCAGAACGGCTCGGCGAAGCGCAGCCAGATCCGGTCGGCGCGGCCGGGGCCGAGCGCGCGGATGGCGACGTCGTGCGAGGACGGCAGCGCCGGGTCGAACGCGATCGCGCCCTCCTGCAGCACGCCGAGCGGCACCGTGACGACCACGCGGTCGACCGACAGCGACTCGCCGGACCCGAGCCGCAGCCCCACCCGGCCGTTGCCGTACGCGATGCGCGAGACGGTGGACTCCCGCAGCACGTCGATGTCCTGGTCGCGGAGGAGGTGCTGCACGAGGCCCGCGAAGCCGCCCGTGACGGCGACGTTGCCGACGGGCGCCGGCTCGTCGAGGCCGCGCGCGCCCGAGAGCTCGTCGGGCGCCGCGCCGTGGGCGATCGCCACGTCGGTGGCGAGGAGCGCGGCGAGGCGGGCGGCGGGCGAGGCGGCGCCGCCCTCGGTGGAGAGCGCGTCGCCGCCGGTCTCGCGCAGGGCCGCGGCGAGGCTGACGGCGCCGGGCCGCGCGCGGGCGCGGACCTGCGCGGCGGCGAGGGCGTCGGATCCGGCGGTCGAGGGATCCAGCACCGCGCCGTCGGGTCCGCGGCTCTCGGCGACGAGCGCGAGGCCGTAGCGCGTGATGCCGGCGGACTCGAGCGCGTCGCGCAGCAGGTCGTCGTGGTCGGCGGCGATCCAGAGGGCGCCGAGCTCCGCGGGGTACGGCCAGTCCGTGCCGCCGGCCGCGCGGATCCGGCCGCCGAGCTCGGCGCGGGCCTCGACGAGCACCACGTCGTGCCCGGCGTCGCGGAGGGCGCGGGCGGCCGCCGTGCCCGCGATGCCGGCGCCCACGACCGCGACGCGCTCGGACCCGGCGCCCGCGCGATCCACCTCGCCCGCCGCGCGGATCCCCGAGGCGTAGGCGCCGGCGACCGTGCCGGGTCGGTCGGCGCTCGTGGCCTCGCCGGCGAAGAACACCCGGTCCTCGACGGGGCGGGCGAGCGCCTCGCGGTCGGCGGTCGTGGCGCCGGGGCGGAGGAAGCTGCCGGATCCGCGCGCGAACGGGTCGCCCGCCCAGTCGGAGCGCGCGAAGGCCACCGGCTCCGGGAGCCCGGCCGCGCGCACGGTGGACGTGGGGGTCGGGGTCGGCGAGGGACTGGCCGTGGGGGTCGCGGGTGTCGGAGCAGTCCGCGTGCACGCCGCGAGCCCGAGGAGCGACAGCCCCGACACGGACGCGGTGAGGAGGGTGCGGCGGGAGATCGACATGCTCGGGCCAGCGTACCGGGGAGCCGTCGCCTAGGGTCGGAGCATGCCGTCCGACGCCGCCCCGCCCGCCTCGTCGGTCGCGGCCGGCGTGCAGGCCGCGGTCCGGGTCGACAGCTGGCTCTGGGCCGTCCGCGTCTACAAGACGCGGTCCCAGGCCACCGCCGCCTGCCGTGCCGGGCACGTGAAGGTCGGCGACGAGCGCGCGAAGGCGTCGCAGTCGGTGCGGCCCGGCGACGAGGTGCGCGTGCGCGTGGCGGGCGCCGAGCGGATCCTCGTGGTGCGCCGCACGCTCGTGAAGCGCGTCGGGCCCACGATCGCCGCGGAGGCGATGACCGACCTCACTCCGCCGCCGCCGCGCGACGCCGTGCCCGCGACGGTCGTGCGCGACCGCGGCGCCGGGCGCCCGACGAAGCGCGACCGACGCGAGATCGAGCGGCTGCGCGACCCGGACGGCGTCCGCGTGCTCTAGCTGTACCCGGCCATGACGTTGGTGACACTTCGGGGCGTGTGAGGAGGCCTCCTGGCTTGATGGAGCTGTCTAGTTCTGCCACTGCCAGGAGGCCTCGATGTCCCACGCTAATGCTCGTCTGACGGTTCACGGGAGGGTTCTCCTCGTGCGGCGGGTGGTCGAGGATCGTCGGCCGGTCTCGCATGTCGCGCGCGAACTCGGTGTGTCGCGTCAGTGCGCGCATCGGTGGGTGAATCGGTTCCGGTCCGAGGGTTTCGAAGGCTTGTCGGACCGGTCCTCGAGGCCGAGACGGGTGCCGACGAGGACGAGCCCGGAACGAGAACGAGCCGTCGTGGAAGCGAGGACCCGATTGCGATCAGGTCCTGCCCGGTTGGCGCCGGTGACCGGTGTTCCAGCCCGCACGATCTCCCGCGTCCTGCGGCGGCACGGGGCACCGCCGTTGGCATGGTTGGACCCCGTCACCGGGGCCGTGATCCGGGCATCCCGGTCGACGGCAAACCGGTACGAGCATGAGCATCCCGGCGACCTGATCCACGTCGACGTGAAGAAGCTCGGCCGGATCCCGGACGGCGGCGGCTGGCGGGCGCATGGCCGCAGCGAACAGGTTCGTGGTCGTGGGATCGGGTTCGATTACGTCCACGCCGTGGTCGATGACCACACCCGCCTCGCCTACGCGGAGATCCACCCGGACGAGAAGGGCGTGACCGCGGCAGGGTTCCTGACCCGGGCCGCGGCGTACTTCGCCGAGCACGGCATCACCCGCATCGAACGGGTCCTGACGGACAACGCGTTCGCCTACCGGCACTCGGCCGCGTTCCAGAACGCGGTCACGCAGCTCGGTGCGAGGCAGAAGTTCATCCGCCCGCACTGCCCCTGGCAGAACGGCAAGGTCGAACGCTTCAACCGCACCCTCGCGACCGAGTGGGCCTACCGGCAACCCTTCACCAGCAACCAAGCCAGAACCGACGCCCTTGATCCGTGGATCCAGCACTACAACACTGAACGAATCCACTCGAGCCACGGGCTGACGCCCGCGGCCCGAGTGTCACCAACGTGATGACTCAGTACACCTAGAGCCCGGCGGCGGCCGCGCCGCGGGCGTGCCCGAGCTCGGCGAGGATCCGCGCCCGCAGCCCGTTCGACCGCTCCGCGAATCCGCGCTGCTCGGCCGCGTAGCGTGCCTTGCCCGCGGGCTCCTCGATCCGCACGGCCTCGAGCCCGAGGCCGGACACGTCGTACGGGCTGGCGCGCATGTCGAGCGATCGGATGTCGCGGGCGAGCTCGAAGGCGTCGAGGAGCACCTCGCCGGGCACGAGCGGGCCGAGCTTGGTCGCCCACTTGTAGACGTCCATCCCCGCGTGCAGGCAGCCGGGCTGATCGAGGTCCGGCTGCGTCTCGCGCGTGGGCGCGAGCGCGTTCCGCGGCACGGCCTCGGGCGTGAAGAAGCGGAACGCGTCGATGTGCGTGCACGCGAGCTTGTGCGTCTCGACGACCTCGTCGGTGGCGGCGGATCCGAGGCGCAGCGGCAGCCGCTCGTGCCGCTGCTCGCCGGGCCCGACCCGGTAGACCATCGCCCACTCGTGCAGGCCGAAGCAGGAGAAGCGGCCGGGGCGCGCGGCGGTGCGGCCGAGGATCCGCTCGATGAAGGAGGCGGTGGATCCGCGCGCCTCGAGGTACGCCGACGCGTCGACCCGGACGGCGCCCGCCGCCCGCTCCTCGTCGGCGACGTACCAGCGCCAGGCCGCGCGCTCGTCGCCCGCCACGTCCGCGAGCGTGACGCCCGCCCCCGGGTGCCAGCGCTTCAGCAGCGACGGCTTGTGCGGGTAGTAGGTGAAGAGGAAGTCGTCGACCTCGTGCGTGCGGCCGGCGAGGCGGCGCGCGCGGAACCCCGCGGAGAAGGCGTCGGCGCGGTCGGCGTGGCGGGCGGCGCGGTCGCGCCAGGCCGCGGGATCCAGGACCGCGGGCAGGTCGCGCGCCTCCGGGCCGACCGCCGGGGCCGCCGGGACCGTCGCCGCGGAGGGCGCGAGGTCGGCGGCAGGGGTCATCCGTCGAGGCTACCCGCGACGCCTCCCGGGATCCGCCCGAGGGCGCGGAACGGGGGCTCGCCGGAGGCCCCTGCCCGGATAGCATGGGCGGCATGGATGACGACTCCCTTCTCACGCCTCCCGGCGTCGCCGGCTACACGATCACCGAGATCGTCGAGAGCGAGTCGGGTGGCGAGCCCCTCTTCATCTCGGCCATCCACCTCGACGGCGAGCACGTCGCCAACTGGATCTCCACCGACCTCGACGAGGACGACGGCATCGTCGCCGACCTCGACCACGCGTTCGGCGGCCCCGCCACCGACCGCATGTTCCGCCAGGCCGCGGCGATCTTCCCGGACGCCGTGCTGTCCGAGATCCTCCCCGAGCTCGTCAGCTTCCTCTGGGTCGTGGCCGACGTCGCGGGCGTCGCCGACGACCAGGACCTCGACTTCGACGCCGCCATCCGCGTCGTCGCCGCCGAGGGCGACCTCGACGCGCAGGACCGCGACCTCCTCGGCCGCCTCGAGGGCCTCACGCGCATCGACTGAGTCGCGATCCCCGAGCGCGCCGTCCGCATCGCGGGCGGCGCGCTCGTGCGTGGGCCGCCAGTGTGGACGGGGACGGACACCGCGCGCGACGTGCGCCTACCGTGGGCCTCCCGTCTCGATCCCGTCCTCGGCCATGCCCACGGCCTCGAGACGCGGGGCGCCCGACGGCGCATCACGAGCGCCGGACACCGGCGCCCCACGGGAAGAGGCCGAGCACCGCATGATCAACGAGACCCTCATCGACACGCCGCCGCAGCTGTGGCGCACCTCCGAGCTGGTCGACAACGCCCGGCGCTACGTCGACGGCGACGACGAGCGCACGCCCGACCGCCTCTTCCTCGCCCTGAACACCCTCACGCTGGTGCTGGCCCGCTCGGGCAGGGCAGCGCAGGCGTCCGAGCTGCTGGATCGCGGGATCCAGGCCGCCGACCGGCTCATGCGCACGGACGCGGACGCGATCCGGTTCGGCATCGAATGCGTGATCAACCACGCCGACCTCCTGCGGTACGCCGGGGAGCCGCGCGCCGCGATCGCGCTCCTGCGGGAGGTGCACGAGCTGTCCAGCGGCCGGCAGCCCGGTCGCGCGGAGCTCCTCGGCGTCGACCTCGTGCGCGGCCGGGACGCGAGCCCGGCGGTGCTCGGCGGTGCGATGTTCATGCTCCGGCTGCGCAGCAGGATCTCGCTGCTCAAGACGCTCGTCGCCGTCGGCGCCGAAGCCGAGGCGCTCGCGTCCGCCCGGGCCGCGGCCGAGGACAGCCGCGGCGGCGACCCGCCGCTCGACGTGGCGCTCGACTACGTCGCCGCGCTCGACGACGACGCGCCCGCCGCGGCACCGGGCTCGCCGCCCGCCACGGCCGTCGAGATCTGCCAGCTGATCCGCCTCCAGTCCCGGACCGGACGTCCGCTCCTCCCCGTCGAGGAGCTCGACGCCGCCGTCGACCGCGTCGTCGCGGCCACGGAGATGCACAACCCCCGCACCCCGATCCTGTGGCGGGTGGCCCACGCCCGCGCGGCGGATCTCGACGCGCGGGTCGGGCACCACGTGGCGCTCATGGGCGACGCCTGCGTCGCTGCCGGGGACAGGCGCCTGCACGAGCGCGCCCTGCTGTTCGCCGGTCGGGACGCCGGGGAGGCGCGTGCGCTCTTCCCCGACCCGCGTCCGGACGCCGGGGAGCTCGACGCGCTCACCCGCGCCTTCGCCGGCTGCGTCGACGAGCTCGACGCGCCGCTCGCCCCCGCCGTCTGACCGCGCCCGCCGGTCCCGCGCACACCCGGACGCGCGCGGCGCTCCGGCGTACGGTCGAGTGATGAGCGACTCCGACATCGATCCCCTGTCCACCGTCCAGGGCGCCCCCGGCGTCACCCAGGCCATGCCCGGCGAGGGCGACTCCGACGCGAGCGTCGGCGGCACGGTCCCCGACGGCGAGAGCATCCAGCACGTCGACGACGACGAGGCGCCCGGTGACGGCGGCCTCGCAAGCGGCGGCGACTCGCTCGGAGCGGACGAGGACGCGGCCGACACCGGTGCCGGCGCGGGCGCGGGCGACGCGCCGACCGACCTCCCCGCGTGATCCACCCGCACCGCCCGCGGGCTCGCCGCGATCCGTCGCGGCGGGCTCTTCTGCGTGCCGCGGCCGTCGTCCGCGTCAGCCCGCGGCGGGCCCGAGCAGCGTCAGACGTTCGCGGAGCAGCGCGCGCACGGCGTAGGGGTCCGCGACGCTGAGCCGGCCCTCCTCCGAGACGCCGTCGCGCAGCACGAGCGGCAGGACGGATCGGCGGACGACGAGGGCGCCGCGGTTGCGCCCGCGCTCCACGCGCTCGACCGGCTGCGCGAGCGCGTCGTCCGGCACGACGACCACCGCGGCCGCGAAGCGCACGCCGGCCGAGGCCGCGAGGGCGCGCGCGGCGCCGACCAGCCACGTGACGGGCGCGTCGCCCGGGGCGAGGGCGCCGTCGGGATCCGGCGCGACCGGCTGCAGCTCGCCGCGCACCAGCTGCACGTCCGTGCCCCAGTCCTCGGAGCTGAGCGCGAAGAGGCCGGCGGGCGCGAGCACGACGTGGTCGACCTTGCCCGCGCCGTCGAGCGGGCGCACGTCGTGGAAGATCGTGGCGCCCATGCCGAGCGAGGCGGCAGCGCGCGCGGTCGCCTCCTCCGCCAGCGCCTTCGCGAGCAGCCAGCGGACGTCGCGCGGGGCCCGGCGCACGAGCTCGGGCGACCAGGGATCCACGCCGGGGTCGGCGCCCGGCGCGACGCCCTGCCACTCCGCCACGCGGTCGAGGTAGTGGGCGCGGGCGAGCGCGCCCGCGACGCCGTGGACGGCCGCGCCGATGCGGGTGCCGGATCCGGGCACGGGCGCGTACCCGGCCTCGTCCGGCCCGAGCGGCTCGTCATCGGCCGCGGACGCGCGACCCTGCCCGCGGTCGTACGCGGCGCGGTCGTCGGGATCCCCGACGAGCTCCCACGCGCGCTGCACCGCGTGGAAGAGGTGCGCCTCGCCGCCGGTGTCCGGGTGGGTGGCGCGCACCAGCCGGCGGTACGCGGCGCGGAGGGTCGCGGTGCCGGCCGCGGGATCCACGCCGAGCACCTCGTACGGCGTGCGGTCGGCGGGGCTCCCCGCGCGACTCACTCGGCGGGAGGGGCGGGAGCGGCGGACGCGTCGGGCGCGCCGGCGGACGGGGCTCCCGCGGCGTCCGCGACCTCCGCCTCCCAGGGCGCCGGGATGCCGTAGTACCGCTCGAGGAAGTCCTGCACGCGCGCCTGGCGCTCGTCGGCCGGCACCTCCGGGAAGGAGCCGTCGTTGAGGCAGAAGAAGTCCTGCGAGCGGCGCTTGAGGAGGCCGGGGAGCATGTCGAGGCCGGCGCGCGACGTGGTGTCGACGTAGGCGACCTTCGCGTTCTCCTGCTGGACCGCCCGCGCGGTCATCTGCGCGTAGTAGTGGTACAGCGAGTTGGTGACCGAGATGTCGGTGCTCGAGCGGAAGCGGCTGAGCTGCGTGCGGTGGAAGTCCTCCGCGAACTCCTGCTCGAGCTCCAGCAGCACGCTCTTGCGCAGCGGCGTGGCGGCGTGCTCGAGGTGGCGCGTGATGAGGCGGCCGAAGCGCTCCATGAGCAGGCGCCGGTTGACGCGCGCGGAGTTCTCGAACCCGCTGCGGTCGGAGTCGTTGTCGCCCAGGCCGATGCGCGTGGCCGCCTCGATGAACTTGGTGATCCCGCCGGGCGAGAAGAACATGCCGGGCTGCACCGGGCGGCCGAAGAACATGTCGTCGTTCGAGTAGAGGAAGTGCTCGCTGAGGCCCGGGATGTGCTGCAGCTGCGACTCGACGGCCTGCGAGTTGTGCGTGGGGAGGGCGGCGGGATCCGTGAAGAACTCCTCGCTGCGCACGAACGTGACGGCGGGGTGGTCGGCCAGCCACGACGGCTTCGGGGAGTCGGTGACGATGAAGATCCGGCGCACCCACGGCGCGAACAGGTACACCGAGCGGAGCGCGTACTTGAGCTCGTCGATCTGGCGGAAGCGGGCCTCGGAGTCGTCGCCCTCGCCGACCACGACGTCCTTCATGCGCTCGGCGCGGCGCTTCTGGAACTCGGGGTCGTTGCCGTCGACCCAGGAGAAGACCATGTCGATGTCGAACGTGATGTCGGACGCCTGCGCGTCGAACATGCCGCGGAGCGTCTTCCACTCGTGGCCGTACATCTCGACCGTGGTCGGCACGACCTCGGCGGCGGGCAGGATCTCGCGCGTGAGCGAGTTCTCGACCGGCCAGACGATGGTCTCGCCCTCGAAGCGGAAGAACTGCAGCTCGACCGCGGTGGACGCGCCGTAGGCCAGGAGGCCCACCGGCTCGATGCGCGGGCGGTAGAGGCGGAAGATGCCGGCGTCGGGGTTGTCGGTGAGGCGGCCGTCGGCGACGAGCAGCGGCGGGCGGCGGCGGCCGTCGACGGTCTTCGCGTAGAGCGGCTCATCGGCGCAGGCGGCGACGAGGGCGCGGACCACGGTGTCGCGGTTCTGCACGTCGATGGCGATGACCGGGCGCTCGTCGTTGCCGCGGATCAGCCAGAAGTCGATGCCGGTCGCGAGCAGCGCGTCGCGGATGAAGAGGAGGTCGGTCACGAGCGCCTGGTGCGGCGTCAGCGTGCGGTTGACCAGCGTGGCGAGGCCCTTGCGGACGACGACGTCGGGGCGGTGATGCGTGGTGGGCCACGTGGCGGGCGCCGGGGCGACCGCGTCGTCCTGGCGGGAGTACTCCTCCTCGCTGGTGGCGGGATCGACCGTCGGCTCGAGCGCTACGTTGAACTGCCGTGCGCTGCCCGCCATGGATCATCCCCTTGGTGCTTCTCGTGTGCCTGATGCGTGCGCCCGACCCGATGGGTGGCGACTCGCCATCCTACCGAGCCGGGGCCCGCGCCCCCGGTCGGGGGCGGTCAGTGGATCACGGGCGATCGGCCCCGACGAGCGCCGGGCGCACGGTACCCGCCGCGTCGCGCCCGAGCCGCGCGTGCAAGAGGAGCACGAGCGCGGCGCCGGACAGCGCGCCGTCGAGGAGCCCGGCCGGCAGCAGGAACACCATCAGCACGAGGGTCACCGCGCACATGACGCCCGCGAGCGCGAGTCCCCAGAGCCGGTCGCGCCAGAGGCCGATGCCCACGGTGATGCGGAGCGCGGCGAAGATCCCGCTCATCGCCATCATCGGGTAGAGCTCGTCCTGCAGGTACGGCAGCGCGAAGACCTCCGCGTGGGCCGTGATGTCGGCCTGCGGGATCCCGAGCACCAGGACGACGACGAGGCCCGCGGCGACGAGGCCCTCCATCAGCACGCCCTGCACGAGCAGCAGGACGGCGGCGGCCCGGAGCTCGCGGCGGGCGCGGCGGGGCGCGGTCACCGTCGTCATCCCTCCACCGCCGCCGCGGGGAGGGCGTCGACCTCCCAGACCACGGGCGCCTCGAGGTACGGGTGCGTCGCGGGGTCCGGCGTCTGGAGGATGGTGCGCGGGACGTCGTGCCAGCGCAGCTCGGCGAGCTCCTGGCCGACGGGCACCGCGTAGACCACGCACTGCATCCGCTCCTCGATGTGGTGGCCGTCCTCGAGGCCGAGGTCGGGGACCTCGTAGGGGCACTCGGCGTCGTCGGAGATGCCGCCGAGCTGGCGTTGGATGATGTCGACCTCCGTGCCGTCGGCGAGGAACGGGCGGAGGACCGGGCCGTTCTGCGGGCCGGCCTGGCCATGCAGCCACCGGGTCTGGACGAAGGCGAAGAAGGGGGTGCGGTCAGCGAACCGCGCGCCGTCCTCGTAGCCGGACCAGTACGTGGGCTGGCCCTCGGCGACGCCCAGCAGGGTCGTCGCGACCACGTCGTCCGTCGCGCCGGTCTCGTCCACGCTCGGCAGGGCGACCACCTCGCCGAGGGCGACGCGCTGGCCGGGGGACGCCGTGGGCGCGGCGGCGGGGTCGATCGTCACGGCGTCGAACGGCGGGGCGGGCGGGCCGTCGGGGCCGACGGAGCAGCCCGCCAGGAGCAGGGACGCGGCGAGCGCGGATCCGCTGGCGGCGAGCGCAGGACGGCCGCGGGATCGACGGCGGGGACGGGCGGCGTGGACGGTGCTGCGGATGCTCATGGTCTCCCCGGGTCTCCCCCCCCCCGAGCGTGGCAGCAGGGCCCGGGCCGCGGCAACTCGGGGGCGCGCCGACGGGGGCGGGGGCTACTGGATGCGAGGATCGCTGTCACACGCCCACGCCCGACCGCGCTCCCCCGACGGATCCGCGGCCGGCGACCGGGACGCCCGCAGAGGAGGCCCATGGACCAGCCGACCGTCCGCTCCGTCGTGCCCGCCCGGACGCGCGACGACCTCGCCGCGCTCGGGCCGACCGTGGCGGCGCTGGCGGGCGGATCCGGCATCTTCGCGGAGCCGCACCCGCACCTCACGGGGCTCGTCGACCTGCAGGCGCTCGGCTGGGAGTCGCTCGTGGTCACGGACGACGGGCTCGAGATCGCCGCGACCTGCACGATCGCCGAGGTCGCCGGGATCGCGCCGCGGGACGGCTGGGCCGCGCACCCCCTCTTCCTCCAGGCCTGCACGGCGCTGTTCGGGTCGACCAAGATCTGGCGGGTCGCGACCGTCGGCGGCAACGTCTGCTCGGCGCTCCCAGCGGGGCCGATGACGGCGCTCGCGTCCGCGCTCGACGCGGAGGCGCTCATCTGGCGGGCGGCCATCGCCGACGACCCCGCCTCCGACGAGCGGATGCCCGTGGCGGAGCTCGTGACCGGCGACCGGACCACGGCGCTCCGGCCCGGCGACGTGCTGCGGTCGATCCACGTGCCGGTCTCGTCGCTGCGCGCGCGGACGGCGTTCCGCAAGATCGCGCTGTCGCCCATCGGCCGGTCCGGGTCCGTGGTGATCGGCCGGCTCGACGAGGGCGGCGCGTTCACGCTCACCGTGACCGGCGCGACCCTCCGGCCCGAGCGGCTGCGCTACCCCGCGCTCCCCGCGGCCGACGCGCTCGCGGAGGACGTGCGGGCGATCGGATCGTGGTTCACCGACGCGCACGGCGCCGCCGATTGGCGCCGGGCCGTGAGCGCGCTGCTCGCGGAGGAGATCCGCGCGGAGCTGGCGGGCGACGCGGCGGGCTCCGGCGACGGACCGCCCTCCGGCGAGCGCGGCACCCCGGCCGGCGCCGCCACCACCACGACGGCAGGAGCACGCCCGTGAGCATGACCGTGGACGGCCGGGAGATCCCGGGCGACCCCGCC
Source organism: Clavibacter michiganensis subsp. insidiosus (assembly GCF_002240565.1). Classification (GTDB taxonomy): domain Bacteria; phylum Actinomycetota; class Actinomycetes; order Actinomycetales; family Microbacteriaceae; genus Clavibacter; species Clavibacter insidiosus. The sequence goes on along the minus strand of NZ_MZMO01000001.1, from coordinate 1,505,446 downwards.
CCCGGGCAGAGCCTGCGCACGTGGCTGCGCGCGCACGAGGTCTTCAGCGTGAAGAAGGGGTGCGACTCGGGCGACTGCGGCGCGTGCTCCGTGCTCCTCGACGGCGAGGCCGTGCAGTCGTGCATCCTTCCCGCCTTCCGGGCGGCGGGCCGGGAGATCACGACGGCGGCGGGGCTCGGGACCCCGGGCGACCTGCATCCGGTGCAGGAGCGCTTCGTGGAGGCGGCCGGGTTCCAATGCGGGTTCTGCACGCCCGGCATGGTCGTCACCGCGGCGTCGCTCGGCGCGGACGACCTCGACGACCTGCCGCGCCTGATGAAGAGCAGCCTCTGCCGGTGCACGGGCTACCGGGCGGTCGACGAGGCGATCCGCGGCGAGCACGGCGGCGCGGATCACGCGCATTCCCCGGGCTGCGGCGGGGCACGACCCGAGGGGTTGGGGCCGGTGCGGGCGACGGGATCCGCGTCCGCGGACGACGGCACCCGCGCCGCGGAGCGCGCCCAGACCGGCCGCGTCGGCACGTCGCTGCACGCGCCCGCGAGCGAGCGCGTCGTCAGCGGCCTCGAGCCGTACACGCTCGACGTCGCGATCCCGGGCCTGCTGCACGCGAGCCTGGTGCGCAGCCCGCACCCGCACGCACGAATCCGCTCCATCGACACCACGGAGGCGCTCGCGCTGCCGGGCGTGCACGCGGTGCTCACCCACCACGACTCCCCCGCGACGCTGTACTCGTCCGCCCGGCACGAGGACCGCTTCGACGATCCCGACGACAGCCGCGTCTTCGACGACGCGGTGCGGTTCCGCGGGCAGCGCGTGGCCGCGGTGATCGCCGACGACGTCGGGATCGCCGAGGCCGCCGTGCGGCTGGTCCGGGTCGACTACGAGGTGCTCCCCGCCGTCTTCGACCCCGAGGAGGCACGGCGGCCGGGCGCTCCTCTCGTGCACGGCGACAAGGATCCCGCCGTCTCGCGCCTCGCCGACCCGCAGCGGAACATCGTGGCGGAGATGCACGGCGAGCACGGCGACGTGGCGGCCGGCCTCGCCCGGGCCGACGCGGTCGTCTCGGGCACGTGGTCGACGCACCGCGTCGCGCACACGCACCTCGAGACGCACGCGACCGTCGGCTGGATGGAGGAGGGCCGCCTGGTCCTCCGCACCAGTTCGCAGGTGCCGTTCCTCGTGCAGCGCGAGATCTGCCGGCTGTTCGAGCTCCCGCCGGAGGAGGTGCGCGTCTTCACGGCGCGCGTGGGCGGCGGGTTCGGGGGCAAGCAGGAGATCCTCACCGAGGACGTCGTCACCCTCGCCGTGCTCGCCACCGGCCGCCCGGTGCAGCTGGAGTTCACGCGGTCGGACGAGTTCACGCTCTCGCCCGCGCGGCACCCGATGCGCGTGGGCGTCACCGCCGGCGCGACCGCCGACGGCGTGCTCACGGCGCTCGCGGTCGACGTGCTCAGCGACACGGGCGCGTACGGCAACCACGGCCCCGGCGTCATGTTCCACGGCTGCAACGAGTCGGTCGCCCTCTACCGCTCGCCCGCCAAGCGGGTGGACGCGCAGAGCGTGTACACGAACAACCTGCCGTCGGGCGCGTTCCGCGGCTACGGCCTCGGGCAGGTGATCTTCGCGATCGAGTCCGCGCTCGACGAGCTGGCGCGGGAGCTCGGCATCTCGGGCTTCGAGATCCGGCGGCGGAACGCGGTGGTGCCGGGCGACCCGCTGATCATCACGCACGCCGAGGGCCCCGACCTCGGCTTCGGCGGCAGCTACGGCCTCGACCAGTGCCTCGACCTCGCCGAGGCGGCGCTCCGCGACGGCGGCGGGGACCAGGTGCCCGCCGGCGACCGCTGGCTCGTGGGCGAGGGCATGGCCGCGGCGATGATCGCCACCATGCCGCCACGCGGGCACTTCGCCGACGTGACCGTGGCGATGGCCGCCGACGGCGTCGTGACGGTGTCGGTGGGCACGGCCGAGTTCGGGAACGGCACCACGACCGTCCACGCGCAGCTCGCCGCGACCGCGCTCGGCACGAGGCCCGACCGGATCCGCATCCGCCAGTCCGACACCGACGTCACCCGCTACGACACGGGCGCGTTCGGATCCGCGGGCACGGTCGTCGCGGGCAAGGCCGTGCACGTGGCCGCGTCCGCCCTCGCCGACCTGCTGCGGGAGGCGGCCGCCGCCCGCACGGGGATCGCCGCCGACGCGTTCGCGCTCACGCCGGACGCGCTCGTCGCGGACGGCGGCGTCGAGGTGCCGATCGCCGAGCTGGTCGGCCCCGACGGCCTCGCCGCCCAGGCGCACGAGGACGGCGCGCTGCGCTCCCTCGCGTTCAACGTGCACGCGTTCCGGGTGGCGGTGGATCCGGCGACCGGCGAGGTCCGCATCCTCCGCTCGGTGCAGGCCGTCGACGCCGGCACCGTGCTGAACCCCGCCCAGCTGCGCGGCCAGGTGGAGGGCGGCACGGCGCAGGCGCTCGGCACGGCGATGTACGAGGAGGTCGTGCACGACGGGGAGGGCCGGATCCTCACGGACGTGCTCCGGAACTACCACATCCCCCAGCTCGCCGACCTGCCCGTGACCGAGGTGCTGTTCGCCGACACGCACGACGACAACGGTCCGCTGGGCGCGAAGTCGATGAGCGAGGCGCCCTACAACCCGGTCGCGCCCGCGCTCGCCAACGCGGTGCGCGACGCCATCGGGATCCGGCCGTACGACCTGCCGATGTCACGCGACCGCGTGTGGCGGCTCCTGCACGGCGGCGGCCCGCAGCCGCGGTTCGACAGCCCGACGACGCTCGGGGAGCGCGGGACGCGGGAGTAGCGGGCGGCCCGCGGCGGCCCGCGGCGATCAGCGCGAGGCGGCAACGCGGCGGCGTCGGGCCAGCACGACCGCCCGACCGACCGCGCCGACCAGCAGCACGCCGACGCCCCCGGCGATCGACGCCCCCGGCAGCGTCGCCACGAGCACCAGGCACCCGACGGCACCCAGCACCTGCAGCGCCCGCGGGTACCGCCGGTCCGCGCGCTCCTGCGTGAAGGCCGCGGCATTCGCGACGACGTAGTACAGCAGCACGCCGAAGGACGAGAAGCCGACGACGCCGCGGAGGTCCACTGTCAGCACGAGCGCGACGACGACCACGGCCACCGCGATCTCGGCCCGCTGCGGCACGCGGTATCGCGGGTGCACGACGGCGAGCGCGCGCGGCAGGTCCCCTTCGCGCGCCATCGCGAGCGACGTGCGCCCGATCCCGGCGAGCAGCGCCAGCAGCGCGCCGAGGCACGCGGCCGCGGCGCCCACGCCGACGACCGGCACCGCCCAGGCCCAGCCCGCGTCGCGCACGACGTCGGCGAGCGGTGCGGTGGATCCGCCGAGCCGCGCCTCCCCGAGCACCCCGAGGAGCGTCACGGCCACGAGCGCGTAGACGACGAGCGCGCCGCCGAGCGCGAGGAGGATCGCGCGCGGGATGGTGCGGGCCGGATCCCGCACCTCCTCCCCCATGGTCGCGATGCGCGCGTACCCCGCGAAGGCGAAGAACAGGAGCCCGGCGGACTGGAGGACGCCGTAGGGGGTCGTGTCGACGACGCCCGTCACCGGCCCCGTCGCGGCGCTCGGTCCGCCCGCGACGAGCCCGGCGACCAGCACGAGCGCGATCACCGCGAGGACCACCGTGATGATCACGCGGGCGAGCCGGGCGGTGCGGGTCACGCCGAGGCAGCCGACCACCGCGAGGGCGACGACGGCGAGCGCGGCGACGGGCCGCTGCCATGCCGCGGGCACCGCGTACGCGGCGAACGTGAGGGCCATGGCCGCGCAGCTCGCGGTCTTGCCGATCACGAACGACCAGCCCGCGAGGAAGCCCGGCCACTCCCCCAGCCGCTCCCGGCCGTAGAGGTACGAGCCCCCGGACGACGGGTAGCGGGCGGCGAGCTGGGCCGATGCGGTGGCGTTGCAGAACGCGACGACGGCGGCGATCGCGAGGCCGACGAGGAGCCCACCGCCGGCCGCGCGGGCAGCGGCGGGCATGACGGCGAAGATGCCGGCGCCGATCATCGCGCCGAGGCCGAGCACGGTGGCGTCGAAGAGGCCGAGGCGGCGGGCGAGACCGGGCTGCGCCGCGGCGGATGCGGATGCGGCGGTCATGCGGTCTCCCCGTGGATCGGTCCGGTGGTCGTGGTCAGCGGCGCGCCCGCGGACCCGGCGCGCGCGGCGAGCACCTCCGCGAGGATCGAGACGGCCGTCTCCTGGGGCGTCGACGCGCCGATGTCGAGGCCGATGGGCGAGCGCAGCCGCGCGAGCTCCGCCTCCGTCACGCCCTCCGCCACGAGCAGCGCGCGGCGGCGCACGTCGGTGGTGCGGGATCCCATCGCCCCGACGAACGCGACCGGCAGCCGGAGCGCGGCGACGAGGAGCGGCACGTCGAAGCGGTCGTCGTGGGTGAGCACGCAGATCACGGTGCGGGCGTCGACCGCGGTGCGCGCGAGGTACTCGTCCGGCCACTCGGCGACGACCTCGTGCGCGGACGGGAAGCGCGCGCGGGTCGCGAAGGCCGACCGGGCGTCGCACACGGTGACGCGGTAGCCGAGGAGCGCGGCCGCGTCGGCGAGGGCGGAGGAGAAGTCGACGGCGCCGAAGACGAGGAGGCGCGGCGGCGGCGCGGCGACGAGGTGCAGGACACGCAGGGGTCCGTCGGCGCAGTCGACCTCCGTCGTGCCCGAGCGGCCGGCGGCGAGGCGGGCGGCGAGCTCCGCGCGGATCCGCCGGGCGGGGTCGGCGCCCACAGCCGCATCCGCCGCGGCGTCGGGCGCGCTCGTGATCCACGTGCCGACGGCCGGCCCCTCCAGCACGAGCGCGAGCGACGCGGCGCGGCCGGCGCGGGCGTCCTCGAGGGCGGCGCGCACGGCCTCGGGCACGGGCGACCGCGCGTCGTCGACGGGCGCGACCTCCACGACCACCACGCCGATCCGCCCGCCGCACGTGAGGCCGACCTGGAACGCGTCGTCGTCGCTGACGCCGAAGGACGTGAGCGCGGGCGCCCCGTCGTCGAGCACCCCCTGGGCCACCTCGACGACCGCGCCCTCGACGCAGCCGCCGGAGATGGATCCGATGACCCGGCCCCGGTCGTCGACCGCCATCGTGGTGCCGGCCGTCCGCGGCGCGCTGCCGAGCACGTCGGTGACGCACGCGACGGCGAGGCGGCGGCCGTCGGCGAGGGCGTCGAGCACCTCGTCGGCGATCTCGAGCACGGCACCTCCGGGTGGCAGCGCCGAGGGGCGGGCGCGGGACGGGCGGGAGGGCGGCGGCCCGCGGGATCGCGATCGTACCGCCCGCGTCAAGCCTCGCACGGCCCCTGCGTAGGGTGGGACGCGGATGCCGGGGGGATCCTCCTCCGGCGACGCGCGCGCATCCGCCGTGCCCGAGGAGGCCGCATGACCCCGACGGCACCCGACCGCCCGCAGCCGCTGTTCCGGCGGATCCGCCGCGCGTGGGCCGACGCGCCCGCGGTCGTGCAGGTGCTGGCCGTCGCCGCCCTCTACTTCGGGTTCCTGACCCTCATCGACTTCGCCGGGTGGAACGAGGTCGGCTTCGTCCTGCTCCTCCGCGCCGGCCTCGCGCTCGTGTTCGGCGCGCTGATGATCGGCTCGCGCCGCATCCGAGGTCGCCGCTGGGCGCGCACCCCCAGCTGGGTCGAGGTGTCCGAGGCCGCGGAGGACGGCGAGCTCCCGGCGGGCGCGGACCCCGGCGCCTGGCTCGCGGCGCTGGAACGACGCCGCGCGGAGATCCGGCAGGAGGCGTCGCTCGTGCCGATCGCGCTGGTCGCCGTCGTGGCCCTGACGTTCCTGAACGGGGCGAGCGGCGACCGGGCCGTCGCCGGGATCGTGTTCCTCGCGGTCTTCGTCTCCTGGGCCGCCGTGCTGATCGTCTCCCGCGGCCGCCGCCGCGACGCCGTCGACGCCCTGCTCATCCCGCTGCAGGAGCAGGCCCACGCCGACGGGGAGCGCCGTGCCGGCTGGGCGCCGCCGTCCCCCGGCGACCGGATTCCCCCGGCTGCTGGATAATGTGCAGCGCGCGCGACGACCGGGCGCCCCGCGAACCCGAGGAGCGAGCATGACCCCGACGACCCGCCGCACGTCCGGCCCCACCGCATGAAGGCCCTGTCGGACCGGTTCCAGCGGGCTCCCCTGGGGATCGTGTTCCTCGTCCTCGCGGCCACCGTCTTCGTCGTCCGCACCTTGATCGGGCCCCTCCTGCTCGACGACGCCCTCTCGCCCGGCCGCATGATCTCGACCCTCGTCAGCTCGCTGTCCATCGCCGGCGTGATGACGTTCGTCATCGCCCGTCAGCGCCGTCGCAGCGGCGGGGCCGACACGATGGCCGAGGTGACCACGTCGCTGACGAGCCGGCAGCTGCCGCCCGACGCCGACCCCGCCGCGTGGATCCCCGCCCTCGAGTGGCGGCGTCGGCAGTTCCGTCGGTCGATGTGGCTGATGCCCGTGCTCGTCGCGGTGCTGGTCGCGATGGGCGTCGCGGCGGTCGTCGTGAGCCCGGACTCCCCCGCCGGCTGGATCATCGTGGTCGCGTTCCTCGTGCTCGGCGCCGTCAGCATCGTGCAGGCGCGCCGCGCCCTGCCCCGCATCGACGACCTGCTGGGCCAGCTCCGCGCGCGCGACGGGGCGAGCGGGGCTGCCGCGGACGCCGCGCCCACGCGTCACGCCGACGCCTGACCCGCGGCCGACCGTGGACGACACCGCGCCCCCGCCGACCACCTGGTGGCGACGCCTCCGCCGTCGGCTCGCCGACGCCCCGGCGATCGTCCCCGGGATGGGCATCGCCCTCGCCTACGCCGCGGTCATGACCTACACGCGGGTCGGGTTCGGCCGCGAGCTCGAGGTGGGGCTGCTCCTCGGGACGCTCACGGTCGGCGCGGTCGCGGGCCTCATCATCACGGTCGGGTTCTCCCTGCGGCGCCGCGGAACGCCATCGCGCCTGCGCTGGGTCGACGTGTCCGAGGCGATCGACGACGGCCACCTGCCGGCCGACGCCGACGCCGACTCGTGGCGGTTCCTCCTGCTCCGCCGCCGCGAGGTGCACGACCAGCTCGGCGGACCGTGGGCGGTGCTCGTCGCGGCCGTGCTCCTCATCGGCACGATCGCGCTCGGGGTGCCCGGCGGGCCGCCGTACGCCTGGTCGCTGCCGGCGGCGATCGCCGTCGCGGTCGCGGGCATGGCCACCGTGCGCCGCCGTCGGCTGGAACGCATCGACGCCCTCCTCCAGCCGCTGCTCGCGGAGGAGGCCCGGATCGCGAGACGGCACGACGCCGGCGGCCGCGACGACGAGCCGGCGGAGCAGGAGTAGGACGGCTACCTGAGCGCGGCCGTCCCGCGCGGCGTGTCGGATGCCCGGCGCGCGGCCGCGGTCGAACATCGTCCGGGGACCGCGCCCGCTGCACCGCCGCCACGCCGTCCCGCCCCGTCACGCACCATCCGAGCGAACGGATCCGCATGAGCGACCCCCGCACCACGCCATCCCCCGACGCGTCCGCCCCGGCCGCCCGCCGCGCCGTCCACCGCGGCCACGTGCTCCACATCACGGGATCGCCCCTCGTGCAGGACGCCCGCCGCCACCTCGTCTCCGTCCCCGACGGCGCGCTCGCGGTCGACGACGCCGGCCGCATCGCCTGGGTCGGCCCGTTCCGCGAGCTCCCGGCCGCCTTCGCCGACGCGCCCGTGCACGGCGACGCGTCCGACTTCCTCATCCCCGGGTTCGTCGACGCGCACGTGCACTTCCCGCAGACGTACACGACGAGCGCGCACGGCGGCGGCCAGCTCCTCGAGTGGCTCGACTCGTGCGTGTTCCCGTCCGAGGCGCGGCTCGAGGACGAGGGCTTCGCGCGCATGATCGCGGCCGACTTCACGCGGCGCCGGGTCATGGCGGGCACGACGAGCGCGCTCGTGTTCGGATCCGCGTTCCCCCACGCCCAGGACGCCCTGTTCGAGGCCTCCCGCGACGCCGGGCTGCGGCTGGTGAGCGGCCGCGGGATCCAGACGGTCGGCTCCGGCCCCGCTACCCCGCTGCTCACCTCGGAGGAGGACGCGATCGCGCTGTCGTGCGCGGAGATCGACCGCTGGCACGCCGTCGACACCGGCGACGCGACGACGGCCATGCTCCAGGTCGCGATCGTGCCGCGCTTCAGCCTCTCGGTGACGCCGACGACGCTCCGCGGCCTCGGCGAGCTGTACGACGTGGCGCGCGGCGAGGGCGTCCACTTCCACTCGCACCTCAACGAGAACGACCGGCCGGGCACGGGCGAGATCGCCGCCGTCCGCGAGGTCTTCGGCACCGACACCTACCTCGACACCTACGACGGGCTCTTCCTGCCCGGGTCCGCGCGGGGCGGATCCAGCCTCCTCGGCCGCCGCAGCGTGTTCGCCCACGCGGTGCACTGCCAGGACTCCGAGCTCGCGCGCCTCGCCGAGACCGGCAGCAGCATCGCGCACTGCCCGACGTCGCAGCAGTTCCTCGGGAGCGGCACCATGCCGTGGCGGCGCACGGTCGCGTCGGGCGTGAACGTGGCGATCGGATCCGACGTGGGCGCCGGCGACGAGTGGCTCGTCTCCCGCGTGCTCAACGACGCGTTCAAGGTGCACCTGTCGGAGCCGGGTGACGCGGGAGTGGAGATCGGCGCGGCCGAGCTCCTCTTCACCGGCACGCTCGCCGGCGCCCGCGCGCTCGACATGGAGGACCGCTACGGCAACCTCGACGTGGGCAAGGACGCCGACTTCCTCACGATCAGGCCGGACCTCTGGGAGCCGCTCGCCCTCACGCTCGCCCACGGGATCCGCGCGGACGACGACGCCCGCGCCACCGACCAGATCCTGTTCACGCTGCTGATGGGCCTGCGCGAGCCGGCCATCGCGGGCGTGCACGTGCAGGGGCGGCGGGTGTCGGCGGGCTGACGTCGCCCGCGACCCGCGTCAGGAGGTCAGCAGCCGGGTCTCGTACGCGTGCACGACGATCTGCGCCCGGCTCGCGCGACCGGGCCGGGGGCAGCGTCGAGGCCGGCTCCGGCTCGGGCTCGGATCCGCGGCTCCGCACCGTCAGCGCGAGGCCCGGCCTCTCCCCGACGAACGAGACGTCGACGGTGGCCGTCCCGCGCGTGTGCTTGAGCGCGTTCGTCAGGCTCTCCTGCACGATGCGGTAGACGCTGAGCTGCTGCGACGGCGTGAGCCCGCCGGGCCGCCCGCTCGTGCGGAGGTCGACGCGCATCCCGGTCGCCGCCATGCCGCGGATCAGCGCGGGCAGGTCGGCGAGGCCGGGCTGCGGCCGGTGCGCGTCGTCGGTGAGCTCCTCGGTGAGGCCGCGCAGGTCCAGCAGCGCCGACCGGGCCGTCCCCGCGATCTCGCGCAGCGCCTCCTCGGTCGTCTCCGGGCGGGTCTCGCGCAGGAACCGCGACCCGTCCGCCACGGCGACCACCACCGCGAGCGAGTGCGCCAGCACGTCGTGCACCTCCTGCGCGATGCCGCTGCGCTCCTGCGCGATCCGCAGCTCGACGCCCGCGACCTCGAGGTCCGCCTCGGCGACCTCGAGCCGCTCGCGGACCTGCAGGCCCCGGCCGCCGAGCTGCAGGGCGATGCCCAGCCCGAGCGCCGCGAGGTAGAGGGAGGCGGCGACGCCCGAGAGGATCAGCGCCCACTGCAGCGAGACGCTGCCGCGGCCGATGGACGTCTCGCCGTACCGGTCCACGACGGCCAGCGCCCGCCCGACGCGATCGCGAAGCCCACGCAGGCCGCGTGCAGGACCCCGACGGCGGCCGCGGCGATGCGGATGGGCGTGCCGCCCGACAGCCCCACGGCGAACGCGACGAAGACCGCCGAGCCCGCGATGGGCCACGACGTCGACTCGAGCGGGGCGACGAGCCGCTGCAGCGGTGCCACGCCCGCGGCGCCGAGCAATTGCAGGAACGGCACGACCGCGACGATCCCGAGCGCCCACCTCGGAGCGACCCGTGCGACGGCCATCGCGAGCGTGTAGAGGCCGAGCATCACGTAGAAGCCGAAGCTCGCGAGGCCCGTGTTCCGGCCGATCTCCGCGACGACCCAGAGCACGAGGAACACGGATCCGGCGACGGGCTCCAGCAGCGGCCGGAGGCGGGAGAGGTGGCGGGGGCGCATGCCCTCACGCTAGGGGTGGGCGCACCCGGGATCCGAGGCCCGGCGCCCGACGTCATCCGAAGGGACGAGGCGGCGTCCGGTCACGTCCCGTCCGCGTCCCGCTCGCGCGGCTCCATCAGCCGCAGCCGCACGCGGTGCGCCACGACGACGACGGCGAGCCAGGCGAGGGCCAGCAGCCATCCCGCGATGACGTCGGTCAGCCAGTGGTGACCCAGGTAGACGCGGCTGAGGCTCACGGACGCGGCGAACGCCATCGCGATGACGTAGGTGAGCACGCGCGTCGCCCGCCGCATCTGCCGGAGCACGAGCAGGTACGCGACGATCCCGGCGACGCTCACGATCGGCACGGCGTACACGCCCGCGGCCTCCGTGAAGACGGTGACGGCGGTGTCGAGCCACGGCGAGCGGACGTCCGTCGCGAGGTGCAGCGCGGGCTCGTCGAGGAGCGCGACGCCGTCGTCGTCGATCCCGGCGACGTAGAGGCCCGCGAACAGGCTCGACGCGGCGGTGATGACGAGGAGACCGAGGACCAGGAACGCGGCGAAGGTGCCGGAGGGGCCGACGCGGGTCGCGACGCCGGTCGCGGCGCGGGCGACGCGGCCCGGCCGGCGAGCGCGTGCGGGGCGTCGGCGGGACGGCAGGCGGTCGCCGGTGGGGCGATGCCGGGGCCCGCGGGCCGGGTCACCCGTGGACGAGCGCGGAGGACGGCACGCGGTCGCGCGGGCGGACCGCGGCGGCGATGAGGCCGACGACGCCCGCGACGAGGCCCACGACGAAGGTGGCGACACCGCCGAGGATGCCCATCAGGACGATCCCGAACGTGCTGGCGCCCTCGTCGAGGTAGCCGAGGCCCGTCTGCGCCGACCACGTCGCGAGGATCGCGAGGCCCAGCGCGAGCATGAGCGCGACGACCGTGCAGCCCACGATGTACCAGCCCCAGCCGGCCCCGCGGGCCCGGGCGACGGCGAGGACCACGGCGACGAGGATCGCGAGCACGGGCACGCCGAGCGACAGGGTGAGGGCGAGCGCGGAGGCGGTGTCGGGATCCATGGATCGAGCGTAGGCCGCGCGGCCGGGGAGGGCGGGGGACGGCGGGCGCGCTCCTAGCATGGGCGGATGGCGGAGTCGGGATCACGGGAGGCGGCCGACGACGGGCGGCGGGCCGCCGGGATCGCGGGCGTCGTGCTCGCCGCCGGCGCCGGCACCCGCTTCGGCGGACCCAAGGCGCTGGCGACGCATCCGGACGGCACGCCGTGGCTCGCGACCGCGATCCGCGCGCTCGCCGACGCGGGCTGCTCGCCCGTGCTGGTCGTGCTCGGCGCCTCCGCCGACGAGGCCGCGGCGCTGCTCGACACGCTCCCCGAGTCGGCCGACGCCGTCGTCGTGCGCGCCGACGACTGGGCCGACGGCATGTCCGCCTCCCTGCGCGCGGCGCTCCGGGCGGCCACGGCGCTGGATCCCCCACCCGTCGCGCTCGCCGTCGCGCCGGTCGACGTGCCCGGCCTCGACGCGGCCACGGTGCGCCGCGTCCTCGACGCCGCCCCGGTGGATCCCACGACCCTGCGCCAGGCGGTCTTCCGCGGCCGCCCCGGTCACCCGGCCCTCCTCGGTCGCGCCCGCTGGGCCCCGCTCGCGGCCGAGGTGCACGGCGACGCCGGCGCCCGCGCCTACCTGGCCGCGCGCGATGCCCACCTCGTCGAGGCGGCCGATCTCAGCTCCGGCGAGGACGTCGACCGGTGTCCTCGACGCGGCGACTCCTGATCCGCCGCCGTCCTCCTCAGCGCGCGAGCGCCTCCTCGAGCGCGTGCCAGGCGAGCAGGGCGCACGTGCCGCGGAGCGGGTAGCGGCCGGAGTCCGCGAGGGCGAAGGCGTCGCCGAGGCGGTCCTCGGCGCCGGGCCGGAGCTCGTGGGAGCGGATCAGCGCTCGCAGCTCCACGACGAGCGCCGACGCCTCGACGGCCGTCCGCCCCTCGACGAGCTCGGCGAGCATGGACGCCGACGCCTGCGAGACCGTGCAGCCGCGCCCGTGCCAGCGGACGGCGATGCGCTCGGCGGCATCCACGGCCGCGGCCGGGTCGACGGGCGGGCGCGCGGGATCCACCGCGAGCACCCGGAGGTCGACCACGTCGCCGCAGGTCGCGTTCCGCTGCTCCGACGCGCCGAGCACGACGCCGGCCGACGGGGTCGCGGCGTCGGGCTCCGCCACGAACCGCCCGGGCGCCGACGCGGCCCGCAGCGCCGCGTCGCTCCCGACGCGGCGCCGCGCGTGGTCCGCGATGGGCGCCGACGCGATCTGCCGGTCGAGCGTCATCGCCCGACCGCGTACCCCTGCGCCCCACGCGGGTTGGCCGCGGCGCCGAGGAGGCCGGTGGCGGGATCCCGCGTCACGGCCGAGAGCCGGCCGAGCGTCCAGTCGCCGACGACCTCCACCTCGTGCCCGCGGGCCCGGAGGTCGGTGATCACGTCGTCGCCCACGCGCCCCTCGACCACGAGGCCGCCGGGCATCCAGGTGCGCGGCCAGAAGGATCCGGGGACGCTCGTGGTGTGGAAGGTCGGCGCGTCCACGGCCTGCTGCGGGCTGAAGCCGCCGACGATCGTGCGCAGCAGGTACGGCAGCTGCCACTGGTCCTGCTGGTCGCCGCCGGGCGAGCCGAGCGCCTCGACGGGCTCGCCGTCGCGGGTGATCAGGGTGGGCGTCAGCGTCGTGCGCGGCCGGCGCCCGGACACGAGCGACGACGGGCCACCGGGCTCGAGCCACGTCATCTGCAGGCGCGTGCCGAGGCAGAAGCCGAGCGACGGGATGAACGGCGACGACTGGAGCCATCCGCCGGAGGGCGTGGCGGAGATCATGTTGCCCCACCGGTCCACGATGTCGAGGTGGCAGGTGTCGCCGCGGGTCTCGCCCGCGCGGGAGACCGTCGGCTCGCCCGTGCCGCCGGCGGACGCGGGCGCGTCGCCCTCGACCACGAGCGGCGGGAGGAACGGCTCGACGCCGTCGACACGTCCGGGGAGCAGCTCGTGCGAGGCCCCGTCGGTGATGAGCGCGCGCCGCTCGGCCGCGTACTCGGGCGAGAGCAGCACGTCGAGGGGCGCGCCGCCCGGCACGGCGTCGCCGTAGTACGCCTCGCGGTCGGCCAGCGCGAGCTTCTGCGCCTCGATGACGCGGTGGATCCCGGCGGCCGTCGCCGGGTCGATCTCCTCGTCCGTGAACCCGTCGAGGATCATCAGCGCCTGCAGCAGCGTCGGCCCCTGGCCCCACGCGTCGGTCTTCCAGATCCGGAGGCCGCGGAACTCGACCGACACGGCGTCCTCCCACGACGCGCGCGAGCCGGCGAGGTCCGCGGCGGTGAGGAGCCCCACGTGGTCGGCGCCCGTGGAGTGCCGGTGCGGGTCCTGCACGCTCGCGACCATCTCCTCCGCGACGAAGCCCTCGGCCCAGACCGTGCGCGCCGCCTCGATGCGCTGCTCCCGCGTCGCGTCCGGACCGGCGGCGGTCGACGCCTCGGCGAGGATCCGCTCCATCGCCGCCGCCCACGGCGGATTGCGCACGAGCGCGTCGGCGTCGGGCACGCGGCCGTCCGGCATCCAGAACGCGGCGGACGCGGGCCAGTGGTCGCGGAACACCTCGGCGACGCCGCCGATGGTGCGGGCCACGCGCTCGAGCATCGGGTGCCCGTCGCGCGCGTACCCGATCGCGAAGGCCCACACGTCGGCGAGCTCCCACGTGCCGTGGTCGCGCAGCAGCAGCAGCCACGCGTCGACGGCGGCGGGCACGGCCGCGGCGAGCGCGCCGGCGCCGGGGACCCGGTCGAGGCCCTCCTGGCGGAAGCGCTCGGGCGTCGCGGCGGCGGGCGCGGATCCCTGCCCCATGAGCAGCTTCGGCGCGTCCTCCCCCGCGACGTGCACGACGGCGGTCATGTCGCCGCCAGGACCGTTGAGGTGCGGCTCCACGACGTGCAGCACGAACGCGCTCGCGACCGCGGCGTCGAACGCGTTGCCGCCGCGCTCGAGCACGGCCTGGCCGGTGCCGGACGCGAGCCAGTGCGTGGAGGCGCTCATGCCGAACGTGCCGCGGAGCGTGGGTCGGGTGGTGAATGCGTCGGGCGCGCGGAATGTCACTCGGGGTCCTTCCGGTGGGGGTCCCAGTCGACCACATCGATCGCGCGTCGGGGGAATGCCGACGACCTCGCGCTCGTTCACCGTTCGACCCGGGAGGCCCATGACTGACACCACTGGCGTCGGATTCCGATCCGAGCGCGGACCCATCCTCATCGCCCTGATGATGACGACGGGCCTCGTGACCATCGACTCGACCATCCTCGCCACCGCGGTGCCGTCCATCGTGGACGACCTCGGCGGCTTCGCCTCGTTCCCGTGGCTGTTCTCCATCTACCTGCTCGCGCAGGCGGTGTCGGTGCCGCTGTACGCGAAGCTCAGCGACACCGTGGGGCGGAAGCCGATCATCCTCGTCGGCATCGGGCTGTTCCTCGTGGGATCCGTGCTGTGCGGGGTCGCGTGGAGCATGCCGGCGCTCATCGCGGCCCGCGCGATCCAGGGCCTCGGCGCCGGAGCGGTGCAGCCCATGGCGATCACGATCGCGGGCGACATCTACACGGTCGCCGAGCGCGCGAAGACGCAGGGCTACCTCGCGAGCGTGTGGGCGGTCTCGAGCGTGGTCGGCCCGACCCTCGGCGGCGTGTTCTCCGAGTTCACGACCTGGCGCTGGATCTTCTTCGTCAACGTCCCGCTGTGCCTCCTCGCCGGGTGGATGATCGTCCGCCGCTTCCACGAGTCCATCGAGCGCACGAAGCACCGCGTCGACTACGCCGGCGCCGTGCTCCTCACGGTGGGCCTCAGCCTCCTCATCCTCGCGGTGCTCGAGGGCGGCCAGGCGTGGGCGTGGGACTCCGTGCCGAGCATCGGCGCGTTCGCGGTCGGTGCCGTGCTGATCGTGGCGTTCCTGCTGGTCGAGCGCCGCGCCGCCGAGCCCGTGCTGCCGCTCTGGGTGTTCTCGCGCCGCCTGCTGCTCACGACCACGCTCGTGTCGCTCGGCGTCGGCGCGATACTCATCGGCCTCACCTCCTACGTGCCCACCTACCTCGAGGGGTCGCTCCGCGTCACGCCGCTCGTCTCCGGCCTGGCGCTCGCGGCGCTCACGATCGGCTGGCCGATCTCGGCGTCGCTCTCGGGCCGCCTGTACCTCCGCATCGGGTTCCGCCGCACCGTGCTCATCGGCATGGCGCTCACGATCGTGGGCACCGGATCCATCGCGCTGCTCGCCGGCACCCCCACGCTCGCCGGGATCGCGGCCGGCTGCTTCGTCGTGGGCCTGGGTCTCGGCCTCGTCGCGACCCCGAGCCTCATCGGCGCGCAGTCGAGCGTCGGCTGGGGCGAGCGCGGCGTCGTCACGGGCGCGAACCTCTTCGCGCGCTCGATCGGCAGCGCCGTGGGCGTGGCCGTGTTCGGGGCGATCGCCAACGCGATCTTCGCCGTGTCGGCCGGCGGGCAGAGGGATCCGGACGCGGTGATCGCCGCGTCCGGCGCCGTGTTCCTCGCGGTCGGCGTGTGCGCGCTCGCGACCGTCGTCGCGGGCCTGCTGATGCCGGAGTCGCGCGTCGAGGACACCGAGATCGCGCGCGCCGAGCCCGCGGCCGGCTGACCCGCGGGCGCCGCCCGCCCGATTCGCGGGAATGCCGACCCCGCCCCTACAGTTGACCCAGATGCATACGTTCGCATGGACAGGGAAGCATGGCACAGCATGGCGCAGGAGATCGAGCTCGGACTGGACACGTTCGGCGACGTCACGGTCGGACCGGACGGCCGCGAGCTGCCCTACGCCGAGGTGATCCGCAACGTCGTCGCCGAGGGCGTGCTGGCCGACCAGGTCGGCATCGACTTCATCGGCCTCGGCGAGCACCACCGCGACGACTACGCGATCTCCTCCCCCGAGGTCGCGCTCGCCGCCATCGCCGCGAAGACGGAGCGCATCCGCCTCGGATCCGCCGTCACGGTCCTCAGCTCGGACGACCCGGTGCGCGTCTTCCAGCGCTTCGCGACCCTCGACGCGGTCTCGAACGGGCGCGCGGAGGTCATCCTCGGCCGCGGCTCCTTCACCGAGTCGTTCCCGCTGTTCGGCTACGAGCTGAGCGACTACGAGCGCCTCTTCGAGGATAAGCTCGGCCTCTTCGCCGAGCTCGTGAAGGAGACGCCCGTCACCTGGAGCGGCTCGACGCGCGCCGGCCTCACCGAGCACGACGTGTTCCCGAAGACGGCCAACGGCATCACGACCTGGGTGGGCGTCGGCGGCAGCCCCGAGTCGGTCGTGCGCGCCGCGCGCCACGGCTTCCCGCTCATGCTCGCGATCATCGGCGGCGAGCCGCACCGCTTCGCGCCCTACGCCGACCTGTTCGCGCGCGCCCTCGACCAGCTCGAGCAGCCGCGCCTGCCCGTCGGGATCCACTCGCCCGGCTACGTGGGCGAGACCGACGCCGAGGCCCGCGAGGCCTTCTTCCCCGACTACCAGGTGATGCACGCCCGCATCGGCAAGGACCGCGGCTGGCCGCCGCTCGCCCGCGCCTCCTACGAGCAGGAGATCGAGCACGGCTCGCTGTATGTCGGATCCCCGGAGACCGTCGCCCGCAAGATCGCCGCGACGCTGAAGGCCGTGGGCGCCACGCGCTTCGACCTCAAGTACAGCGCGGGCCCGTTCTCGCACGAGCGGATGATGGGCGGGATCGAGCGCTACGGCACGATCGTCGCGCCCATGGTGCGCGACATCCTGGCCTGATCCGGCGTCCCGGGCACCCCCTCCGCGCCGGTCGCGGTGGAGGGGGTGCCCGCGCGCGGGATATCCTGCGATCGTCCCCATTCCGGGGGCGTCGCGACGGACGGGACGGGCTGCGATGACCGGCGCACCGCCCTCCGACGACGACCCGGGTCGCGGCGACGCCGCGGACCCGCACGGCGCACCGGAGGCCCACCCCGCGGCGGGCTCGCGGGCGCTCTCGACCGGCCCGCTCGCGTCGCTCCGGTCGGCGACGATCGGGCGCATCCAGTACCGCGTGCTCTACCGCGAGATGCGGCGCGCCACCTTCCCGCGCGACTCCCCCACGGGCTCGCTGCCGGGGCCGGATCCCTACGGCCTGGCCGTCGTGGGCGAGGGCACCGCGGTGGGCTACCAGACCGTGTCGCACGACCTCGGGGTCGCCGGGCAGGTCGCGCACAAGCTCGCCGTCCGCACCGGCCGCGGCGTCTTCTGGTCGGTGCAGTCCTTCCCCGACTTCACCGTGCGCTCCTGGCGCGCGGGCCTCGACGCGTTCCCCGCCTGGGCGAGCACCGACGTCGCCGTCCTCGCGCTCGGCATCGGCGACGCCATCCGCCACACCCCGACGCCGCTGTGGGAGTCGCTGCTCGACGCGTGCATCACGGGCATGCAGTCGCGCATGCCCGCGGGAGCGCTCGTGCTCGTGACGGAGGTCCCGCCGCTCGAGAACTCGCCCGTCACGCCGTCGCTCATCGCCGGCCCCGTCGGGCGCCACGCCGACGCGCTGAACCGCAGCACCCGCCGCGTCGTCGCGCGGCACGAGCGGGTCGAGAGCGTGCCGTTCCCGGCCTGGCGGATCCCCGAGTTCACGGCGCCGAACCCCGAGGACACCCTCTACGGCCGCGTCTACCGGGCGTGGGCGGAGCTGCTGGTGGAGCGGATCGCGCCGTCGTGAGCGACCCCGCCTGGACAGTCGTGCCCAACGGAGAGCACACTCCAGAGAGCCCCCCCGTTTTGGGGCCTCAGTCATTTGGGGTTCCCGTGACTTGCCGCCTTGACTGCGAGCAATGTCGGATGAACAACTTACAATCAACAACAGTGCCGCAGACCCTGAAAGGAGGCCTCTAGTTGTCTTTTACGCCCGCTTTAGTAACAAACAACATCCTCCGCCGCGCATTCGAGGAAGACATAGAAGTCTCCCCCATGAAGCTACAAAAGCTACTGTACTTCGCCGCTAGCGAGTATGCGAAACGAACCGGTAGTGACTCTTTATTGAGTGAGCCATTTATGATGTGGAAATATGGACCCGTCGTAAGAAGTGTATATGACGAATTTCGCTCCTATGGAGCAGGTAGAATTCGTACGTACGCGAAAGACGCCCGGGGAAAAGCCCTTTCTATCAATGATAGATAAGCACCGTCTCGTCGGGGACGCTATTGACAGCGTTTGGCGCAAAGGGAAGCATCTGTCAGCAGTAGAGCTCTCGCGCATCACTCACATGAGCGATGCGGCGTGGACTAAGGCGCATGAAAGACACGATGCTTCTCTATCACCCGAGGACATTCTCGAGGACGTCTCTTATCGTCGACACCTCGATCTAGCGTAAAATGGAGCTAACAGAAGACGGCGTTCCAGCTAGCGCTAGGGAGGACGTGCCTTTCGACACGCCGGACGGCACTCCTGAAGAGCATCTCGTGAAGCTACAGGATCCGGACAAAGTTCAGCGCCGGTGGATAGAAAGAATTAAGCTAAATTTCTCGATGATCCTCGCGCTCATTTGCATTGTAGCAGCAATAGCAGTTGCTCAAGTTGATTATTGGCACTCTTCGGTTGATGGCGCGAACTTGGACGCGAGCTTCGACATGCTAAGAACGTTTGCGACTATAGCATTGGGCTTCACGTTTGGGCGGGCTTTTGACGGTAAGGGCTGACCTGCGTTTATGCATCTCGTAGGCAAGTCACTCTTTTCTTATGGAATCCACAAGCCCTAAGTGGAGAAAAGGGTAGATGTCGAAAACTTTTAACCCGAGCGAATTGATTGACGGCTACGCGGCCGCGGACATCCGCGCCGCCGAGGCCCCGCTGCTGGCGGCCGGGGCGCAGCTCATGCGCGTCGCGGCCGCGGGCCTCGCGCGCGTCTGCCGCGCCGAGGCGCCCGACGGGGCCGTGCTCGTGCTGGTCGGCGCGGGGAACAACGGCGGCGACGCGATGCTCGCGGCGGCCGAGCTCGCGCGGGACGGCCGCGAGGTGCGGGTGATCCGCACGGCGTCGCGCGTCCACGAGGTCGGCGCCGCGCGGGCGGCCGCTGCGGGCGTGCCGATCACGCCGTCCGAGGAGCTCGACGACGTGGGCGTGGCGGCGCTCGGCCGGGCGTCCGCGCTCGTCGTCGACAGGATCCTCGGCATCGGCACCACAGCGAGCCCCGCCCTCCGCGGCGAGGCGCGCCGCGTGGTCGCCGCGCTCCTCCCGGTCGTCGGCGACGCGGGCGGCCCGGTCGTCGTGGCGTGCGACATCCCGAGCGGCGTCGGCTGCGACGACGGGGCGGTGCCGGATCCGACCGTGCTGCCCGCCGACGTCACGGTGACGTTCGGCGCGGGCAAGCCCGGCCTGCTGCGTGGCCCCGGCCGCGCGCTCGCGGGCCGCGTGGAGCTGGTCGACGTGGGGCTCGACCTCTCCGGGTCGACGCCGCTGGTGCGTGCCGCGCCCTGACGACGCGCCCGGGCGGCGCCGTGTCCTCGATATCGCCGACTTCACCCGACGCTCCCGCTGCGGAAGAGTCGAGGCAGGCCATCCGGCCCGTCGAAGGGGGACGACATCATGCACGGTCACGCCAGGGAGCACCGCATCACGGGCGGAGGGCCGGCATGACCGGCCCGCTCGCCCTCGCCATCGCCAACGCCGCCGTCATGGCGGTCGTCGCCCTCGCGGGGGCGCGCACCCCGCGGTGGCTCCGCGGATCGTCGTGGCTCCTGCTCGTCGTGTCGCTCGGGGTGCTCGCGCTGCACCTCCTGGGCGACGCGTGGGACATCCCGACGAACCTGCTCGCCATCACGTTCCTGATCTCCACGTGCCTCAACGCGAGCGCCCTCGCGCCGCTCGTGATGCAGCGGCTGCTGACGCGGCCGCCGCGCTCGCGGCGCCGGGTAGCGGGCACCGAGTAGCCCGCGTCCGCCCATCGGCCCACCGCAGACGGATGGCCGCATCGCCCGAGGGCGGTGCGGCCATCCGTCGTCAGGGGCCCTGCGGATCAGGCCCCGGTCACGTCGATCAGCACCTTGCCGGTCACGCCGTCCTCGACGGCCTGGTGGGCGTCGGCCGTGCGCTCGAGCGGGAAGCGCGTGACGGGCAGGCCCGCCTCCTCGCCCACCGGGAGCGCGCCGTCGATGAGCGCGAGGTGGATGTCCGCGCGGGCGGCGTCGAGCGCCTCCTGGCCCACCGTGTACAGCAGCAGGAACTGGTAGCGCAGGTTCTTCACGAAGCTGTCGACCACGGGCAGGGTGACGGTGTCGCCGCCGTTGTTCGCGTACACGGCGACCGAGGCGCGGTTCTTCGCGACCGCCTGGTTGAGCTCGGCGTTCTGCGCGGGGGCGACCTCGACGACCAGGTCGACGCCGTCGGGCGCGATCGACCGGATCTCCGCGACGGCGTCGCCGTGCTTGTAGTCGACGACGTGGTGCGCGCCGGCGGCCGTCGCGAGGGCGCCCTTCTCGGGCGAGCTGACCGTGGTGATCACGGTCGCGCCAGCCCAGCGCGCGAGCTGGATGGCCGCGTGGCCGACCGCTCCCGCGCCGCCCGCGACGAGCACATGCTTCCCGGCGAGGGCCCCAGGCGCGAGGCGCGAGGGGCCGTCCTCGGAGACGGTGAGCGCGCGGTGCGCCGTGACGGCGGGGACGCCGAGGCTCGCGCCGAGGTCGAAGGAGAGGCCGTCGGGCAGCGGCGCGACGCGGTCGACGGGCAGGACGGTCTTCTCCTGCGCGGTGCCGGTGGGGCGGCCGTGGGCGGCCAGCATGATCCAGACGCGGTCGCCGACGGCGAGGTCGGTGACGTCGGGGCCGACCGCGTCGACGATCCCGGAGCCATCCTGGTTTGGGACGACCTCGGGGAACGGCAGCTCCTGGCCGGGCGCGCCGCCGTCGCGGGACTTCCAGTCGGTGGGGTTCACGCCCGAGACGACGACGCGGACGCGCACCTCGCCGGGGCCGGGGGCGGCCTCGTCGCGGTCGACGGGCTGCAGGACGTCGGGGGCACCCGTGCGGGTGTAGGTGATCGCTCTCATGACGGGCCCAACGCCCGGCGGCCGCGCGGTGTTCCTGCCGGTCAGCCGCCGAGCGTGTCGTGCGTGAGGCGGCCGCCGAGGAGCGTGGCGGACACCCGCATCGCGCGGAGGTCGTCGGCGGAGGTGGAGGCGGCGAGCGGATCCCGCTCCACGACCGCGAGGTCGGCCCGCTCCCCCGACGCCACGCGCGTGCGGACGGAGGCGTCGAGCGCGGCGGCCCGGTCGATGGCCTGCTCGGGGTGCCAGGGCTCCCGGCCGTCGCGCGACCGGCCGACGGCGGCGCTCATGGTGGCCCATGGATCCAGCGGCGCGACGGGCGCGTCGGAGCCGAGCGCCAGGCGCGTGCCCGCCGCGCGGAGGTCGGCGAGCGCGAAGGCGCGGGCGGTGCGCCCGGCCCAGTAGACGTCGGCGATGTCGCGGTCGTCCATGGCGTGCTCGGGCTGGACGCTCGCGACCACGCCGAGCGCGGCGAACCGCGCGACGTCCTCGTGCGTCAGCAGCTGGGCGTGCTCGATGGATCCGGCGAGCCCGTCCGCGTCGCGGTGCGCGCCCCCGAGCACCCGGTCGAGGTGCGCGAACGCGTCGAGCGCGAGCCGGTTCGCGTGGTCGCCGATGGCGTGGATCGCGGGCCGCAGCCCCTGCCGCGCGGCGCGCTCCATGAGCCCGCGCAGCTCGTCCGGCGGCACGGAGAGCTGGCCGCACGCGCCGCCGTGCGCGTCGCCGCCCTGGCCGTCGAGGTCGGGGTACGGGTCGAAGCAGTACGCGGTACGGGTGTTGAGGGATCCGTCGGTGACGACCTTCGACGGTCCCACGCGCACGAGCCCACCGGTGCCGTCGAGCACGTCGCCCGTCCGCAGGCCCTCGACACGCGCCCGGTCGAAGTCCTGCGGCCAGATGCCGGCCTCCACGCGGAGCGCGTCGTGCCCGAGGGCGGCGAGGCGGCGCCAGCGGTCGGCGTTCCCGTCGATCTCGAGGTCGACGACGCCGACCACGCCGCGTCGGGCGGCCTCGCGGGCGACCTGCACGGCCTGCGCGTCGAGCGATGACGCGTCGCCCTCCTCCACGCGGTACATGAAGTCGAAGCAGTCGTCCTCGCGCAGGAGCCCGGTGGGGTGGTCCCCGTAGCCGTGGGGCGCGAGCGCGGCCGAGCTCGCCCAGCAGCAGTGCAGGTCGCCGCTGACGAGGAGCACGGGCGTGTCGCCGGCGACGGCGTCGAGCAGGTCCTTGCTCGGGATGTCGGGCCAGAGGGCGTCGCGGAAGCCGTAGCCGACCAGCGCCTCGGGGGTGCCGGCGCCCGTGACAGGGCCGGATCCGGCGGAGGCCGCGCGGGTCGCGAGCGCGTCCCGCACGAGCGCGACGGCCTCCTCCGCGGACGACGCCCGCGACAGGTCGAGGCGGCGGGACACCTTGGTCCACTGCGTGAAGTGCACGTGGTTGTCCCAGAGGCCCGGGATCACGAACCGGCCGTCGAGGGCGCGGGTCTCGACGCCGGACGCGTCCGCGGATCCGGCGGGACCCACGGACGCGATGACGCCGTCACGCACGAGCACGTCGACGGGCGCGTCGCATCCGGGCAGGCGTCCGCCCGCGAGGAGCAGGCCGCTCACGCGTCGGCCCCGGCGGAGCCGCCCTCGGCCCGGGCTCGGGCGCGCCGCATCTCCGCGGCGAGCGCCGGGTTCGGGTACTCCGCGCCGTGCTCCAGCTCGTGGAGCACGCGCTCGACGACGTGCGCCGACTTGTTCTGGCTGAGCTTCGCCTTCGCGACGAACCGCGTGGCGACGAGCCGGAGGCCGACGGTGCCGGCGCTGATGCGGGCGGCGTAGGCCGCGTCCTCGGGCGTCCCCTCCATGCGGCGCGGCTCGGGCATGCGGTCCTCGAAGCGGTCGACCAGCTGCCCGAGCACCCGCAGGTTCTCCTCGGGCGAGAGGATCTCGACGCGGCACGTCAGGTGCGCGCTGACGTGGTTCCAGGTGGGCACGGCGGGGTCGGCGTCGTACCAGCCGGGCGACACGTAGCCGTGCGGCCCCTGGACGATGACGAGCACCTCGCCGTCGGCGCCGTCGCGCTGGCCGAGCTCGTGGATCCGCTCGTCGGGGCGGCCGACGTGGGTGAGGAGCGTGAGGTCGTCGCGGTCGGGATCCAGCAGCACCGGGTAATGCGAGGCGACGAGCCCGGCTCCCGTGCCGCTGACGATCGTGGCCCACGGGTTCCCGTCCACGAGGCGGCGGATCTCGGCGACGTCCTCGAGCGCGAACGACGGGTTCTCCCTCACCGGGCGGCCCGCCGCGGCTCGAGGGCGGACGGGGAGGCGAGGGGCATGACGGGATGCTACCGGCCGCCGACACCTGCTCCCATCACCACCGGGCGGCCCGGCGGCGCGACGGGCTCAGCGCGCCCGCAGACCCGGGAACTGGTCGTCGCGCCACTCCCCCTCGAGCCGCTCGCCCGCGTCCGCCGCCTCGACCTCGCGCTGCCGCAGCTCGACCCGGCGGATCTTCCCCGACGCGGTCTTCGGCAGCTCGCCGAACTCGACGCGGCGCACGCGCATGAAGGCGGGGCTCTTCTCCCGCGCGTGCTTGAGCACGGCGAGCGCGGTGTCCGCGTCGGGCTCCCACCCGGCGGCGAGGTGCACGTACGCCTTCGCGACGTTGAGGCGCACGTCGTCCGGCGCGCCCACGACCGCGGCCTCCGCGACGGCCGGGTGCTCGATGAGCACGCTCTCGACCTCGAACGGCGAGACCTTGTAGTCGGAGGACTTGAAGATGTCGTCGGTGCGGCCGATGAAGGTGATGGACCCGTCGGCGTCGCGGCGGGCCACGTCGCCCGTGTGGAAGAAGCCGTCGCGCAGCGACTCGGCGGTGCGGGCGTCGTCGCCGAGGTAGCCGGCCATGAGGTTCACGGGCCGGGTGGTGAGGTCGAGGCAGATCTCGCCCTCGTCGGCGGGCTCGCCGGTCACGGGATCGACGAGGACGAGGTCGGCGCCCGGCAGCGCCCGGCCCATCGAGCCCGGCACGACGGGGTCGCCGGGCGCGTTCGCGACGATGGCGGTGGTCTCGGTCTGGCCGTAGCCGTCGCGGATGGTGAGGCCCCACCACTCCTCGATGCGCGCGATGACCTCGGGGTTGAGCGGCTCGCCGGCGGACATGATCTCCCGCAGCCTCCCGGGCCGCTCGCGGATCCCCGCCTGGATGAGCATGCGCCACACGGTCGGCGGCGCGCAGAACGTCGTCACCTCGGCCCGGTCCAGCTGCTCCACGAGCGCGTGCGCGTCGAAGCGCGCGTAGTCGTGCACGAAGACGGTGGCCTCGGCGATCCACGGCGCGAAGAAGCAGCTCCACGCGTGCTTGCCCCAGCCGGGCGAGCTGATGGCGAGGTGCACGTCGCCCGGCTGCAGCCCGAGCCAGTAGGCGGTCGTCAGGTGGCCGACCGGATACGAGACGTGCGTGTGCACGACCATCTTCGGCTTGCTCGTGGTGCCGGACGTGAAGTAGACGAGCGCGGGATCCGTGGACGCGACCGCGACGCCCACCCGGTCGCCGGGCGCGTCGTCGGCGTCGCGGTAGTCGGCCCAGCCCGCGGGCACCGACGTGTCGCCCGTCGCGCCGATCGCGATGCGCGCGTACTCCCCCGGCACGTCGTCGAAGACGGCGGTGTGCGCGAGGTCGGCGATGACGTGGCGCACGCCCGCGCGCACGACGCGGTCCGTGAGGTCGGCGGACCCGAGCACGGTCGAGGTCGGCAGGATGACGGCGCCCGCCTTCATGATCGCGAGCATCGTCTCCCACAGCTCCACCCGGTTGCCGAGCATGAGCATGACGTGGTCGCCCTTCCGGACGCCGCGGGCGACGAGCCAGGTCGCGACGCGGTCGGAGCGCGTCGCCATCTCGTCGAAGGTGAGGCGGCGCTCGGATCCGTCGCCCGCCACGACGTGCAGCGCCACCCGGTCGTTCCCGCGCGCGATTCCGTCGAACCAGTCGACCGCCCAGTTGAAGGACTCCCCCACGTCCGGCCACCGGAAGCGCGCCGCGGCGGCTGTCCGGTCGGTGCGCATCTCCTGAAGGAGGTCACGGGCGGCGCGGTAGGAGGAGTTGGCTTCGGGCATGGGTCCATCCTGCCGCCCGCGCCCCGGTGCGCGCCGCAGGCGATCCGGAGACCGCACCGCTCGGCGGACGGCTCCGAAGCATTTGAGTAGTGCACGAACTCATGAATGAGGGAAGGACGATCGCATGACCGAGATCACCGCCCACCACGGGCTCCTGAAGGACACGAACCTGCACGTCGACGACACCGGGGGCACGGGACGCCCCGTGGTCCTGATCCACGGCTGGCCGCTGTCCGGCGAGTCGTGGAGCAAGCAGGTGCCCGCGTTCGAGGCCGCCGGCTTCCGCGTCATCACGTACGACCGCCGCGGCTTCGGTCGCAGCGACAAACCGCTCACCGGCTACGACTACGACACCTTCGCGTCCGACCTCGACGCGGTGCTCACCGCGCTCGACCTCGTCGACGTCACGCTCGTCGGCTTCTCGATGGGCGGCGGCGAGATCGCCCGCTACATCGGCACCCGCGGCGAGGCGCGCCTGCACAGCGTCGTGTTCGCCTCCGCGGTGCCGCCGTACCTGGAGAAGACCGACGACAACCCGGACGGCCCGCTCACCAAGGACGCGGCCGCCGAGATGACCGCCGGCCTCACCAAGGACGAGGACTCCTTCTACGACGAGTTCACGACCGGCTTCTACTCGGCGAACGGCGTACTCAAGGTCACCGAGGCCGAGCGCCAGGAGGCCATCGCCCTCGCGCATCAGTCGAAGAAGCACGCGGCGCTCGCGTCGATGGCCGCGTTCGCGACCACGGACTTCCGCGACGACCTCACGAAGGTCACCGTGCCGACGCTCGTCATCCACGGCGACAGCGACGCGACCGTGCCGTTCGAGGGATCCGGCGCGCGTACGCACCAGGCCATCGCCGGCTCGGAGCTGCACGTCGTGAAGGACGCCCCGCACGGCGTCACGGTCAGCCACCCCGAGGAGTGGAACCAGGCCGTGCTGGAGTTCCTCAAGAAGTAGGACGCACCACCCGGCGCAGGGGCGCTGATCCGGCTCGGCTCAGCGCCCCTGCGTGCGCTTGTACGGCTTCGGCTGGCCCTTGACGACGGGCGCGCGGCCCTGGCCCTTGGAGGCCTTCGCCTTCCCGCCGGCCGGCGGCTTCGGCGCCTCGGGCGGGGTCGACGGCTTCGCCAGCTCCTCGAGGGCCTCCTCGTACGCGAGGCGGCCGGTCTTCGTCAGGCGCGTCTCGGTGCTCTGCGGGTCGAACACGGCACGGCCGTAGTGCTCCTCGATCGCGCGGATGGAGGAGGCGAGCTTCGCGCGCGAGATGCCGAGCTGATCCGCCGCCTTCGGCAGGTGCAGCACCTCGGCCGCGACCACGAAGTGACGCTGGTGGCTGATCTTCACGGGTGGTGCCTCTCGTCGCGGCGGATGCCGGATGTCCCACGGTACAGGCCGGGTCGGGCGCGCCCGGGCGGGCCGGTAGCGTCGAGGCGGCGGACGGCGCCCGGGAGGAGGCACGGCATGGCGGGACTCGAGGTCGTGGCGGCGGTGCTGATCCGCGACGGGCGCGCGCTCGCCTGCCGACGCGCGGCGCACAAGCCGGGTGCGGGCACGTGGGAGTTCCCAGGCGGCAAGGTCGAGCCGGGCGAGACGCCGCAGGCGGCGCTCGCGCGGGAGATCCGCGAGGAGCTGGGCGTCGACGTGACGGTCGGCGCGCTCGTCGACCGCTCCGAGGTGCCCGTGGGCGATCGCGTCATCGACCTCGCCTGCTACCTCGTGGATCCGACGGGGCCGCTGCCGACCGCCAGCACCGACCACGACGAGCTGCGCTGGGTGCCCGTCGCCGACCTCGGCGACCTCGACTGGTCGGCGCCGGACCTGCCGGCGGTGCGTCGCCTCCTGCTCGAGGCCCGGCACCCGGGCGCGGACTGGGTCATCGACCTCGGTGGGATGCCACCGGCCCCCGACCCGTCCCGGGACGCGCACGCCGCACGCCTGTCGGAGCTGTCGGACGGGTACGCGCAAGCCGTCGCCGAGCTCCAGGCGGGCGTGCGCGCCGCCCGCGCCGACGGGCTCGACGAGCACCGCATCGCGGTCGCCGCGCGGCTCTCGCTCGCCGATGTGCGGGCGATGCTCGGCTGAGTCCGACCGCGGCCCGTGACCTCGGGCGCGCTCGGGGCATCCGACGCGGCGACGGGGAGCCGGAGACCGGACCCACGGCGGCCCACGCGCGGACCGGGATGCGTCGCGCCCCCGCGCGGGGGCTGGGGGCGGCGGGATCCGGGGGAGCGTCGTCCTCCGTAGCGTCCACTTCCGTCCGACGGCCGTCGCCGCGGACGTCCCGACGCCATCCGAGAGACGCCTGATGCCCGCAACACCCCCCTCCTTCCCCTCCTTCCGCTCCCGCGCCGCGGCGATCGCCGCCCTGACCCTCGTCGCCACCCTCGCCGTGCCCACGGCCGCCCAGGCGGCGGAGCCCGTCCACCACCCGGTGACGCGCCCCGCCGCCTCTTCCCACCACCAGCCGTCCGACGTCGACCAGATCGTCGTCCCCGCCACGGCGGATCCGGGCTTCGGCGGCGGCACGATCTACGCCCCGCGCGACACCGGGCGGAAGGTCCTCGGATCGGTCGTCGTCACCCCCGGGTTCCACGGCAGGAAGTCGGACATGGCCGCCTACGGCACCGAGCTCGCCGCGGAGGGCTTCGTCGTCTTCACCATCGACACGCGCGACCGCGCCGACCTCCCCGACCAGCGCGCCACCGAGATGCTCGCCGCCGCCGACTACCTCACCGGCAGGAGCGCCGTGACGGGCGAGGTCTCCCCCGACCGCGTCGCCCTCCTCGGCTACTCCATGGGCGGCGGCGGGACGCTCCAGGCCGCGCAGCGTCGCCCGTCGATCAAGGCCGCCCTGACCCTCATGCCGTACGACTACCCGCCCGCCGGCGACCCGAAGGCGGTCCACCCCGCGTACCCGGAGCTGACGGTGCCGACGCTCATCATCATCGGACAGGAGGACGCGACCGCGATCCCGGCGAAGTTCGGCAAGCCCGCCTACGACTCGATCCCGGCCGGCACCCCGAAGCAGTACCTCCAGCTCACGGGGCTCGGCCACGCGGCCGGGATGGGGAAGCCGGTCGCCACGATCCGGGCCGCCATCACCGCGTTCCTCGAGCGGTACCTCGACGGCGACACCGCCGCCGCGAAGCAGATCTGCCCGGCGCCGAAGGTCGGCGGCCCCATCAGCGCCTCGACCAGCTCCTGCCCCACGAGCTGACACGTCCGCTCGTCCCGCGCGGCGTCCGACCACCCGGTCGGGCGCCGCGCGCGCAGACGACCGAGCGCGCGCCGCGGGCAGATCATCCCCAGGTCGGCGCGGCTGGGGATGACGGGACGGCGGTCGGGGTCGCGTGCCCCTAGCGTTCTGCCACACCCTGTCCGCGGCGATCGCCGCGGGCTCTCGTCGAACAGAGAGATGCCCATGTCCGTCATGCCCTCCTCGCTCCGCCGCCCCGCGGCGGTCGCCGCGCTCGCCCTGGTCGCGACCCTCGCGGCCCCCGCCGCAGCCCAGGCCCATGCCCCGGCCCCCCAGCCGGTCGTCGTGCACCACCACGCGCCCTTCGCGGTGCGCACCACGGTCGTCCCGAAGACGGCCGTGAAGGCGTTCGGCGGCGGCGTCATCTACACGCCGCAGGACACCGGCAAGCCCGTCCTCGGTGCCGTCGTCATCACGCCCGGCTTCACGAACACCAACGCCGACGAGAAGGAGCTCGGCCAGCTCGTCGCCTCGCAGGGCTTCGTCGCGTTCGTCATCGACACCCTCGACACGGGCGACCTACCCGCCCAGCGCGCCACCGAGATCCTCGCCGCGACGGACTACCTCACTGGCCAGAGCGCCGTGAGGTCCGAGGTCTCCGCGAAGGACGTCGGCCTCATCGGCTACTCGTTCGGCGGCGGCGGCACGATGCAGGCGGCGCAGTCGCGCCCGTCCATCAAGGCCGCGATCGGGCTCATGCCCTTCGACGTCCCGCCCGCGAGCGACCCGCACGCGCTGTACGCGACGTACCCGAAGCTCACGACCCCCACGCTGGTCATCACCGGCCAGAAGGACGAAGTCGCCCGTCCGAAGGACTTCGGCAAGCCCGCGTACGACTCCATCCCCGCCGGCACCCCGAAGCAGTACCTGGAGCTGAAGGGCCTCGATCACTCCGCCGGCGAGCACGCGCCGGTCGCCGCGATCCGCAACGCGGTCACGGCGTTCCTCAAGCGCTACCTCGACGGCAACAGCGCCTATGCGAAGTTCATCTGCCCGGCCCCGAAGGTCGGCGGCCCCATCAGCGTGTCGCTCAGCTCCTGCCCCAAGGGCTGATCCCCTCCGCTCCCCCACCGCGCGGCGTCCGATCTCCGGGTCGGGCGCCGCGCGGGCGTGTCCCCCGGAGGGGAGCCTAGGGTGGGGACGATCCACCATCCGCCCCCGCTCGACGCGGGCCGGCCACCGAACGGAGCGCTGATCGCGCTGAGCACCACCCCGCCGCCCGGCGACCCGCGGCGCCCCCGCCGGGATCCCGGAGCCGCGCGTCCGCCGCGCCAGCGCCGCCGCCGCGTCAACCCGCAGGAGATGCGCGACGTCCGCGCCCGCCTCCGCGGCACCATCTACGAGGGGACCGAGCCCGCGCACGGCCGCCTCGGCGACCTGTACTCCCCGCGCCAGATCGTCGACTTCTGCCTCGACCTCGGCGAGGTGATGCTCGCGTCCGGCGCGGACGTGCGCGCGGTGGAGATCGCGATCGTCGCCGTGAGCACGAAGTGGAACCTCGCGCCGCTGGAGCTCGACATCACGGGCACGGCCATCACCATCCAGTACGCGCCGCTCGAGGGTCCGCCGCTCGTGAAGCTGCGCGTCGTCACCGCCGAGGGCAGCGACCTGCACCGGCTGTCGCTCGTCTACCAGATCGTCGACGAGCTCCTCCACGACGACCGCGACATGACGAGCGCCGTCGAGGGCCTCGTCGAGGTGCTCAGGTCGCCGCCGCGCTGGCCGTCGTGGATCACCGACGCCGCCATGGGCCTGTTCGGCGTCTCCGTCTCGCTGCAGGCGGGCGGATCCCTGCCGGGAGCCGTCGGGGCGTTCCTGCTGATGATCGGCGCCATGGTGCTCGGCCGGCAGCTCTCGCGCCGCGGCATCCCGCCGTTCTTCGTGGTCGCCGTGCAGTCGGCCGCCGTCGCCGCGCTCGGCACGCTCGCGATCTGGTCGGGCGTCATGCCCGCGGGGAGCGCCGCGGCGATGGTCGCGGCCGTGGTGGTGCTGATCCTCCCCCACGTCACCATCGTCACGTGGGCGCAGGACGCCATCTCCGGGTTCCGGGCCATGGCGCTGTCGCGGGCCATGATCATCGTGCTCATCGTCGCGGGCATCGCCGTCGGCATCCCGGGCGGCCTCGCGCTCACCGCCGTCGTCGACATCGAGGTGGATCCCACCGACATCACCCTGCGGGCGCTGCCTCTCTGGATGCTGCTGATCACGACGTTCTTCGCGGCCGGCGCCACCGGGATCACGCAGGGCGCCAACGCGCGCGTGATGCCCGTCGCGATCGGCATGGCGCTCGTCGGCACGGTGTCGCTCTGGATCCTCAAGGCGGCCGGCGTCCCGCTGCTCGCGGCGACGTTCCTGGTCGCGACGCTGCTCGGCGCGCTCGGCACGGTGGTCGCGGCGCGCGTCCGGCCGGTGGCGCACCGCATCGGCGACCTCGTCGTCGACCCGGGCCCCCGCCGCGCGTCCCGTGCCGGCGAGGAGATCGACCTGACGAGCCGCGAGTTCGCGGTGCTGGAGTTCCTCGCGCGGAACGCCGGCCGCGTCGTGTCCAAGCGCGAGGTGGTCCAGGACGTCCGGGACGACGACTTCGAGGGCGACCCGTCCATCGTCGAGGTGTACGTGGCGCACCTGCGCCGGAAGCTCGACCGGCCGTACGGCACCGCGACCATCGAGACGGTGCGCGGCGCGGGGTACCGACTGGGCGGATCCGATGCGTGAGCCGGGCCGGCGACGCCGCTCGCTCCGCGTGCGGGCGACGACCGCGGTCGCCCTCATCGCGCTCGTGCTCGGGGCGCTCGGGGCGGTCGCGTTCGCGGTGGTGCTGCGGGCCTCGCTCGAGGACGGCGTGCGCGAGGCCGCCGGGCGCACGCTCGAGACCGTCGCCGATGCGGTCGCCGCGGGCGGTCCGCAGGCGGTGACGGGCCTCGGCGACGACGACCTCGTGCAGGTGCTCGACGGCGACGGCCGCGTGATCGCGCACGGCGATGACGCCGACGGCCCGCCCCTGTACGTCGACGACCGGGCCGACGACGTCGTCGTCGACGGGGAGCGGCGGCTCGTGGTCGCGGGCGAGGTCGAGGACGCGGGCGGCGTGACCGTCGTCGTCGCGGCGTCCCTCGAGGAGGCCGACGAGGCGGTCGCGGCGGTCGTGCGGTTGCTCCTCGTGGCCGTGCCCGTCGTCGTCGCGCTCGTGGCGCTGCTGGCGTGGATCGTCGTGGGTCGTGCGCTGCGACCGGTGGAGCGGATCCGCCGCGACGCCCAGGCCATCGGCTCCGCGGCGGGCGACGCGCGCATCGACGAGCCCGGGACGGGTGACGAGGTCGACCGGCTCGCGCGCACCCTCAACGGCATGCTCGCCCACCTCGAGGCGGCCCGCACGGCACAGCGGCGCTTCGTCTCCGACGCGTCGCACGAGCTCCGCTCCCCGCTCGCGACCGTGCGGCAGCCCGCCGAGCTCGCCCGCATCCACCCCGACCGGACGAGCCTCGCCGAGCTCGCCGACGTCGTGCTCGCCGAGGGCGGGCGGCAGCAGGACCTCGTCGACGCGCTCCTCGTGCTCAGCCGCCTCGACCACGGCGCGGCGCTCGACCGCCGCCCCGTGGACCTCGACGACGTCGCGCTCGAGGAGGTCGCGCGGCTGCGCGGGCGGGCAGATGTTCGGGTCGACGGATCGGGGACCACCGCCTGCCGCGTCTCCGGCGACGCCCGGCTCCTCGCGCTCGCCGTCCGCGACCTCGTGGAGAACGCCGCCCGGCACGCGGCGACGACCGTGACCGTGTCCACGACGGCGGGCTCCGACGGCGTCGTGCTCACGGTCGACGACGACGGGCGCGGGATCCCCGCGGCCGAACGCGAGCGCGTCCTCGACCGCTTCGTGCGCCTCGACGAGGGGCGCGACCGCGACTCGGGCGGATCCGGGCTCGGCCTCGCCATCGTGCGCGAGGTCGCGGAGGCGCACGGCGGATCCGCGACCGTGGATGCGGCACCGGGCGGCGGCGCCCGCGTCGCGCTGCGCCTGCCGGCGGAGCAGCCCGCGGAGTGACGCCCGCTCGGCCGACGCCCGCTCGATCGAGGCGTACCTGGAGGCGATCGGCGCCGAGACGAGCCGCTGCGGCGGCACCGGCGTCGTCGGGATCCTCCGCAACGACGACGGCCCGGTGGTCGCGTTCCGCGCCGACACCGACGGCCTCCCCATCCTCGAGGAGACGGGCCTCGCGCACGCCAGCCGCGACACGGGCATCGACCCGTCGGGCACGGAGGTGCCGACCACGCACGGCTGCGGCCACGACTTCCACGTCGCCGCCGCGCTCACGACCGCGCAGGCGCTCGCCGCGAACCGCGACGCGTGGGCCGGCACGATCGTCTTCGTGTTCCAGCCCGGCGAGGAGACCGGCGAGGGCTCCCGCGCGATGCTCGCCGACGGCCTCGGGGATCGCGCGCCGCGCCCCGAGGTGATCCTCGGCCAGCACGTCGTCCCGCTCCCCGTCGGCGTGGTCGCGACGCGCGAGGGCGCGTTCATGAGCATGAGCGACTCGTGGCGCGTGACCGTGAAGGGCCGCGGCGCCCACGGGTCGCCGCCGCAGAACTCCATCGACCCGATCGTCGCCGCCAGCGCCATCGTGCTGCGCCTGCAGACGGTGGTCGCGCGCGAGATCGGTCCGCAGGCCGCCGTCGTGACCGTCGGCACGTTCCAGGCGGGCACGAAGGAGAGCATCATCCCCGAGCACGCGACGCTGGGCCTCAGCATCCGCACGTTCGACCCGGCCGTGCGCGAGCGCGTGCTGGCGTCCGTGCGGCGGATCATCCGGGCCGAGGCCGCCGCGAGCGGGGCCTCGGAGCCCGAGATCGAGGAGATCGTGTCGTTCCCGCTGAACCGGAACGATCCGGAGGCGACGCGCGGCGTGGTGGCGGCGCTCACCACGCAGCTCGGCGAGGACATGGTCAAGGAGTCGCCGCCCATCATGGGCAGCGAGGACTTCGGGATCCTGGGCGAGGCGATCGGCGTGCCGACGGTCTCCTGGGCGTTCGGCGGCGTCGAGGCGTCGCCGTTCGGCGGCGCGACCCCGCCGCCCGGCAACCACACGCCGCAGTTCGCGCCCACCATGGGGGCACGATCGAGACGGGCGTGAAGGCCGCGACGGCCGCCCTCCTCTCGCGTGTCGGGGTGGCACGCGCGTAGGTTCGACGGACGCGCACACGACAGGAGGCACCACCATGTCCGATGCACTCATCGCCGGGGCCGTCGCCGCCCCGATCGCCATCGCCCACGTCGCGCTCGTCGTGGCGGCGGTGCTGCAGATCGTCCGCGACCGCGCGCTCGCCGGTCTCGCGCGCGACCTCTGGGTCGTGGCGGCCGTGGTCTTCCCGATCTTCGGCGCCATCGCCTGGTTCGGCATCGGGCACCGCACGGCCGCCGCGCAGCGCGCCGTCCACCGCGTCCGGCTCAGCCTGTAGGCACCCGACGCCGCTCCCGTCGGAGCGCCCGCGCCCGCCGCTCGACCCCGGTCAGCGGCGGGCGCGCCTGTTCCGCCACGCGGACCAGGCGCCCGTCGCCCAGAGCGCCCAGATCACGAGGAGCGGCTGGAAGACGAGGCGGATGGCGCGCGCGGCGTCGGTCTCCAGGCCGAACGCCGGCGTGCGGGTGACGAGCTGCGAGATGTTGCCGGGGAAGATCGCGACGAAGAACGCCGCGACCACGAGGCCGACCCAGACGCGCCAGCGATCGAGGAGCACGAGCGAGAGGCCGAGCACGATCTCCACGACGCCCGACGCGACCACCACGAAGTCGGGATCCATCGGCAGCCACGTCGGCACCTGCGCCTGGAACGACTCGCGCGCGACCGTGAGGTGCCCGGTGCCGGCCATGATCAGCACGAGGCCGAGCAGGATGCGGCCGAGCGTGCGCGGGATCGAGCGGCGGCCGCCGTCCGGGGCGATGCGGCGGTCGGCGGTGGGGCGGGTCGCGGGGCTCGGGGTCATGCGCCCAGTCTGACGCGGGGCGCATGCGCGGCCCCTCCACGCCGTCACGGGGACACGAGCACGGCAATCCACCCCACGACGAACAGCAGCAGCGGCAGGCCGACCGCGATGACGCCGCCGAGCGTCGGCGTCATCCGGAGCCGCCGCACCGGCCGCGGACGGGACGCGCGCCCCGCGTCGGGCAGGCCCACCGCGTGGAGCACCGCATCGAGCGCCGACGGATCCTCCGGCCGCGCGATCGGATCGGCGCGCCAGCGCTCCCACCGGTCGACCTTCGCGACGAGCGCGGTCGTCGCCTCGATCACGTCGCGCCGGCGCTCGGGATCGCGCGTCACGACGTCGTCGTACGAGGTGAGCAGCAGCCGGTCGCCGACGACGTCGACGTCGAGGCCCCGCACCCGGTCGATGAGCAGGGCGAGGACGTCGGGCGTGAAGAGGTAGAGGGCGTCGCGCTCGCTGCCGGCCGCGCAGTACAGCTCGTAGTGGCGGTCGAAGTCGCCCTCGAGCTCGAGGCGCTGGTCGCGGGCGACGTCGATGGTCGGCGCCATCTCCCGGGGGAGGCGCGTGCGGTTCGAGATGACCTGGATGTGCGGCAGCTCGCGGCGGAGGCCGCTCATCGCGTAGCCGCCGTACTGGGTGATGCCGTCGAACCGCGACCCCTGCTCCAGCTCGTGGTTGCCGAACTCGACGGGACGCGCGGTGCGGGGCCGCATGACGCGGGTGACGAACATGCCGCGCCCGGCGGATCCCATGTGCCCGTCCGAGACCGGCCCGGGCGTGTAGCTGAGGCCGTTGACGCGGCCGAAGCGGGTGAGGCGGTAGTGGGAGCGGACCGAGCTGCGGCGGCGGCGCGTGCGGATCAGGCGCCACGCGAAGAAGACGCCGGTCCCGAAGAGCGGGATCGCGAAGATGGCCATGCCGAGGGCGTCGCCGCGGGTCTCCGGGTCGTCCGTGACGATCGCGCCGAGGCCGCCGGCGAGCAGCAGGACCCCGCCGAGCGGGATCGCGAGCACGGCGAGGATGCCCAGGGCGACGCGGCCGAGCAGGAACAGCGGCGAGACGAGCACGGGGAAGCGCGCGCTGAACTCGCGGCGGGACCGGCGGAGTTCGTCGCGGTCGATGCGGCCGGTCAGCGGCGTCGTGTCCAGCTGCGGTCGGCCGGGCGCGTGCGTCGTCATGGATCCCCTCGTCCCGCGGTTTCCGCTTCCTGTATCGGCACTTCGCACGACGAGATTCTAGTCTTTAGCGTCGTCAATCCACCCGCCCCGACCCTCGGTGCAGTTCCATCATCCCAAACTGGGCCCTAGTCAACTCGCTTTCCCTGTGCTACTCATTGCAATAGAGCACATGACGGCCTAGAGGAGCTCCAGTGGAAGAATCAGCGGACCAGCCGTTATCCTTAATAATTTTGGTCGGCGCCCTGTCCGGGGTTATCGGCGCCGTACTAGGCCCGGCGCTACAAAGGGCATTTTCGAGAAGCGACAGTGGACTCGCGGCCCGCAGGGGCTGGGCCAAGGAAAAGCTGCAATACGTTTTTGGTATAGGAGACGAGTATTCTTCTGATGGCCCTCCTATCCCGTTCATGCGTTTAGTCCCGCCGAATGCACTCACTCCGCAGGCCTACGATATGCACTCAATCAATTGGGCAACCCAGGAATCTGTTGACCTCATGCTCCTGCAACCTCGACGCAGTCGCTGGGCGAAGCAATGGCTTTTCAACTGGCACTTCGTCCTACAGCAGGAGTGGAATGTATTGCATCGACGGATGCACGCTCAGAGAGCCGAGGGTATCAACTACGACAAAGCTTGGGAACGAAAGGCTACAAAGTACGAGCGCCGAGTCCAACGAGTGCAAAGCAGTCTTGCAATATGGGCAACAGGTCGATGGCTGACTCATTCCAGTCTTCGCTTTTGGTTTGGAGGCCGAGACAAGGTATCGGTATGGAGACAGCGAGCATCCATCGGCACCCGCTGGCACAGCAATCCGAGTATCAACGTCGACGCCATATGTGATTGTATTCCAGGCCAAAACTTGTGATCCGGCACTGAGTATCGTTGCGCATCATGTAGCAAAGACGAGCATTCATCATGGCTGGGGCCTGCAGGTTGATACGGCCGCAGTGAGTAAAGGTCGTCAGCGCGGGAACGCCGTCGCGCCCACCTTCTCGTAGGCCGCCCACGCGTCGACCGGGCCACGGCCGGCGACCGCGTGGTCGCCGATCGCCCGGGCCTTGTAGATCGCCGGGTTGTGGCTCGCGACGACGCGGGCGTTCCGCCAGTGCCGGTCGAGCGCGCGCTCGCGGAACGTCGCGGACGCTCCCCCGACCTCGAACAGCAGCGTCGCGGCGGCGGGAACCTGGTCGACCGCGTGCACCTGCGCCTGGTAGACGGCGTTCTCCGCCGCGTCGAGCGTCGGCCGGTCGAGGGCGTCGCCCGGAGGCGCGGTCGCGACGGCCTCGTCGAGCAGGGCCGCGGCCGTGAGCGTCGCGGCGCGCACCGTGAAGGCGGCCGTGGAGATCCGGCCGACGACGTCGAGCACCTGCGGGTCGTCCTGCGGCAGGGCGGCGTTCGCGTGGATGTAGGTGCGCGTGCGCGTCCGGACGTAGCCGACCGCGTCGCGCTCCACCTCCTGCGCGATCCCCGCCAGCACCGCCACGAGGTGCAGCTGGTAGAAGGCCTGGATGTGGCTCAGCGGCGCCTCGCGGTAGGCGGTGACGGTCGCCGGATCCACCTCCACGCCCGCGAACGTCGTCGTGCCGCTCGCCGTGAGCGTCTGCCCGAACGCGTCCCAGTCGTCGACGGCGGTGACGCCCGGCGCGTCGGTGGGGATCGCGAGCGTCACCCGCTCGACGCCGTCGGCGGCCTCGCGTCCGGCCGCGAGGTAGATCCAGTCGGAGTAGAGCGTGCCGGTGGAGTAGTACTTGGTGCCGTCGAGGAGCCAGCGGCCGTCGCGCTCCTGGAGCGTCGTGGAGATGTCGGCGAGCGTGTTGCCGGTCTGCTCGCTCGTGGCGTTGCCGACGATGGTGCCGGACGCGATGCGGCGGATCCACTCCTCGCGCGCGGGCCCGGGCGGCCGGCGCAGCACCAGCTCCACGTAGCCGAAGTGGCCGCGCAGCAGGTGCCCGACGTTCGCGTCGGCGGCCGACAGCTCGACCACGAGCTCGACGAGCTGGGCCAGCGATGCGCCGCGCCCGCCGTCCGCGACGGGCAGCCGGATCGCCCCGAAGCGGGCTTCGCGGAGGAGCGCCACGGCGTCGTGGGCGAGCTCCCGGTCGCGCTCGCGGGCGACGGCGCCGTCGCGGATCCGGTCGAACAGCGGGAGGAACTCGGCTCGAAGGTCGGCGGTCGACGTGCCCGTCGCGGCCCCCGTCACGAGAACGCGACCCGGTACGCCGCCGCCGGGTGCGACTCCGGCAGACGGTCGCGCCCGGTCAGCTTGTGCCGCAGCGTCCCCGGCTCGTACTCCTTCTGCTGCAGGCCGCGCTCCTGGAGCACGGGCGTGACGTGGTCGACGAAGTCCTCGTAGCTGCCGGGCAGGGTCCAGTTGATGACGTTGATCCCGTCGACGCCCGCCTCCCGCCATCCCGCGAGCACGTCGGCGATCTGCTCCGGCGTGCCCACGACGCGGCCGCGCAGCTTCGCGGAGAGCCGGGCGAGGTCGGCGATGGTCGGCTCGCGGTCGGGCGACGCCTCGCGCAGCCAGTCGAGGTGGCTCTGCCCGGCCTGCGTCTCGACCTGCGACAGCGGGGTGGCCGGATCCAGCTGCTCGCCCGTCTTCGGGTCGAAGCCGAGGTTGGAGTGCAGGAGGAAGCCGTCGGCGCTGAGGTGCTCGTCGATCTCGGCCTCGTTGCGCTTCGCCTCCTCCTCCGTGCTGCCCGTGATGAAGGAGAGCCCGAGCCAGAAGGAGAGGTCGTCGGCCCGGCGGCCGGCGTCCACGGCGAGCGTCCGGGTGTCCTCGATGAGCGCGCGGGTCTTCTCGGGCGTCGACGACAGGATGAACTGCGCCTCCGCGTTCCGGGCGGCGAAGCGGCGGCCGACGGGCGAGGATCCGGCCTGGAAGAGCACGGGCGTGCGCTGCGGCGACGGTGACGACAGGTGCGGCCCGGCGACCTTGTAGCGCGGTCCTTCGTGGTCGATGCGGTGGATCTTCGACGCGTCCGAGAACACGCCGCGCTCCTTGTCGCGCTGGAGCGCGTCGTCGTCCCACGACCCCTCCCACAGCTTGTAGACGACGTCGAGGTACTCGTCGGCCCAGGCGTAGCGGGCGTCGTGGTCCTCGAGGCCGTCGTGCCCGAAGTTGCGGGCGGCGCCGTCGAGCGCGCTCGTGACGACGTTCCAGGCGATGCGCCCCTTCGTGATGTGGTCGAGCGTCGAGACCTTGCGCGCGAAGTCGAACGGGTGCGCCTGCAGCACCGAGCTCGTGAACGCGAAGCCGAGGTGCTCGGTGCTCACGGCGAGCGCGGAGATCAGCACGGACGGGTCGTTGCTGGGGAACTGGAGGCCCTCGCGCGCGTTGACGTCGTAGGCGCCGTCGCCCGGACCGTAGAGCCCGACGACGTCGGCGAAGAACATGGCGTCGAAGCGGCCGCGCTCGAGGGTCCTCGCGAGGTCCACCCACAGCTCGACGTCGTCGAACTCGTGCTGCCGCGCGTCCGGGTGCCGCCACAGGCCGTGCTGGATGTGGCTGGCCGTGTTCATCACGAAGGCGGCGAAGCGGAGCGGGGGCCGGGCGTCGGGCATGGGGATCCTCTCGTCGGACCCCCAGCGTCGCACGGGTGGGGAAATGCGGTCGGCGACGCCGTAGCGGACCGTCACACGCCGGGCATCGCCAGAGGCTGTGCAGGCGATGCGCAGGCGGATGCGTCGGCCCGTTACCGTCAGCCCACCGCGTCGGGGGCCGCTGGTGATCATCCGCTCCCTCCGCACCGCACATGGCCCCACCTCCTCGCCGTCGAGCGACGGCGACCCGACGCCACGACGTGGCACCTCCAGGAAGGCGCACCATGACCCATCGCCCTGCCCGCTTCACGAGACGGCGCACCGCCGTCGTCTCCTCCATCTGCCTCACCGCCGCGCTGCTGGGCGTCGCGCCCTCCGCGTGGGCGACGACCACACCCTCCGACGCCGTCGCCCCGGCCGCGTCGGAGTCCTCCTTCACGGTCTCCGCCGCCGACGCGGCGCACGCCGTCGACTACTGGACGCCCGAGCGCCGGGCCGCAGCCATCGACGTCGACAGCGGAAAGCCCATGTCGGCGCTCGACGCGTCGGACGCGGCCTCCCCGATCAGCAGGGCGGAGCAGGTCGCGCCGGTCCCGCACATCGGCCGGATCTTCTACACGCAGGGCGGCTCGGGCTACGCCTGCTCGGCCAACGTCGTCGAGTCGGCCAACCGCTCGACCATCGCGACCGCGGGGCACTGCCTCACCTCGCATCAGGTGTTCTCCACGAACACGGTCTTCTACCCCGGTTACGACTCGGGGGAATCGTCCTTCGGAGCGTGGCCCGTCGTGGGCGGGGCGGTGCCGTCGAGCTGGGCGACCGGCAACGACCGGGTGGACGACTCGGGGTTCCTCGCCGTGAGCGAGGACTCCGCGGGCGAGGACATCGAGAGCGTCGTCGGCGCCTCGCCGGTCCTCTTCGATCAGTCCAACTCGGAGGAGGCGTCCGTATACGGCTACCCCGCCGCGCTGCGCTTCGACGGTGAGCACCTCGATCGATGCCGCGACATGTCCGCCCCGTTCGTCGACACGATGATCTCCATCGCGTGCGACATGAACGAGGGCATCTCGGGCGGCCCGATCTTCGCCGGCGACGACGCGAACGGACCGCAGATCGCCGACGAGTCCAACCGGTTCCAGGACTACACGCACGTGATCGGCCCGATCTGGCGGCAGGAGCAGCACGACACGTACGACCTGGTGTCGAACACGACGTACTGACGCACGACCGGCGCGGACGTCGGCGGTCCCCACCGGACGGCGGGCGGGCTTCGGCCCGCCCGCCGCTCGTCGCGCAGGACACGGCGCAGCCCTGCGCGTTACGCGCCGTGACCCCGGCCCTTCCCCGACCGGGGGATCACGGGCCACGGTGGGCGTCACCCGAGCGGATCCCCGCCCGGACCGCTCCCTGCACCGCAGCCGCACCGCTGGAGACCCCATGACCACCGCACCGCCCGCCGCATCCGCCGCACCGACCACGCCCGCCTCGCCCGCTGATCGCGAGCAGCCCGCCGACGTCTCCCGCCGCCGGCGCCGCGTCCTCGGCGCGTCGTTCATCGGCACCACCGTCGAGTACTACGACTTCTACCTCTACGCCACGGCGTCCGCACTCGTGTTCGGCAGCCAGTTCTTCCCGAACCAGACGCCCGCGGTCGGGCTGCTCGCGTCGTTCGCGGCGTACGGCGTCGGATTCCTCGCGCGGCCCATCGGCGGGATCGTCGCCGGGCACCTCGGCGACCGCATCGGCCGCAAGCGCATGCTCGTCTACTCGCTCGTGCTGATGGGGATCGCGTCGACCCTCATCGGCGTCCTGCCGACCTACGCCACCATCGGCCTCGCGAGCGTCGTCGGCCTCGTCTTCCTGCGGCTCGTGCAGGGCATCGCGGCGGGCGCCGAGTGGGGCGGATCCGCGCTGCTGTCCGTCGAGCACGCCCCCGCCCACCGCCGGGGCCTCTTCGGCGCGTTCACGCAGATGGGATCCGCGGGCGGCATGCTCCTCGCGACCGGCGTCTTCGCGGCGACCCGCTTCGCGCTCGGCGAGGAGCAGTTCCTCGCGTGGGGCTGGCGGCTGCCGTTCCTCCTCAGCGCCGTGCTCGTGGCCGTGGGCCTCGTGATCCGCTTGCGCGTGGAGGACGCCGCCGAGTTCCGTGACATCAAGGACGCGGGCGAGGTGGAGCGCTTCCCGCTCGGCGTCGTGCTGCGGAAGCACCCGCGCGCCGTGCTCATCACCGCCGGCCTCCGCCTCGTGCAGCCCGCGCTCTACTCGATCCTCACCGTCTACACGCTCTCCTACCTCGCCCAGAAGCGCGGCGACTCGGGCAGCGCGCTCACGGCGGTGCTCATCGTGTCGGCGCTGAGCGTGCTCACCACTCCCCTGTGGGGCTGGATCTCCGACCGGGTCGGCCGCCGCCGCCTCACCATCGCGAGCGCCGCCGGCATCGGGATCCTCATCTGGCCGTTCTTCGCGTACCTCGACTCCGGCCCGCTGCTGCTCCTGCCGCTCGTCTTCGCGCTCGGCATGAACGTCTTCCACGACTCCATCTACGGGCCGCAGGCCGCGTGGTTCGCCGAGCAGTTCCCCACGGGCGTCCGCTACAGCGGCGTCTCGCTCGGCTACCAGGTCGGCAGCATCTTCTCCGTCGGCCTCACGCCGCTGCTCGCGGTGCTGTTCCTGCAGTGGGGCGGCGGATCCCCCTGGATCCTCTGCGCCTACATCGGCCTCTACGCGGTGCTGACGATCGCGGCGGCGCTCGCCGCGAAGGACCCGGCGCGGGACGCGATCGCGGCGCGGCGGGCGACGGCGGACTCCGCGGACGACGCGGACGCGGACCCCGTGCACCCCGCGGTCGCCGTCGCCGGATCCGCGGTCGCGGGTGCGGACGGCCGGGAGCGCGAGCGCGCGACCGTCCGGTAGGACACGTCGGCGGGCGGGTCGTCGGGCACCATCCCGACGACCCGCCCGTCGTGATCAGCCCGCGACGAG
Organism: Clavibacter michiganensis subsp. insidiosus; assembly: GCF_002240565.1. Lineage (GTDB taxonomy): Bacteria > Actinomycetota > Actinomycetes > Actinomycetales > Microbacteriaceae > Clavibacter > Clavibacter insidiosus. The sequence continues at coordinate 1,463,199 of NZ_MZMO01000001.1, read as the reverse complement.
CTCCTCGGCCCGCGCCCGCTTCACCAGGTCGGCGCAGCGCTCGCCGATCATCATCGTCGTGATGTTCGGGTTCACGGTCGTGAGCTCCGGCATCACGGACGCGTCGGCGACCCGGAGGCCGGTGACTCCCTTGACGCGCAGCTCGGGATCCAGCGGCGACATCGCGTCGTCGACCGCGCCCATCCGCACTGTGCCCGCCGGGTGGTACACGGTGTTGTGCGTGCGGGAGATGTAGTCCGCGAGCTCCTCGTCGGTCTGCGCCTCGACGCCCGGGTACAGCTCCCGGCCCGCCCATTCGGCCATCGCGGGCTGCGCCACGATCTCGCGCGCGAGGCGGATCCCGGCGATGAGCACGCGCATGTCGTGCGGGTCGGTGAGGTAGCGCGGGTCCACGAGCGGCTTGTCGCGGTGGTCGCGGCTGCGGAGCCGCACCGTGCCGCGCGAGCGCGCGTGCGTGACGTTCGGCGTGAGGCAGAAGCCGTTCTCCGTCGTCGGGTAGCCCTGGCGCACCGTGTGCATGTCGAACGGCACCGACCCGTAGTGGAACATGAGGTCCGGCCGGTCGAGCCCCTCCTCGGTGGTGGCGAAGATCCCGATCTCCCACCACTGCGTGCTCTCCGTCGGCATGGGCTGCTTGGCCTCCCACTGGATCACGCCCTCGGGGTGGTCCTGAAGGTGCTCGCCCACGCCGGGCGAGTCGACGCGCACCGGGATGCCGAGGTCGGCGAGGTGCGCGGCCGGGCCGATGCCCGAGAGCATCAGCAGCTTGGGCGAGTCGATGGCGCCGGCAGAGAGGATCACCTCGCGGCGGGCCCGGACGGTGCGGGTCTTCGCGAACGCGTTGTCGACGACCTGCACGCCCGTGCAGCGGTCGTCGTCGTCGAACTCGAGCGCGCGCGCCGTGAGGTCGGTCAGCACCGTGAGGTTCGCGCGGTCGGCGAGCGGATGCAGGTACGAGACCGACGACGACGCGCGCGTGCCGTCCGCCTGCCGGTTGATCTGGAAGAAGCCGGCCCCGTTCCGCACGGTCTCGCCGGTGTTGAAGCGCGTGCGCGGGATCCCCGCCTGCTCGCACGCGTCGAGGAGCGCGACGCCGGACGGGTCGCGCGGCGGCACGTTCATCAGGTGCACCGGGCCGTCGTGGCCGTGGTGCGGCTCCGGATCCTCGTTCGTCTCCAGCCGCTGGTACAGCGGGTAGGTGCTGTCGGCGTCCCAGCCGGTGGCGCCATGCGTCGTCGCCCAGCCGTCGAGGTCCTCGCGCGGCGCCCAGAACGCGATGCACGAGTTGTGGCTGGAGCAGCCGCCGAGCACCTTGGCGCGCGCGTGCCGCATGAAGGAGTTGCCGTTCTCCTGCTCCTCGATGGGGTAGTCCCAGTCGTAGCCGGACTCGAGCAGCTCCATCCACCGATCGAGGCGGAGGACCACGTCGAGGTCCCTGTCGTGCGGGCCGGCCTCGATGAGGGCCACCTGCGCGTCGGGGTCCTCGCTGAGGCGGGCGGCGACGGCCGCGCCCGCGGATCCCCCGCCGACGACCACGTAGTCGTACTCGGTGCCGGTCATGTCGTCTCCTCTGCTGTCGCTCATCGCGCCCGGAACCATCCGGTCACCTGCGGGCGCGTGTTCTGGTAGATGTGCTTGGCCTCCTGGTACTCGGCGAGGCCGGTCGGGCCGAGCTCGCGGCCGACGCCGGACTGCCCGAAGCCGCCCCACTCCGCCTGGGGCAGGTAGGGGTGGAAGTCGTTGATCCAGATGGTGCCGTGGCGGAGCGCCTGCGCGACCCGCTGCGCCTTGCCGGCGTTTTGGGACCACACCGCGCCCGCGAGCCCGTAGTCGGTGTCGTTCGCGATGGCGACCGCCTCCTCCTCCGTGCGGAACGTCTCGACCGTGACCACCGGCCCGAAGGCCTCGTCGACCACCACGGACATGCCGCGCTCGACCCGGTCGAGCACGGTCGGCAGGTAGTAGAACCCGGCCTCGAGGTCGCCCGCGCCGAACGCGCCACCCGTGCGCAGGCGCGCGCCCTCGGCGATCCCCTTCTCCACGTACGCGTGAACCTTGTCGCGGTGCGCGGCCGAGATGAGCGGGCCGGTCTCGGCGTCGGGGTCGAACGGGCCGCCGAGGCGGATCCCCTCGGCCCGGCGCACGAGCTCGTCCACGAAGCGCTCGGCGATGGGCTCCTCGACCACGAGCCGCGCGCCCGCCGAGCACACCTGGCCGGAGTGCACGAAGGCGGCGTTGAGGGCGTTGTCGACGGCGGCGTCGAAGTCGGCGTCGGCGAACACCACGTTGGGGTTCTTGCCGCCGAGCTCGAGCGCGACCTTCTTCACGGTGGCCGCCGCGGCCGCCGCGATGGTGCGGCCCGTGGCGAGGCCGCCCGTGAACGAGACCATGTCGACGTCGGGGTGGCTCGAGAGGGGCGCGCCCGCGACGGCCCCCGCGCCCAGCACCAGGTTGGCGACGCCCGCGGGCAGCCCCACGTCGGCGAGCAGCCGCATCATGAGGATCGAGGTGTGCGGCGTCAGCTCGCTGGGCTTGAGGACGAACGCGTTGCCCGCGGCGAGCGCCGGCGCGATCTTCCACGCGGCCTGCAGCAGCGGGTAGTTCCACGGCGCGATGAGGCCGCACACGCCCACGGGCTCGTGGACGATGCGGCTCACCACGTCGGGGTCGCCGGCGTCGACGACGCGGCCGGCGTCCTGGCCGGCGAGCTTGCCGAAGTAGCGGAAGCAGGCGGCGATGTCGTCCATGTCGATCTCGCTCTCCACCAGGCGCTTGCCGGTGTCGAGCGTCTCGGCGCGGGCGAACGCGGCCTTCCGCTCCACGAGGCCGTCGGCCACCCGGAGGAGGAGGTCGCCGCGCTCGGGTGCGGGCGTGCGCGACCAGGCGCCGCCGTCGAACGCGGCGCGGGCGCTCGCGATGGCGCGCTCGACGTCGACGGTGCCGGCCTCGGAGACGTGCCCGACGAGGGATCCGTCGGCGGGACAGCGGATCTCGCGCGTGGCGCCGTCCGCGGCCGACTGCCAGCTGCCGTCGATGAAGAGGGAGGCGGATGCCCCGTTCGTGTGCTCGTGCATGGTCATGCGGTCCTCTCGGGTTCGGCGGGGGCGACGACGACGGTGTTCCCCGGGTCGTCGCGGTTGAGGTGCAGGAACTCGAGGTGCGTCTCGTAGTGGTCGAGCACGTCGGCGATCACCTGCTCGGGCGTGTAGTCGAGGACGTCGTAGCCGCGGCTGCCCTCGAGGGAGAACACCTCGAGGCGGAAGTAGTGCTCCTCGGATCCGGCGGCCGCGTGCGGCGCGCACGTGGGGATGTCGTACCGCACCGGGCGGATCGCGTACCGGAAGTCGCGCTCCTCGCCCATCGACACCTCGAGGTCGAGCTCGCGGATCCCGTACTCGGAGTTCTCGCCCTCGACGAGCCGCACGGTCGCGCCCTGCACGATGAGCTCGTCGTGCACCTCGGTGAGCGCGGGGAGCGCCACCTCCTCGGTGAAGCGCTGGGCGCGCTCGCGGTCGGGGTACGTCATGGAGCGGGAGAGCCGCTGGCGCCAGCTGCGTCCGTGGCCGGTGTCGCCCGAGCGGCCCGAGAGGAGGCCAGGCAGGCTCGACCGGTAGCTGGCCGCGAGCGATCCCTCCACCTTCAGGGCCTTGTAGAGCCCGAGCATGATGAGCAGCAGCACCACAGAGAACGGCAGGCCCATCACCACGGTCGCGCTCTGCAGGGTCGGCACGCCGCCCACCGCGAGCATCACGAGCGTGAGCGCGCCGGTGGCGACGGCCCAGAACAGGCGCAGCCACTTGGGTCCGTCGGTGTCGGCGTCGGGCAGGTGCGAGGTGAGGTTCGCCATCACGAGCGCGCCGGAGTCGGCGGAGGTCACGTAGAAGAGGAGCCCCGTGAAGGTCGCGACGGCGGCCGTGAGCGGCACCCCCGGGTACTCGGCGAGCAGCGAGTAGAACGCGCGCTCCGGGGTGTTCATCGCGACGTCGCCGAACGCGCTATCGCCGCCCATGACGAGGTCGAGGGCGCTGTTCCCGAAGATCGAGATCCACAGCAGGATGAACGCGAACGGCACCACCATCGTGCCGATGACGAATTCGCGGATGGTGCGGCCGCGGGAGATGCGGGCGAGGAACAGGCCGACGAACGGCGCCCACGCGATCCACCAGGCCCAGAAGAAGAGGGTCCAGCTGCTGAGCCACGCGTCGGGGCGGTCGTAGGCGAAGGTCTCGAGCGTCATCGCGGGGAACCGGCTGAGGACGTCGCCGACGTTCTGCACGACGGCGTCCATGAGGAAGCTGGTGCGACCCGCGAACAGCACGAAGAGCATGAGCGCGATGGAGCACAGCACGTTGAGCTCCGACAGGCGCCGGATCCCCTTCTCGACCCCGGTGAGCACCGAGACCGCCGCCATGATCACCGACAGCGCGATGAGGCCGGCCTGCACGGCGAGGTTTTCGGGGATCCCGAACATGAAGTCGATGCCGTAGTTCAGCTGGGCGACGCCGATGCCGAGCGTGGTCGCGATGCCGAAGATCGTGCCGAGGACGGCGGCGATGTCGACGAGGTGGCCGATCCAGCCGTGGATGCGCGCGCCGAAGATCGGGTGCAGGGCGGAGCGGATGCTCAGCGGCAGGTTGTGGCGGTACGCGAAGTAGCCGAACGCCATGCCCATGAGCGCGTAGAGCGCCCAGCCGGTGAGGCCGTAGTGGAACAGCGTGTAGACCATGGCCTGCCGAGCGGCCTCGACGGTGGACCCGTCGCCGGTCGGCGGGGCGAGGTACTGGGTGATGGGCTCCGAGACGGAGAAGAACATCAGGTCGATGCCGATGCCGGCGGCGAACAGCATGGCCGACCAGGTGAAGTAGGTGAACGCGGGGCGGGAGTCGTCGGGCCCGAGGCGCGTGCGGCCGGCGCGGGAGGCCGCGACGACGACCACGAACCCCACCACGAGCGTGACGACGGCGATGTAGTACCAGCCGAAGCTCTCCGACACCCACGCGACGGCGGCGCCGATCGCGTCGGCCGCGGCGGTCGGGGCGAGGGAGGCCCAGGCGACGATGGCGACGATGCCGAGGGAGGACCCGAGGAACACGGGCTTGTTGAGGCGGGGACGGCCGGGCGGCGCGCCGTCGATGATGGGCGCCGGATCGGCGGGGGCGACGGTGCCGTCGGGGGAAGCGGGCATGGGTGTGCGAGTACTCATCGCGTCCTTCGCTGGGAGGGGAATGAGGCTTCGGTCGACACCCGGGGTCTCACGGACCACACCGGGTTGCGCGACCACCCTAGCGAGGGGCCCTCCCCCGGCCGCACGCCCGATCGGGGCCGCGGTACTGTTCGCGCGCGCGGGCGCGGACCGCACTGCGGATCGAGACGGTGGTATATTTACCGGCATGAATCCCGCCCCTGTCCCCGATCGCGATCGCGTGCTCGCGGACCTCGGTGACCCGTTCGTGCAGTCCTTCATCAACGCGGTCGACGGCGCTCGAGATGACTTCGCCGAGTTCCGGGCGTGGCAGGTCGGTTGGTTCCCCGGCTTCACCGCACGCTTCACGGCGGACTTCCTCCACGAGCGCATCTGGGCGCGGCTCATCCGCGAGGTCGACGGGATGGAGGGGGTCACCATCCGTGACCGCGAGCCCGTCCGCGAGCTGTGCAGCGGGACGATGTACCTCCTCCGCATCAAGCGCCACCACCTCGACGACCGGATCTCCGCCTACCCCACCGAGGCCTCTCGGGCGTTCTGGGGCGGCACGACCCTCACGCTCGACGGCCTGGAGTCCGTGTCCCTCGCCCTCGGCTACTACTGGGACGCCGAGATGCGGTCCGTGGGCGACGCGGTGCTGTCCTACCGCGACGGCACGGACTCCCCCGTCTGGGCCGTTCGTCTGCGGCGCGAGGCCGCATCGTCTCGCGGCTTCACCTGGGAGCCGGTCTCCCCCGAGATGCCGGAACTCGACCTGCGCAGCGTCCTCGACGACGACACCGCCGCGGACGGGACCGCGTCATGAGCCGCGACGTCGGAGATGTGATCCTCGTCCTCCGGCGCGCGGCGGGCATCACCCAGGAGGAGCTCGCGAGCGACCTCGGCATCACGCAGGCCGCGCTCTCGCGGTACGAGAACGGCCTGCGGGATCCCGACGACGCGATGACGGAGAGGCTCAGCGCCGCCCTCGGGGTGACGGCGGACTTCCTGCGCCACGAGTTCCGCATGCACGGCGCCATCGCCGCCGACGCCCACATGCGCCGGCAGAAGACCGCGAAGCCGTCGGACTGGAAGCGCGTCGAAGCGCGGTTGAACGCGGCGCGCATGCAGACGACGTACCTGCTCGAGCGGGTCCCGCTGCGGCCGCAGAACCACGTCATCCACGTCGACCCCGATGATCGCTCGCCGGCCGAGGCCGCCGCGATGCTACGTGCGGCGTGGCGCATGCCTCTCGGGCCGGTCCGTGATCTGACGCGGTGGATCGAGTCGGCCGGCGTGATCGTGCTCGACGATGACCTCGGCACGCACCGCATCGACGGCATGTCCCAGTGGGCCGGCGACCACGCCGTCATCATCGTCAACTCCGCGGCCCCGACGGATCGTCGTCGGCTCACGCTCGCGCACGAGCTCGGGCACCTGGTGATGCACGCATCGCATGTCGATCCCGACGCGGAGGCGCAGGCTGACGACTTCGCGGCGGAGTTCCTGATGCCGGAGACGATGATCCGGCCGGAGCTGACGAACCTGACGCTCGGCAAGCTCGCCGATCTCAAGGCCGAATGGGGCGTGTCGATGCAGGCGGTGTTCGAACGCGCTCATCGCCTCGGACGCGCGACCCCCGAGGAACGCGCCCGCTTCTACCGGCAGCTCAGCAGCCGCGGATGGAAGACGCGCGAGCCGGGCAGCGATGAGCTCCCGCCGGAGATCCCGCGGCTCGCGCCCTCCATCGGCAGTCGGCTCCACGACTCGGAGCTCACGCGCTCAGAGGTCAGGAAGCTCCTCGGCGCACGCGAGGGCGCGGACAACCCCTTCGATCCACCGAAGCGGGTGCTGCGGGCCGTGTGACAGCTGCGACGCGACCATCGCGGTCGCGCGCCCGTATCGTGGCGGGATGACCGCTCCCGCGACCGTCCGCCCCGCCGTGCCCGACGACGCCGACGGGATCCCCGAGGTCCACATCCGCACCTGGCAGGAGACGTACGCGCACCTGCTGTCGGCCGCGTACCTCGAGGGGCTCGACGTCGCGGCGCGCGCCGAGCAGTGGCGGGGCTCGCTCAGCGACTCCGCCGGGGCTCCGGTCTTCGTCGCCCTCGACGGCGACCGCATCGTCGGCTTCGCCCTCGCCGGGCCGGCGCGCGACGAGGATCCGCCGCGGCCGTTCCAGCTCTACGCGATCAACGTGGTCGCCTCCGCTCACGGCACCGGCGCCGGCCAGGCCCTGTTCGACGCGGCCGTCGGCGACTCCCCCGCCTACCTCTGGGCCGCCGACGACAACCCGCGCGCGGAGGCGTTCTACCGCCGGAACGGGTTCGCGCGCGATGGCGGGGTCAGCCGGCAGATGTACCAGGGGGCGGAGATGGTCACGGTGCGGATGGTGCGGTGAGGGTGGGCGGGCGGGCGGCGCATCAGCACGCGGTCCGGCACGACCACTTCATCGCCCTTACCACACACGGAGCCCTCGGGGTACAGCGCCCCTGAGCCCGCGACCATCCCTGATCATGTCCGAATGGACGAGCGACGCACCCTGGACCATCAGCTCCGCACCCTGCGCTTCTGGCTGCTGCTGGAGCTGCTGAATCCGCAGGCGGTCCCCCCGGTGACCGCCCGGAGCGATGCCTCCGAGGCCCGGGTCTCGGCATGGCGACCCGGTGACCCTCTGCCGTGGGAGACCCTGCCCACACCTCCTCCGCGCTACGGCGCCAAGCGCGTGTGGCGGCACACCGTGTACCTCGGCGCGTATCCCCTCGAGGCGACCTTCGCTCGACTGCATGCCCTGTTCCCCGAGGATCGTGACGCTTACCAGGAACGCCGGGGAGGCACCACGGCAGCGGCCGGCCTGCTCGTCGACGACGGCGGGAGGTACGTCCCCGATTCCGCGATCCTGTCCTCCGCCTCATGGGCGGTCGGTCACCTCTCGAGCTCATCCACGACGAGCCGCGAGTGGATCGACGACTTCGGCCGTGCGGCGGAGGCCTGGGCCGAAGCGGTCGATGAGCACGAGGGTGCGCGCGCGGACGCGCGGGACGCGGGCCTCGAGCCGCTCGACGGTGATGCCCTGTCCGGACTGCTCCGACTCGCTCATGCCTCGGCCGGGCTGGTCGGCGACACCGAGCTCGCGACCGACGTCATCCGGATCCAGAGCGTTCCGATGTCCCTCCGGACGGCGGAGGGCGCGCCCGAGATCGACTTCCTCAACAGCTTCCACCTCGAGGACCTCACCTCGGTGTCCGAGCAGGTCGCCAGGAGCGACGTGGGAGCCGCGCTCTCGGCCTACCTCACCGGCGACGGGGACGTCGCGGAGGATCGGCGCATCGACGTGGTCGCGGACATCGACGCCATGGAAGCAGGCGCGGGGATCGCGCGGCTCCCGAAGGGCAGATGGCCCACGAAGCCGTCGCATCCGCTCGCGACCAGCCAGCAGTTCGCCGTCGACCACGCGCTGCACGACCTGACCCCGACAGCCGGCCTCATGGGGGTGAACGGCCCGCCAGGGACCGGCAAGACGACGATGCTGCGCGACATCCTCGCCGGCAACATCACCGAGCGCGCCCGCCGTCTGTCCGCCCTGGCGAGGCCCGAGGACGCGTTCACCTCCGTCGTCCACCAGTGGAACGGAGCTCAGGGCCACAGGATGTCCGTGCCGCAGCTCCGCCCCGAGCTCACGGGCTTCGAGATGGTCGTGGCGTCGTCCAACAACTCCGCGGTGGAGAACATCTCCTCGCAGATCCCCGGACGCGACGCGATCGACGAGAGGTGGCAGGCATCGGCGGACTACTTCGGTGAGCTCGCATCCCTGGTGATGAGGAGGGCCGGCGCCTCCCCTTCGTCCTCCGACGGCGACGAGGCTGGTGCGTGGGGACTCGTCGCGGCGAGGCTCGGGCGGAAGGAGAACCGCAGCACGTTCTTCTCCTCCTTCTGGTTCGGAGAGCAGAGCGACGGGCGCGCGGCGGATCGACGTGCGCCCGTCAGGGGCATGCAGGAGCTTCTCACCCGGTGGAAGGACGGATCCGAGCCGTTCCGCCCGTGGGCTGACGCTCGGCGTGCGTTCCAGGACGCCGAGCGAAGGGTCGACGAGCTGATCCGCGAACGGAGCGAGGCGGATGCCCGACGCCGCCGGCTCCCGCACCTGAGGGAGGAGGAGCACGAGATCGCGGGCACAGTGGTGCGCCTGGAGACCTGGGCGACCCAGGTGGACGCCGAGGCCGCGGCTCATGCCGTCGCGCGAGCGGACGCCGCCGCCGAGCTCGAACGCGCGGCGGGCCGGATCCAGGATCACGTCCTCGTCAAGCCGGGTCTCTGGGAGACCTTGTTCACCCTCGGACGCGCGATCCGCGACTGGCGCCTGGCGCTCCGCCCATTGGAGGTCGCCCGCGACCAGGCGGCGGCCCTCGACGACGTGGAGCGACGACGATCCGAAGCCGACCGCCTCGCTCAGGCACGTGCCGCGCAGGAGGTGGGGGCCGCCCGCCAGGAGCTCTCCGCGGTCCGCCGCCGTGTGGCGGTGACCACGAGGGAGTGCGAGCAGGACGACGCCCGCCTCACCGGGCCCCGCCCCGGGGCGGGGCGGACAGATCAGGAGAGGGAGATGGTCGCACCCTGGCTCGACGCGACGCTCGACGCGGCGCGGTCCGATCTCTTCCTCGCGGCCCTGGATCTGCATCGCGACTTCCTCGCCAACGCGGCGGCGACCATGCTCCGTGGTCTGCGCGCCGCATGCCAGGTCGTCGCCGGCAGTTCTCCGGCCGACCTCGAGGGCGAGAAGCTGAAGGCGGCGTGGCAGCTCTTCTTCCTCGTGGTCCCCGCGATCTCCACCACGTTCGCGTCATCGGGTCGCATGTTCGGCTCGCTCGGACGCGAGGCGCTGGGTTGGCTGCTCATCGACGAAGCCGGCCAGGCCGCACCGCAGCACGCCGTGGCTTCGATCTGGCGGGCCCGACGCGTCGTCGCGGTCGGCGATCCCCTCCAGCTCCCGCCGATCATCTCCGTCCCCCAGAAGACCATCGGTGCGCTGGCGCTGGCGCACGGCGTGACGCCCACGTGGATCCCGCCTCGCGCGTCGGTGCAGACCCTCGCGGATCGGGTGGCCCGCTTCGGCACATCCCTGCCGCAGGGCGACGAGACCGTGTGGGTGAGCGCACCGCTGCGCGTCCACCGCAGGTGCGACGATCCGATGTTCACGATCTGCAACCGCATGGCGTACGCGGGGCTGATGTTCCACGCGGTGCCCGACAGGTCAGACGCGACGCCTCCGGACCGGTTCGACGGACCCGACGGTCCTCGCATCACCCCCAGCCACTGGGCCGATGAGCCAGCGACGACTCCCGGCAGCCACCTCCAGCCCGGGCAGCTGGAGCGCACTCGGAGCGCGATCGACTACCTGCTCGGGCTCGGAGTCGGTGCGGAGGAGATCATCGCCATCTCGCCCTTCCGTTCGGTCGTGGATCGTCTCGATTCCCTCAAGCACGACTACCCGGGGCTGACGGCGGGGACCATCCACACCGCCCAGGGACGCGAGGCGGAGGTCGTGCTGCTCGTACTCGGTGGCGATCCCGACAAACCCGGCGCACGAGCCTGGGCAGCGGAGAACGTCAACCTGCTCAACGTCGCGGTGAGCCGCGCTCGCCGGAGGCTGTATGTGGTCGGAGACCTGGCGTCGTGGCGCCAGCACCCCTACTGCAGCCAGGTGGCCGCCGCGATCCCTGCCCGGCGGCGCGGAGGCGGCGCCGACTGAGATCGCGTCACATCGTGTTCCAGTGGTAGTCGCCGTTGCGGTCGGCGCCCTTCCCGCCGCACCGGTAGCTGCGGCCGTTCGCCGCCTGGGCGACGCTGCCCACGGATGCAGGCGAGCAGTATCCGCCGGGGTTGATCAGCCCGGTCTGCTGCGCCGGCTCGGGCGCAGGGGCCGGGGCCGCCGGAGCCGGAGCGGGCGCGACGGGCGCCGGAGCAGGAGCCGCCGGCTGCTGGACGGGCGCCGGAGCGACCGTCGGAGCGACCGTCGGAGCGACCGTCGGCTCGGGCGTCGGAGTCAGCGCGGGCGCCAGCAGCACGAGCGTCACGGTGGATCCGGCGTCGACGCGCGATCCCGCGACCGGGCTCTGCGACTTCACGGTCATGCCGGCGGTGAGGCTCGTCGCCTCGCCCGTTTCGAGCACGTACTGCACGACGTAGCCGGCCTCGCGGAGGAGCGTCCGGGCGTCGGAGGCGCTCTTAGCGTTGACGTCCTCGACGACGTGGACAACGGGGGTCGGCGACGCGGTGGGGGTCGGGGTGGGGCTGGGCGACGCACTCGCGGTGGCGGCCAACGCCGGGGCGGGAGCGGACCCCGATGCGCCTGCGGGTAGCGCCGCGCCGATGATCAGCAGCAGGACCGCGCCGACCGCGGTCGCGGTGCCGCGCGGGCGTGACGTCAGAGCCGGGACGAACCCGCGACGCCCGAAGACGACGGTGTACAAGGCGGCCGCGAGGGCGACCAGGCCGACGGACACGAACATGCCGCGGAAGCCGCCGCCCGCCGCGCTGATGAGGATGACGAGCGCGGCCACGGCCGCGACGATCCAGGTCGCCGCAGGGTGGATCCCGGGACGAGTGTCGGTGAGCACCGCGGCAGGCGCTGCAGGGGCGACCGGCGCGGCGATGGCTCGCTGCCGCTGCGGTACCGGCATCGCGACGGTCGCCGCCGCCGCGCGGGCGCCCTTCTCCCGAGCTGCCGCCTCACGCTCCGCCGCCTTCGCCTGCATGGCCGCCTCACGCTGCGCGACCTTCGCGGCGCGCTGCTGCTCTGCCTCCGCGGCGCGCACGGCCTTCGCCTGCGCTGCCTGGGCGGCACGCATCGCCTTGTCGTGGGCGGCCTCAGCGGCCTGCGCGTTCCGGACTGCGTCGGCCTGCTGCGAGGCCGCCACGGCCGCCGTCGCCGCTGCGCTCGGAGCGGGCGCCGGCGCTGCGGCGGGCTGCACCATCGGCGCGACGTGCTGCGTCCACGCGGCGCCGTCCCAGTAGCGGAGCTGCCCGGATCCATCGGGGAACCAGCCGGCAGGAGCGGCGGAGGGGACGTCGGGCATGGAGCTCCTCGGGTGCGTGCCGCGGCGAAGGGGTAAGCGGCAGATCAAGCCGGCTAGTGACGACTCCTGAGGCTATGGGCGCGCTCTCGCGGGCGTAAGCCCTCGCTTGGGGGTGAAAGGGGCGCGGGACTACTGGGATCCGCTGCCCCGACCGGCGTCGTGCGGATCCCTCGCCGTCGATGCCGACGATCGCGCCCTCTCGACCGCGGCGATGATCCTGTCCGCCACCTCCCGCGCGGGCTCGTGCTCCCAGAACAGCAGCACGGTCCATTCGAGGCCTCGGAGGAGGGCAGTCACCTCGGCGTCACGCTCGACGTTCCGCGCGAGCTTCGGGATCCGGTAGTCGGCGTTGGCCTTCGGCAGGTGCAGGTGATCCGGGCAGCTGCGCCAGAAGCACCCGTCGATGAAGACCGCGATGCGCTGCCGGGTGAAGGCGATGTCCTCTTGCTATTGACATCAAGGTCGAAGGGCGAGTCGACTCTCTTTCCCTCAATATGGACACGGATGGTCCGGCTGTGGTGGGGGCAAGCGAACACCGGGTGCACCGTATGCGCTGTGTCCGGCAGGGGGCGCTCTTCGCTCATGCCAGCGCTAACCTCCCCGCACTGGCCCCTCCGCCTGTTCTTGACGAGGCGCGTTCGGCGTTGGTCTGCTCGGTGTTTGGAGACGCTAGGTTAGCGCTTGGCGCCATGGAGTTCGCCTGAGGACTCTTGCTCCCTATCCCTACTTGATGTGCAGAAACCCCTTTTGGGGGCCAACGACGCCGCGCTGGCTGATAGATAATGACGGCACGCGCGCTTCAACGCCAGCACCCATTTGCCGTTGGCGAACTGGATGTGCCGACGAAGCTGGTCAAGACGCCGGTACCGGGTGTGGCGCGATATAAATTTACCCCATTAAGACGAACCAAGCACCAGGACGAGGGGCACGAGATAAATGGCACAACTTAACGCGGGCGCGCTGTATTATGGTCCGCGCAATCGGGCAAAACCAGCGGAATGGTCGATAGAGAACTTCAAATCTATTGAGTATGCGTCACTTCCGCTCAGTAATTTGGTGGTTCTGACAGGGGCCAATAGTTCAGGTAAGTCCAGTCTAATTCAAAGCCTGCTACTACTTGCACAAAGTAGTGACGACGAAATCATTTTGAATGGGCCACTTGTAAGACTCGGCGACCCGATCGATGTTATCCGCTCCGGCACTGACAGCCTCACATTGTCGTACACCCTGGTCTCCCCGACAACAAATCAACGAGCTTCTTCCGAGTGGGCATTCAGTATTCGTCTAGTCGCCGGGGCGCAGACTCTTGAAATCGCCGATTTCGACGCCGCAGTTGATGGGGAACAGGTGCTTTCTGCAACTAGTTCCCGCGTCACTGCGGTAGCGAAAGCCGAAGTTAACCCCGAGCATCGCTTCGGAAACACTATTCTTAGGGTTAAGGAGATCTCAGGACATGCAGCACCTTCACGCACGTATCTGAGCTTCCAGGGCCTCTACCCAGAGGCGCTAATTGTTCGGCAGAAACGCGACATAGTTCTGCGGGCGCTGAAGCGGACGTACAACTCTCGAGCAATCTCGCAAGATAGTGAACGCCTATTCCAGCTATATGAGGAGCTTCAACCGTGGTGGCGCTCTCATGAAGATTCCCTTCCAACCGACATCGTCGAACTTTATAATAGCCTCTTTCTTCGCGGCTCGCCTCGGCAGAGAGTCGCGGACCCGCATCAAATGGCAACATTAAATAGCCTTTTTGAGCTCTTCGCTGACGCCGCCGAGGAAGAGGGATGGCAGCCAATACCAGTATCTAGATACGGGGCAATATCTACTCGCGGTACCCTTGTCGGGCGTTCCCCGTCTGGCACTTCTCAGGACATTAAATACGCACTTGTCGGCCTTGGCGTCGCCGAAGATGGACTAAAGCGTATACGTGAGTCAGTTCGCTACTTGGGGCCATTAAGAGAAGAACCACAAGTTGTCTCGGCATCGGGGGCTAGAAATCGCAACCTGCCTACGGGCACCAAAGGCGAGTATACGGCGGACCTTCTAGCACGAGAACTGAACAAAGTCGTGACCTTTTACGATTGGAATCGACGTCGACAGCAGATGTCACTGCCGGCTGCTATCAGCCTTTGGACGGAATACCTGGGTGTAGGCGACGCCGTTGCTGTCGAGGACCAAGGGAAGCTAGGCAGGGGCCTCCGGCTCGAGGTAAATGGCATATCTCGTGATCTGACGACTGTGGGAGTGGGCGCGAGTCAATTGCTTCCTGTCTTAGCAGTCGTCCTTGCAGCTGATCGCGACACAGTAGTTTGCATTGAGCAGCCGGAGTTACACCTTCACCCGGCCGTTCAAAGTCGTCTCGCCGATTTTTTCTTATTTGCAAGACCAGGCGTACGAGTCATCATAGAGACGCACAGCGAATACATGATTACCCGCATACGATTGCGCGTTGCTGAGGACAAGGTAAGACCCGCAAATGTTGCGGTCTTCTTCTCAGAGCAAGCCAAGGGCGTAACAAATCTTCGTAAGTTGGAATTGAACTCCATGGGAGATTTTTCCTCCTGGCCCAAAGGATTCTTCGATACACAGAATCAGGATGCGCGCGAGCTCGTAAAAGCAGTAACCGCACGATACCAGAAAAAAGAATCGTGATATTGCTACTCGACCCTCTACTCACTAGACCGGACATTACCGAGGAGGGAGCTATATCATGGACTCACGTCTTTTGGAATAATGTAGTCGAGTGGGCATCTGATCAGCGGGTTCGCATTGGCGTCGAATGTCATCAACTCGTTTACGAGACATTTGCTCATCACGGCTATCCGGAAAGGGATCTTGACACGCAGGGAATGCCACTAGTTCGAGAGTACCAGTCTGCACTGAATACATTACTCGGGCGCGTCCAACCGTCATCCACCGAGCCGGCAGAGTGTCAATTCGATCCACTTTACACCGGCGACGCAAGCTACTCGCTCGCGCTCCAAATGGATATTTCTTCCACAGCTGCATCAGATGTAGTTGGTGTGGCCACGAGTATGACAAGCTGGGATAGCCCCCCAGAACCCGCAGTCAGAATCGTCCCTGGGCCGCCCACGACGCTAGAAGCATGTTTCTCTCCGAATCTCGAGCTAGAAGCGGAAAAGTCTCAAACGATACACTCCTACTACGCCACGAGACGAGTCCACTTTGTGGGAGGCCAGGTTGATGCGCGTTACATGGAGCACTTATGTGAGATACTCGGCGTCGATGCGGCACAAGTCACGTGGATACCCTCCGAGAAGTCAAAGCCACCGAGAGACTTAGATAAAACATGGGGCTCCCTTGTACCAGATCGCGACATTACGGTTTGTATTACTGGGCGGATGAGCCATTCAACCTGGAATGCGGCCAGAAAAACCACTCAAAGTAGAGGCCTGATTCGCCTAGATGCGGAACACGTATCCGATGTCGAGGGACTGCTTCTCGCACTCACCAGTCATCGCCAAGCTCTAGAAACAGACCACTGAATAACATTAGGAATTGTAAACCCGTGCACTAATGTTAAGAAACGCATTTTGTGCTGCATGGACGCGGTAGCTTGGACCTAACGCATTGAGAATGACTCGATACCAACGCAACATTTGACATCGTCAAGTGGCTCCTACAATTAAAATGCCTCGGAAGGACTCAAAGGCCCTTCCGAGGCATATCCGTCGGGCTGACAGGATTTGAACCTGCGACCCCTTGACCCCCAGTCAAGTGCGCTACCAAGCTGCGCCACAGCCCGCTGTCCCATCGCTGGGCAACTCGTAGAGCCTACCGCATCGGCGGCACTGCTCCGGCACGCGCGGAGCCCCGGATCAGGCCGGCGCACCGCCTGGGCGACCCGGAGCCGCGGGGTCCGGCGCGCCACCAGCAGCCACCCGCCCCGGTTTCGGGAACGCGTCCCGCATGTGGTCGCTCCGCAGGATGTCCGCCACCCCGATGAGCAGCAGCGAGAAGACGATCTGCTCGATGACCATCCAGAGCGGGTAGAGGCCCGGGATCGCGGCGATCACCAGGGTCACGATGGGGAAGATCTGGCTGAACAGGCGCAGGCGCGAGTACGCCCACCAGTAGCCGGCCGAGGCACGCCAGGCGAAGTAGTAGAGCGTGAGGGTCATCGCGAGCACCACGAAGGAGCGGAACCAGACCGCGGGCGCGATCGCGATGCCGTCGGACGCGAGGGTCAGGGCGATGGCCACGGCGGTCGCGCCGACGGCGGTCTCGGCGATGAGGATCCACCGGATCCATCGGAACGCCCGCGTCGTACACGGGTGGTCGCGCATGTCCTCGGCCATGACGTGGCCCGCCTGGCGCCCGGCGGCGATCCGATCGAGACGGCTGAGCAGCTGGTCCACCGGTGCGATCCTCCGTGTCTCGTGAGCGGGCGTCGGATGCGCCCGGATCAGGGTACGACGTGACGCCGCGAGCCGCCCGCGAACGCATGACGGGACGCCAGACGGACAGGCGACCGCTCCCCCGCATGACACCCCGTGACGCCCCGCGTCGTCACACCCCGCAACCCCGCGTCACACCCCTCGCGACCGCCGCTGGCCCGCCCCTACCGTGGCCCCACCGCGAGGCGCGGCACCGGTCGCGCCCCTTCACGAGAGGACAGGACATGACCCTGATCGACCGCGAGCCCCGACCCGCATCCGGCTCCCCCACGCCCGCCCACGGCACCGCGAACGCGGACGCACCCGCGAAGACAGACCGCCCGCGCCCCGCTCCCCTCGGCGACGCCCCCGTCGACCGCTGGAAGAACGCGCCCCGCCCTACGACGCCGGCCGCGTGGATCGCCCGCGCCCGCGAGGTCGCCGACATCCTCGCCGTCGACCAGGTCGAGCGCGACCGCGCCGGCGCGAGCCCGCACCAGGAGGTCGCGCTGCTCAAGCACGCCGGCCTCGTCACGCTGCTCGGGCCCGCGGAGCACGGCGGCGGCGGGCAGACGTGGGAGACCGCGTACAAGGTGATCCGCGCGGTCGCCCGCGGCGACGGATCCATCGGCCAGCTCCTCGGCTACCACTACCTCTGGGCGTGGGCGGCGCGGCTCGTCGGCACGGATGCGCAGATCGCGGGCGTGGAGGAGTTCGCCACGACAGGCAACCTCCTCTTCGGCGGCGCCGTGAACCCGCGCGACTCCGACCTCGTCATCCGCGAGGACGGCGACGACCTGATCTTCTCCGGCCGGAAGTCGTTCTCGACGGGCGGCGTCGTCTCCGACCTCACGGTGCTGGAGGGCGTGCTCGAGGGCACCGACACCCACGTCTTCGCGATCGTTCCGACCGACCAGCCGGGCATCGTCTTCGGCCACGACTGGGACAGCCTCGGGCAGCGGCTCACGGAGTCGGGCTCGGTCGAGATCCGCGACGTGCGGGTGCCGTGGGCCGACGCGGCCGGGTTCGTCGACAAGGTGTTCCAGCCGCTCGTCTACGGCACGCTCAACGTGCCGGCGATCCAGCTCGTGTTCGCGAACTTCTACCAGGGGATCGCGGAGGGCGCGCTCGAGACGGGCGCCGCGTACACGCGCAGCACCACGCGCGCCTGGCCGTACGGCGGCGACGACAAGGAGCGCGCGACCGACGAGTGGTACGTGCTCGAGGGCTACGGGCAGCTGCAGTCGAAGCTGTGGGCGTCGGAGGCGCTGCTGGATCGGGTGGGCGCCCAGATCAGCGCCGTGCTGCACGCGCCGCGCGAGAAGCTGACGGAGCGGAAGCGCGGCGAGATCGCGGTGCGGGTCGCGGCGGCCAAGGCGCGCATCGCGGAGGACGGGCTCGAGGTCGGCACGCGGATCCTCGAGCTCACGGGTGCCCGCGCCTCGTCCTCGAAGGCCGGGCTCGACATCTTCTGGCGCAACCTGCGCACGCACACGCTGCACGACCCGATCCCCTACAAGCGCCGCGAGGTGGGCCGGCACGTGCTGCTCGGCGAGATCCCGGAGCCGACCTGGTACACGTGATCCGCGCCCGGGCGACGACGGACGGCGCCGACCCCGAGAGGGGGCGACGCCGTCCGTCGTGCTGCGAGCCGAGGCCCGCGGGAGCCAGCTAGCGCTTCCGCTTCTCCCGCACGCGCATGTTGACGATGATCGGGCTGCCCTCGAAGCCGTAGATCTCGCGCAGGCGACGCTGGATGTAGCGGCGGTACTGCGGGTCGAGGTACCCGGTCGTGAAGAGCACGAATGTCGGCGGCCGGCTCGAGGCCTGCGTGCCGAACAGGATGCGCGGCTGCTTGCCGCCGCGCACGGGGTGCGGGTGCGCCGCGGTGAGCTCGGCGAGGAACGCGTTGAACTTGCCCGTCGCGATGCGGGTGTCCCACGACTCCAGCGCGGTCTCGAGCGCCGGGACGAGCTTCTCCATGTGGCGGCCGGTGCGCGCCGAGATGTTGACGCGGGGCGCCCACGACACGTGCGCGAGGTCGGTCTCGATCTCGCGCTCGAGGTAGCGGCGGCGCTCGTCGTCGAGGAGGTCCCACTTGTTGAACGCCAGCACGAGCGCGCGGCCCGACTCGAGCACCAGCTCGATGATGCGGATGTCCTGCTCGCTGATGACCTCGGAGACGTCGATCATGACGACCGCGACCTCCGCCTTCTCCAGCGCGGCGCTCGTGCGGAGCGACGCGTAGAAGTCGGCGCCCTGGGCGAGGTGCATGCGGCGGCGGATGCCGGCGGTGTCGACGAAGCGCCACACCTTGCCGGCGATCTCGACCTGCTCGTCGACCGGGTCGCGCGTGGTGCCGGCGAGCTCGTTGACGACCACGCGCTCCTCGCCCGCGGCCTTGTTGAGCAGGCTCGACTTGCCGACGTTCGGGCGGCCGAGGATGGCGACGCGGCGGGGTCCGCCGACCTCCTCCTTGGCGACCTTGGAGACGAGCGGCAGGGTCTTCAGCACGAGATCCAGCAGGTCGGCCACACCGCGGCCGTGCAGCGCGGAGACGGGGTGCGGCTCGCCGAGGCCGAGCGACCACAGCGACGCGGCGTTCGGCTCCTGGCGCGCGTCGTCGACCTTGTTGGCCGCGAGGATCACCGTCTTCTTGGTCTTGCGGAGCAGGCGGACGACGTGCTCGTCCGTGCTCGTGGCGCCCACGTTGGCGTCGACGACGAAGAGCACGGCGTCGGCGAGATCCATCGCGATCTCGGCCTGCATGGCGACGGACGCGTTGATGCCCTTCGCGTCGGGCTCCCAGCCGCCGGTGTCGACGAGCGTGAACCAGCGTCCGCCGTACTCGGCCTTGTAGGAGACGCGGTCGCGCGTGACGCCGGGGGTGTCCTCCACGACGGCCTCGCGGCGGCCGAGGATGCGGTTGATGAGCGCCGACTTGCCGACGTTCGGGCGGCCGACGACCGCGAGCACCGGGAGCGCCGGCAGGTAGGTGACCTGGTCGGGGTCGTCCGTGGCGGACTCGAGGACCTCGAGGTCCTCGTCGTCCAGCTCGTAGTCCTCGAGCCCGGCGCGGAGCGTCTGCGCGCGCTGGGCGGCGAGCTCCTCGTCGATGCTCGACAGGCGCTCGTGGAGCCCGCTGTCGAGCCCGGGGAAGTCGTCGTCGTGATCAGCCATGTTGTCCTCTGGCGTGTCGGCCCGTCGCCGGGTCGCGCCTCAATCTGTTCGTGCGTGAACGAGATCGACCACCGCCTGGACGGTCTGGTCGAAGTCGATGTCCGTGGAGTCGATGGTGGTCACACCATCTGCGGCGTTCATGAAATCGACGACCTGCGAGTCGGCCCGATCCCGAGAGGCGAGTGATTCGCCGACCGCGGCTGCCGACTGGGTCGACGTCTCCGCGGAACGCCTGCTCATCCTAGCTTCCGGGGAGGCCGTGAGCAGAATGCGGACCTGGGCGTCGGGCGCCACGACCGTGGTGATGTCGCGGCCCTCGACCACGATGCCGGGCTTGTCGCTCGACGCCATGAGCGAGCGGAACAGCTCCACCATGTAGTGCCGCACCTCGGGCACGCGGGCAACGCGGCTCACGACGGCGGACACGCGCGGCTCGCGGATCGCCTCGGTGACGTCGGTGCCGCGCACGGAGACCCGGGTCTCGGACGGGTCGATCGCGATGTCGTAGTCGAAGCCCTCGATGAGGCTCGTGACGGTCGCGGGATCCTCGGTGTCGACGCCGCTCTCCAGCGCGAACCAGCTGAGCGCGCGGTAGGCGGCGCCCGTGTCCTGGTAGTCGAAGCCGAGGGCGCGCGCGGCGGCGCGGCTCACGCTCGACTTGCCGCTGCCGGCGGGGCCGTCGACGGCGACGACCGTGCGGTTGAGCGTGGCGTCGACCAGCAGGGCGTCCTGGAGGGGATCCCTCTCCACGGGGTCGGGTGCGTTCACAGCGTCTCCGGTCATCCGGCGATCCTCCAGTCACGTTCGTCGAGCCGCGCGACCAGGCGGTCGCGGGCCTCGGGCAGCACGGCGATCTCCACGAGACCCACCTGCGCGCCCTGGGAGTGCTCGAGGCGCAGGTCCTCGATGCTGACATCGGCGGCGCCGACGTCGGAGATGAGCGCGGCCAGCTGGCCGGGGCGGTCGTCGATCATCACGGTCACGGCGGCGAAGCGGCGGTCCTGCCCGTGCTTGCCGGGGATGCGCGCGACGCCCGCGTTGCCCGCGTGGATCCGCTCGGCGACCCGCAGCCTCGCCCCCCTCGCGTCGACGTCGTCGAGCGCGTCGATGACCTCGTCGAGGTCCGTGCGGAGCGCCTTGAGTATGGGCACGATGCGGGCCGCGTTGGCGCCGAGGATCTGCACCCACAGCGCCGCGTCGCTCGACGCGATGCGCGTGGTGTCGCGGAGGCCCTGCCCGGAGAGGCCGAGCGCCGCCGGGTCGCCGTCGGCGAGCCGCGACGCCAGGAGGCTCGCGACGACCTGCGGCACGTGCGAGACGAGCGCCACCGATGCGTCGTGCTCCTCCGCGGTCATCTCGATCGGCACCGCGCCGAGGTCGAGGATCAGCTGCTCGACGGGCGCGCCCGCGGCGTACGTGATGCCGTCGTGGCCCGCGATGACCCAGGGCCGACCGAGGAACAGGTCGCCCGTCGCGGAGACGGGGCCGCCGCGCTCGCGCCCGGCGAGCGGGTGCGAGCCCAGGTATCGGGAGAGGTCGGCGCCCATCGCGGCGAGCTCCGCGAGCGGCGCGGCCTTCACGCTCGCGACGTCGGTGACGAGCGCGCCAGGGTGCGCCGCGAGCTCGGCGGCGACCACGCGCGCGGTCACGTCCGGCGGCACGCAGACGACGACGAGCGACGGCCGATCGGGCGCCGGCGAGATGTCGGCGATGCGGCCCGCACCCATGTCGGCCGCGAGGCGGAGCGTGGTCGGCGACGCGTCGGCCAGCACCACGTCGACGCCGCGCGCACGGAGGCCGAGCGCGATGCTCGTGCCGAGCAGGCCCGTGCCGACGATGCGGACGGTGCCCTGCACGCGCGTGCCGGTCGCGGCGGCCGCGCCCGCGGCCTCGCTCACTCGCCGTCCTCGCGGTCCACGTCCCCCTGCGCCTCGGCGTCCGCGCTCGCGCCCTGCGGCGTCGCGGGTCCGGCCTGCGCGCGGGCCTCGCGCGCGATGGTGAGGAGCTGGCCGAGCTCGTCGGAGGTGAGGTCGCGCACGCGGCCGACGCCGAGGGATCCGAGGTGCAGCGGCCCGAACTGGCGGCGCACGAGCTCCTCGACCGGGTGGCCGACCTCGTCGAGCATGCGGCGCACGATGCGGTTGCGGCCCGAGTGCAGCGTGATCTCCACGAGCGTCTGGTCGCCGCCGCCCGAGAGGATGCGCGCGCGATCCGCCTGGATCGGCCCGTCCTCGAGGTCCACGCCCTGCGTGAGGCGCTGGATCGTCTGCGGCGAGACGCGTCCGGTGACCTTCGCGATGTAGGTCTTCAGCACGCCGAAGGACGGGTGCGCGAGCACGTGCGCGAGGTCGCCGTCATTGGTGAGGATCAGCAGGCCGCTCGTCTCCGCGTCGAGGCGGCCGACGTTGAACAGGCGCTCCTCGAACTCCTCGGTGAACTCGCGGAGGTCGGGCCGGCCGCGCTCGTCGCGCAGCGAGGAGTAGATGCCCACGGGCTTGTTGAGCATGAGGTAGCGCTTGGAGGTGTCGAGCTGCACGGCCTGGTCGTCGACCGCGACCTCGTCGACGTCGGGGTCGATGCGGCGGCCGGGCTCGGTGACGGTCTCGCCGTTCACGGTGACGCGGCCCGCGGCGATCATGTCCTCGCAGACGCGGCGGCTGGCGACGCCGGCGGCGGCCATCACCTTCTGCAGGCGGATGCCCGCGACGGGCTCGTCCGGGTTCCCGGCGTGCGCATTCTCAGAGGAGGGGGTCATGGAAGCCTTCCGCCCCGTCGGGGAGCAACGGGGAGATCGGGGGGAGCTCGTCGAGCGAGTTGATGCCGAGCTGCGTGAGCAGGTGGTCTGTCGTACCGTAATGGATCGCGCCGGTCTCGCCGTCGGTGAAGGCCTCGGTCACGAGGCCCCGCGCGAGCAGCGTCCGCACCACCGAGTCGACGTTGACGGCGCGGATCGCGGCGACCTGGCTGCGGCTGATCGGCTGCTTGTACGTGATCACCGCGAGCGTCTCGAGGGCCGCCTGCGAGAGGCGCGTGGGGTTCTGCGTGAGCACGTGGTCGCGGATCACGGTGTCGTACTCGGGCCGCACGTACACGCGCCAGCCGCCGCCGACCTCGCGCAGCTCGAAGCCGCGGCGCACTCCCCCGGTCTTGCCGTCGAAGTCGTCGACGAGCCGCTGGATCGCGCGGCGCACCTCCTTCACGGGCGTGGAGGTCGCGGTCGCGAGCGTCGTCACGCTCTGCGGCTCGTCGGCGACCATGAGCAGCGCCTCGAGCGCGCGGTCGAGGTCGAGCGGGGCGTCGGATTCGGGCGCGGCGGCGTCACCCGCGGGATCCTGCGGCTCAGCTGCCATAGCCGGCCCCCAGGCTCGCGAGCGCGTCGTCGGTCCAGCTCTCGGCGGTCCACGTGAGCGTGAGCTCCCCGAGCGCCTCCGGCTGGTCGAACTCGATCGCGGCGACGCGGTACAGCTCGAGCACCGCGAGGAAGCGCGCGATGACCACGCCCGTGAGCCCCGCGTCCGCGACGAGCTCCCGGAACGTGACCGGCACCCCGCTCCGGAGCCGCGCGACGACGACGGCGGCCTGCTCGCGGATGCTCACGAGCGGCGCGTGCAGGTGGTCGAGCCCCACGGTCGGGATCTCGCGCGGCGCGAGCGCGATGAGCGCGATGGCCGCGAGGTCGGCGGGCGACGTGGTCCAGACGAGCTCGGGCACCTGCGCCCGGAACCGCTCCTCCAGCGGCACGTCCCGGAACGCGCGTCCGGACTCCGCGGCCAGCCGCTCCTGGAACCAGCTCGCCGCCTGCTTGAACGCGCGGTACTGCAGCAGCCGCGCGAAGAGCAGGTCGCGCGCCTCGAGCAGCGCGACGTCCTCGGCGTCCACGAGCTCGCCCTGCGGCAGGAGCCCGACGAGCTTCAGATCGAGCAGCGTCGCCGCGACCACGAGGAACGAGCTCGCCTCGTCGAGGTCCTCGGGCCCGTCGAGTCCGCGGATGTGCGCGATGAACTCGTTGGTCACGAGGCTGAGGCTCACCTCGGTGATGTCCATCTCGTGGCTGCCGATGAGCGACAGCAGCAGGTCGAACGGGCCCTCGAAGTTGCCGATGCTGACGCGGAAGGCGCGCTCCGGATCCGCCCGGACGACGGAGGCGTCAGCCGCGAGCTCCGGCTCGGCCCGGGGTGCGCCCCTACGCGACGGCGCCACGCGCGATGAGCTCCCGCGCCACCTTGCGGTACGCGAGCGCGGCCGGGTGCTCGGGCGCGAACTGGATGATGGGCTTGCCCGCCACCGACGCGTCCGGGAACTTCACGGTGCGGCCGATGACGGTCTCGAGCACGCTGTCGTCGAACGCCTCGACCACGCGCTGCAGCACCTCGCGCGAGTGCAGCGTACGCGAGTCGTACATGGTCGCGAGGATCCCGTCGAGCGCGAGCCCCGGGTTCAGCCGGTCCTTGACCTTCTCGATCGTCTCCACCAGCAGCGCGACGCCGCGGAGCGCGAAGAACTCGCACTCCAGCGGGATGAGCACGCCGTGGCTCGCGGTGAGCGCGTTGACGGTGAGGAGGCCGAGCGATGGCTGGCAGTCGATGAGGATGACGTCGTAGTCGGCGCTGACCTTGCGCAGCACGCTGGCGAGGATCTGCTCGCGCGCGACCTCGTTGACGAGGTGCACCTCCGCGGCCGACAGGTCGATGTTCGCGGGGATGACGTCGAGGCCCTCGAAGCCCGTGGTCTGGATCGCCTCGCGCGGGTCCTTCACGGTGCCGAGCAGCAGGTCGTAGATGGTGACGGCGTCGTGCGTCTGCACGCCGAGCCCCGCGGAGAGCGCGCCCTGCGGGTCGAAGTCGACCGCCAGCACGCGGCGGCCGTAGCTCGCGAGCGATGCGCCGAGGTTGATGGCGGTGGTCGTCTTGCCGACGCCGCCCTTCTGGTTGCAGAGGGAGATGATCTTGGCCGGTCCGTGGCCCTGGAGGGGCTCGGGCTCGGCGAACTCGCGCAGCTCCCGACCGGTGGGTCCGAGCACGGGGACGTCCATTCCCGGGAGCTCGGTCACATCTGGCTTGCGCGTCACGTGGATCTCTCTCTGCCGCTCGTCCGACGCGGGATCCCGCCGGATCCTGCGAGTGTACCGGGGAGGGTCGCTCACGCCCGGCGGGCACGCGGGTGCGCGGTCGTGTAGACGTCGCGCAGGGTGTCGACGGTCACGCGCGTGTAGATCTGCGTGGTCGCCACCGACGAGTGGCCGAGCAGCTCCTGCACCACGCGCACGTCGGCGCCGCCCGCGATGAGGTGCGTCGCGAACGAGTGCCGGAAGGTGTGCGGCGAGATCTCCTCCGTGACGCCGGCGCGCTCGGCGGCCGCCTTGATCACGAGCCACGCGTTCTGCCGGGAGAGAGCGTGGCCGCGCAGGCCCAGGAACAGCGCGGGCGTCGCGGTGCCGCGGGCCGCGAGGACCGGGCGGACGCGCACGAGGTAGGCGTCCACGGCGCGCCGAGCGAAGGATCCCACGGGCACGATCCGCTGCTTGCCGCCCTTGCCGAGCACGCGCACGATCTCGGCCGCGGCGCCGTCGGGCCCCAGCACGTCGTCGACCGTGAGCGCCGTGATCTCGCTCACGCGCGCGCCCGTCGCGTACAGCAGCTCGAGCAGGGCCTTGTCGCGCACGCGGAGCGGCTCGTCGCCGTCGGTCGCGTCGAGGATCCGCCCCATCGTCTCGATGGAGACGGCCTTCGGGAGGCGGCTCGGCAGCTTGGGCGGCTTCTGCTCGGCGGACACGTCGACGTCGACGATGCCCTCCTCCACGAGGAACCGGTGGAAGCTCCGGACGCTGGAGAGCATGCGCGCGAGCGACGACGCCGCGAGGCCGCCGTGCTCGGGGTCGCGGACGCGCTGCGCGAAGCCGGCGATGTGCGCGGGGCGGGCGCCGGCCGGATCCACGACGCCCTCGGCCGCGAGGTGCGCCGCGTAGCGCGCGAGGTCGCGGCGGTACGCCTGGATGGTGTTGCGGGAGAGGCCGCGCTCCACCTCGACGTGCCGGAGCCAGCGGTCGACGGCGCGCCGCAGCGCGACCGGGACCTCGGGGGCGGCGTCGGGCGCCGCTCCCCCGAGTCCGTCGGCCGCGTCGGTCACGAGGCGGACGCGCCCCCGCCGTCGCGGCCGCGGTCGCCGTCGCCGTCGCCGTCGCGCAGCTTCGGGTGGCGCGGCCACGGGGCGTCCGCGGGCCCCAGCGTCGCCCAGCCGCGCGACCGGGCGACGTGCGCCTGCAGCACCGCGATCACGGTCGACGGGTTCTGGATCCGCCGCTCGAGCACCGCGGTGACGACCTCGTCGAGGTCCACCCAGCGCACCTCGATGTCGGCCTCCTCGTCGGTGCGCGCGAACGCCTCCGCCGTGGGGGTCAGCCCGCGCGCGAGGTACACGCGGATCGCCTCGTCGCTGCCGCCGGGCGTCGTGTAGTACTCCGCGAGCACGCTCCACTCGGCGGCGACCAGGTCGGCCTCCTCGGCGAGCTCGCGCTGCACGGCCTCGAGCGGCGGCTCGCCCGTGATGTCGAGGAGCCCGGCCGGGATCTCCCACTCGCGCATGCGCACGGGGTGCCGGTACTGCTTGATGAGGAGCACGCGGTCCTCGTCGTCGATCGCGAGCACCGCGACGGCGCCCGTGTGGTCGACGAACTCGCGCGTGATCTCGCCGTCGCCGTACCGGAACGTCTCCCGCTTCACGTCCCAGATCTTGCCCGCGAACACGGTCTCGCTCGACGTGATGTCGTACGTGACCGGGTCGTCGTGCAGCCCGCCCGCCGGGGATCCGGTGGCCGCGTCGGTCACGCGACCGCCTCGGCGTCGTCCTCGACGAACAGCGTGCTGGCCGCCTGGCGGTCGAGCGCGGCGCGGATCAGGCCGGCGAACAGCGGGTGCGCGCGGTTCGGGCGTGACCGGAGCTCCGGGTGCGCCTGCGTCCCGATGTAGAACGGGTGCACCTCGCGGGGCAGCTCCACGTACTCGACGAGCGTGCCGTCGGGCGAGGTGCCCGAGAACACGAGTCCGGCGTCCTGGATCCGCTCGCGGTACTGGTTGTTGACCTCGTAGCGGTGGCGGTGGCGCTCGTGCGAGACGGGCGCGCCGTACAGCTCGGCCGCGAGCGAGCCGGGCGCGAGCGCCGCCTCGTACAGGCCGAGGCGCATGGTGCCGCCCAGGTCGCCGCCCGCGATGATGTCGACCTGCTCGGCCATCGTCGCGACGACGGGGAACGCGCTGTCCGGGTCGAACTCGCTGGAGGAGGCGCCCGGGAGGTCCGCCTCGTTGCGCGCGTACTCGATCACCATGCACTGGAGGCCGAGGCAGAGGCCGAGCACCGGGATCATGTTGTCGCGCGCGAACTTCAGCGCGCCGAGCTTGCCCTCGATGCCGCGGATCCCGAACCCGCCCGGCACGCACAGCGCGTCGAGGTCGCCCAGCTTCTTCGCGGCGCCCTCGGGCGTCTCGCACTCGTCGGACGCGACCCAGCGCAGCTTCACGCGCGCCGAGTGGGCGAACCCGCCGGCCCGCAGCGCCTCGGTGACCGAGAGGTACGCGTCGGGCAGGTCGATGTACTTGCCGACGAGGCCCACCGTGACCTCGTGCTTGGGGTCGTGC
Organism: Clavibacter michiganensis subsp. insidiosus; assembly: GCF_002240565.1. GTDB lineage: Bacteria > Actinomycetota > Actinomycetes > Actinomycetales > Microbacteriaceae > Clavibacter > Clavibacter insidiosus. Next base: position 1,435,730 of record NZ_MZMO01000001.1, on the reverse strand, counting down.
ACGGCGTCGAGCAGGTCGGACCAGCCGGACCAGTCCACGGCGTCCGCGGCCGGCAGCCCGAGGTGGTCGATGATGTAGCTGTCGAGGCCCTGCCCGTGCAGCATCTCGGGGATGTCGTAGATGCTCGGCACGTCGACCGCGTTCACGACCGCCTGCTCGTCCACGTCGCACATGAGCGCGATCTTCTTCTTGTTCGAGTCGGAGACGGGCCGGTCGCTGCGGAGCACGAGCGCGTCCGGCTGTATCCCGATGGAGCGCAGGGCCGCCACCGAGTGCTGCGTGGGCTTGGTCTTCTGCTCCCCCGACGCGCCCATGTACGGCACGAGCGAGACGTGCACGAAGAAGACGTTGTTCCGGCCGAGCTCGTGGCGCACCTGGCGCGCGGCCTCGATGAACGGCTGGCTCTCGATGTCGCCGACCGTGCCGCCGATCTCGGTGATGATCACGTCGGGCTGCGGCTCGTCCGAGGACTGCAGGCGCATGCGGCGCTTGATCTCGTCGGTGATGTGCGGGATGACCTGCACGGTGTCGCCGAGGTACTCGCCGCGGCGCTCCTTGGCGATGACCTCCGAGTAGATCTGGCCGGTGGTCACGTTCGCCGCCTGGTCCAGCTCGATGTCGAGGAAGCGCTCGTAGTGCCCGATGTCGAGGTCGGTCTCCGCGCCGTCGTCGGTCACGAAGACCTCGCCGTGCTGGAAGGGGTTCATGGTGCCCGGATCCACGTTGAGGTAGGGATCGAGCTTCTGCATGACGACGCGCACGCCGCGCGCCGTGAGGAGGTTGCCGAGGCTGGCCGCCGTGAGGCCCTTGCCGAGGGAGGAGACGACGCCGCCGGTCACGAAGATGTGCCTGGTCGTCTTCGCCGTGCCTGTCGTGCTGGTGCTGCTGTCCGTAGAGCTCGGGTCTGTGTCCGCTGAGATGATGTCCGCCACGGGCTTCCATCCTACGTGGGAATCGGGGCGTCGCGACAGCCACGCCGCGCCGCGCCGGCCGCGGGTCGTCGGCTCAGCGCAGCGAGGCCGCGGTCTCGACGAGCTCGCGCGCGTGCGCCAGGCCGCTCTCGCTGTCGGGCAGGCCGGAGAGCAGGCGCGCCATCTCCTGGATCCGCGCGTCGCCCTCGAGCTGCGTGACGCTCGACGCGGTGACCTGCCCGTCGCCGCCCTTGACGACGCGCAGGTGGTTGGTCGAGAACGCGGCGACCTGCGCGAGGTGCGTGACCACGATGACCTGGGCGCGCTCGGCGAGCCGGGCCAGCCGGCGTCCGATCTCGATCGCCGCCGCGCCGCCGACGCCCGCGTCGACCTCGTCGAACACGAAGGTGGGCACGGGGTCGTCGCCGGCCACCACGACCTCGATGGCGAGCATCACGCGCGACAGCTCGCCGCCGGACGCCCCGCGCCCGAGCGGGCGCGCCTCGGCGCCGGCATGCGGGCGCAGCAGGATCTCGACCCGGTCGGCGCCCGACAGCGCGGGCTCCTCCCGCGGGGACACCCGCACGTCGAGCGACGCGTCGGCCATGGCCAGGGCGCCGAGCTCGGTCGTGACGGCCGCGGCGAGCCGCGCTCCGGCCTCCTCGCGGACCGCCGTGACGCGCGCGGCCAGCTCGCCGACGAGCCGCTCGTCGCGCTCCACCTCGACGCGCAGCAGGTCGATCCGGTCGGTGTCGCCGTCGAGCTCCAGCAGCCGCGCGCTGCCGGTGTCGAGGAACGCGAGCGCGTCCTCGACCGTGGGGCCGTGCGCGCGCGTGAGGGCGGCGAGCTCGGCGCGGCGGTCCTGCAGCGTCTCGAGCTCGCGGGCGCCGTCCGCGTCGAGCCCCGCGAGGTAGCCGGAGAGCTGGACGGCGATCTCGGCCACGAGGATCCGCGCGCTGTCGAGCGACTCGATGATCTCCGCGAGGCCCGGATCGTGCGCGGCGACCCGGTCGAGGCGGCGGTGCGCGGTGTCGAGCACGGACGCGGCGTCGGCCATCTCGCCGGACGCGTCCTCGGACGACATGAGCTCGTGGGCGGCCGACGCGGCGGCGCGCAGGTCCTCGAGGTTCGTGAGGCGGTCGATGCGCTCGCGCAGCTCCTCGTCCTCGCCGGGCTGGGGCGCGACGGCCTCGATCGCGTCGATGGCCGCGCGCAGCTCCTCGGCCTCGCGCGTGCGGGCGTCCTGCTCGGTGACGAGGCGGTCGAGCTCGGCGCGGGCGGACTGCCAGCGGCGGAACACCTCCTGGTACTCGCCGAGGACGGGCGCGAGCGCGGATCCGGCGAACCGGTCGAGGGCCTGCCGCTGCGCGGTGGACGACCGCAGCCGCATCTGGTCGGACTGCCCGTGCACCACGACGAGCTGCTCGCCGATCTCCGTGAGCAGCGCCGCCGGCGCACCGCGGCCGCCGACCGACGCGCGGCTGCGGCCCTCGGACGAGAGCTGGCGCGTGACGATGAGCTCGCCGCGCGTGCCGTCGCCGAACGGGTCCACGTCTCCCCCGGCGTCGCGCACCCGCTCGGGCACGGGGCCGTCGGCCGCGATGATCCAGCGCCCCTCGACGACCGCGCGCTCGCTCCCCTGCCGCACGGCGCCCGAGTCGGCGCGCGCGCCGAGCAGCAGCCCGAGTGCGGTGACGACCATGGTCTTGCCCGCGCCGGTCTCGCCGGTGACGGCCGTGAAGCCGGGCCCGAGCGGCAGCGTGGCCTGGCCGATCACCCCGAGGTCGCGGATGGTGATCTCCTCAATCACGATCGACCGGCCCCCTCCAGCCGGTGACCGGCAGCTCGAACTTGTTCACGAGGCGGTCGGTGAACGGCGACTGCTTGAGGCGCGCGAGGCGCACGGGGATGGCCGACCGGCGGGTCTCGACGCGCGCGCCGGGCGGCATGTCGCGCGTGCGGCGTCCGTCGCACCAGAGCACGCCGGATCCGGACGTGCGGCGGAGCACCTCGACGGCGACCGTGGACTCCGGGCCCACGACGAGCGAGCGGGCGAAGAGCGTGTGCGGGCTGAGCGGCACCACGAGCATGGCCTCGAGGCTCGGCCACACGATGGGGCCGCCGGCCGAGAACGCGTACGCGGTGGATCCCGTGGGCGTCGAGACGACCATGCCGTCGCAGCCGTAGGACGCGAGCGGCCGCCCGTCGATCTCGACCACCACCTCGAGCATGCGCTCGCGGCTCGCCTTCTCGACGGTCGCCTCGTTGAGCGCCCAGGTGCGGTAGACGATGTCGGCGTCGACCTTGAGCGTGACGTCGAGCGTCATGCGCTCCTCGACGGTGTAGTCGCGGTCGAGCACGCGGCGCACCGTGGCCGTGAGGTCCTCCCGCTCGCTCTCGGCCAGGAAGCCCACGTGCCCGAGGTTCACGCCGAGCAGCGGCACCGACGTGCCGCGAACGATCTCGGCCGAGCGCAGGATCGTGCCGTCGCCGCCGAGGACGATGACGATCTCGAGGTCCGCCGTCTGCACGTCCTCCCCCAGCACGGCCACGCCCTGCATCTCGGGCGCGAAGGGCAGGATGTCGGCCTTCTCGTCGGCCGTGAGCACCAGGTGCACGTCCGCCTCGGCCAGCTGCGCGCACACGCTGAGCGCCGCGTCGATGGAGTCGCGCCGTCCCGTGTGGGACACGACCAGGATGTGCCTCGCGGGTCCAGCCACTTCGCTCACGCTCCTGTGATCTCGTTCGACGTCGATCTCCATTGTGTCGGATTGCCGCCCGCGCGACCGCTGAACCAGGCGAGGTACTCGTGGTTCCCGGCCCCGCCGACGATCGGGGAGGGGACGAGGCCGGCCGTGCCGAGCCCGAGGTCCCACGCGGCCCAGAGCACGCGCATCACGGCGTCGTCGCGAAGGCCCGGGTCGTGCACGATGCCCTCGCGGATCCCCGTGCGGCCCACCTCGAACTGCGGCTTGATCAACAGCACGACGTCCGCCCCGTCCGCGACGGTGCGCGCGATGGCGGGCAGCACGAGGCCCAGCGAGATGAAGGAGAGGTCGCCGACCACGAGCGCGGGCCGCTCCCCCGCGAGCTCGTCGGGCGTCACGCCGGCGAGCGACTCCGGCGTCAGGTCGCGCACGTTGAATCCCTCGACGACGTCGACCCGCGGGTCCTCGCGGATGAGCGGATCCAGCTGCCCGTGACCCACGTCGAGCGCCACGACGCGCCGGGCGCCCCGCTCGAGCAGCACCTGCGTGAAGCCGCCGGTGGACGCGCCGACGTCGAGCGCCAGGCGCCCGGCGACCTCGACATCCGAGAAGGCGTCGAGCGCCCCGATGAGCTTGTGGGCGCCGCGGCTCACGTAGGCGTCGGTCCCGGCGACCTCGACGACGGATCCCGGCACGACACGGAACGACGCCTTGACGACCCCGCGCCCGTCGACCGTGACGAGGCCGTCAGCGATCAGCCGGGCGGCGTGCGTGCGGGAGCGCGCGAGGCCGAGTGCGGGCAGGGCGGCGTCGAGCCGCAGGTCGCCGCCGAGCGCCTCACCGGGCGCGGCGTCGGATCCGCCGCCGGCGTCAGCCACGCGTCGCGGCCCCGTCTCCGCCCTCGAGCCGCGTCCGCAGCTCGTCGTGCAGCAGAGCGAAGGCGGCGGCGCGGTCGCCGAGCGGCTGCTCCTCGATCAGCTGCAGCCGGGAGACCAGCTCCTCGGCGACGTCGCGGTCGTCGCGGTCCTCGCGATCCTCGGGCTCGTCGCTCACGCCGTCACGCTATGCCCGGCCCGCGCCGGCGGCACCGGCCGCGACGTAGAGGGACTCCTCGACGTCCAGCCCGTAGATCGGCCGGCCCGAGTTCCAGATGACGGCGCAGGCGGCGCGCAGCGTGTCGATCGTGGATCCGCCGTCCTTCACGACCTCGACGCGGTCGCCCGCGATGCGCACGGACGACTTGCCGACCGTGGCGACGCGGCCCTCCTGCGAGAACCGCGTCTCGGGATACGGCTCGTGCAGCTGCCCGAGGTGCTCGAGGATGAAGGTCGGCCGCTGGTCCTCCTCCGCCGCGAGGAGCTGCTTCGCCCGGTCGATCCCGGTGAGCACGTGCACGGACGCCATGCCGGCGCGCGTCGCCCCGAGGATGTCGGTGTCGAGCCGGTCGCCGAGAAACACGGGCCGCTGAGCGCCGAAGCGCTCGCGGGCCACGTCGAAGATCGGCGTCTCCGGCTTCCCCGCGACGACGGGCAGCCGCCCGACCGCCGTGTGCACGGCGGAGACGAGCGTCCCGTTGCCGGGCGCGATGCCGCGGGCGACGGGGATGGTCCAGTCGGTGTTGGTCGCGACCCACACCACGTCCGGGTCGGCCAGCGCGAACGCGGCCTCGGCGAGCTGGGTCCAGCCCACCTCCGGCGCGAAGCCCTGCACGACCGCCGCCGGCTCGTCCTCGGTCGAGCGCGTGACGACGTAGCCGGCCTTCTCGAGTTCGTGCACGAGGCCCTCACCGCCGACGACGAGCACGGTGGATCCCGCGGGCACGCGGTCCGCGAGCAGGCGCAGCGCGGCCTGCGGCGACGTCACGACGTCCTCGGGCGCGACCGTCAGCCCGAGCGAGCTCAGGTGCTCGGCCACGGACGCGTCGGTGCGCGACGCGTTGTTGGTGATGTAGCCCAGACGGATCCCGTCGCCGGCCGCGCGGTTCAGCGCGTCGACGGCGTGCGGGATGCTGTCGGGCCCCGCGTACACGACGCCGTCGAGATCCGCGAGGATCACGTCGACGCCGTCCAGCGGGGCGCTCCCCTTGGCCGCCCTAGCGAACATCGCGGTCCGCCTCCCCGCCGTCGACCGCATCCGCTTCCGCGTCGTCCGCGCCACCGCGTCCGTCAGCCTCGAGCTCGTCGTCGACGTCGATCGCGATGTCCGCGCTGTCCCCGTCCTCGCTCGGCGGGATCGGCGCGCCGTCCGCGCCGGGATCCTCGGAGACGGGGGCCGCGGGCTCCGCCGCGCCATCCTCGTCGTCGCTCGGCACGTCGGGATCGTCGTGGTCTGGGGACTCGTCGTCCCCGCGGTCCGCGACGTCCAGCTCCTCCTCGACGACCTCGACCATGTCGTCCCAACCCTCGTCCGGATCCGCGAACGCCGCCTCGGCCGCGTCGGCGCGCTGGCGCCAGGCCTCCGCCTCCTCGGAGCGGCCGAGCTCCTCGAGCACCTCCGCGTAGGCGTGGAACAGGTCGGCGCTGTACGAGTACGCGACATCCCGGTTCAGCTGCGCGATGGACAGCTCGTCGAGGGCCGCGTCCGTCTGCCCCAGGTCGAGCCGGGCGCCGGACATCGCGATCGCGAGCGCGACCTGCTCCGCTGCCGGCAGCGTCTCCTTCGGCACGGAGCGCCCCAGCTCCAGCGCCTTGTCCGGGCGCCCCTGGCCCCGCTCACTGTCGACCATGAGGGCGAGCTGGTCGTTCTTCCCGGAGATGCGCCGGTAGGTCCGCAGCTCCCGCAGCGCGAGGGCGTAGTCGCCGACGGCGTAGGCCGTGATGGCGAGGGACTCGCGGACCACGGCGATGCGACCCGCACGGCGTGCCGCTGACGTGGCGTGCCGGTGCGCGAGCTCCGGGTCCTCCTCGATCAGACGGGCCGCCATCACCAGGTGCTGGGCGACGCCCTCGGCGTTGTCCTTGCTCAGCGTCTTCAGCTCGTTGCGGGCGACGCGGTCGAGATCGCCCGGCTTGACGTCCTCGGGGATCTCGGGATCCTCGTGACGGGGACGCACGGAGCGCAGCTCACGCGCGCGCAGCTGCTCCTCGGTCAGGGCCTCCTCGTAGCGGGGCGCGTCGCGGTCGTTCCGCGCAGGTCGACCGTCTCGGGTCCAGAGCTTGTCGCCGTCCCGCGGGGGCCGCGCACCGCCTCGACCGGCATCCCGGCCCCCTGAATCGCGACCCCCGTCCTTCGACCACGGCTTGCGCTCGCCGTCACGGGCCGGACGCGCCGCGCCCGAACCGCCATCACGCGACCAGGGCTTCCGCTCGCCATCACGCTGCGGACGCGAAGCGCCGCCACCGTCCTTCGACCACGGCTTGCGCTCCCCGTCCCGAGCGGGACGCGCCACACCGGCGCCGCCGTCGCGGGACCACGGCTTGCGCTCACCATCACGCGAGGGACGGGCGGCACCCGAAGCGCCATCACGCGACCACGGCTTGCGCTCCCCATCACGCTGCGGACGAGCAGCCCCGCCACCGTCCTTCGACCATGGCTTGCGCTCCCCGTCCCGCGACGGACGAGCCGCGCCCGGACCGCCATCACGCGACCACGGCTTGCGCTCGCCATCACGCGCGGACCGCTCACCGCCGGCGCCACGAGCACCCGATGCACGGCCGCCGTCGCGCGGGCCGCGAGGAGCCCCGGAGGACCCGCGCTCGTACGGCGGCTTCGCACCATCCCGGTCGCGCGGCGAGTGCGACGATCCGCGGTCCTGGCCCTCGGGCCGGCTGTCTCGATCGGATGAGTCGCTCACTGTGCTCCTGTCGGCCTGACGGCCTGACGGCCTGATGATGTCTGTGGTGTTGTGGGTGCTGCGGAAGTCAGGTACCAGGCTAACCGGTGGCACCGCGACCGCGCGCGGACGCAGATCGCGGGGACGTCCGAGATGCCCAGGCCCCAGGACGTTCACGACGTGCCGTGACCACGGGATCCGAGCCGTCCCCCTCCGTGCGACGTTCGTCCCGAGCTCGCGGGTCGCATCCAGAGCCCGCGTCGCGCGAGCGCTCACGGGCGGCGAGCGAGGTCGCGACACGGATGCCCGGCGCGGCCACAACGACGCCGGTCGGCGCCATGCGCAGACGGTGACGGCGCTTCGCCGGTTAACGCGAAAAGGCCCGCCGCACGATGTGCGACGGGCCTCCCCGATCAATCTCAAGTTAAGTCCGGCGGTGTCCTACTCTCCCACAGGGTCCCCCCTGCAGTACCATCGGCGCTGAGAGTCTTAGCTTCCGGGTTCGGAATGTAACCGGGCGTTTCCCTCTCGCTATGGCCGCCGAAACACCTCACACACACCCCGAAGAGCATGAAATCTGTGATGAATCGACCAGTCAAGCTGGTTGTTCAATTGATACCCGACCGTATATCGGGAACCACATAGTGGACGCAAGCAAAGTTTTTTCAAGATATCGGCTTATTAGTACAGGTCAGCTCCACGAGTCTTTAGTCCTCGCTTCCACATCCTGCCTATCAACCCGGTAGTCTAGCCGGGAGCCTTCACCCTGAAAGGGATGGAAATCTCATCTCGAAGCCGGCTTCCCGCTTAGATGCTTTCAGCGGTTATCCGTTCCGAACGTAGCTAATCAGCGGTGCTCCTGGCGGAACAACTGACACACCAGAGGTTCGTCCATCCCGGTCCTCTCGTACTAGGGATAGATCTTCTCAAATTTCCTACGCGCGCAGCGGATAGGGACCGAACTGTCTCACGACGTTCTAAACCCAGCTCGCGTACCGCTTTAATGGGCGAACAGCCCAACCCTTGGGACCTACTCCAGCCCCAGGATGCGACGAGCCGACATCGAGGTGCCAAACCATGCCGTCGATATGGACTCTTGGGCAAGATCAGCCTGTTATCCCCGAGGTACCTTTTATCCGTTGAGCGACAGCGCTTCCACAAGCCACTGCCGGATCACTAGTCCCGACTTTCGTCCCTGCTCGACTTGTCAGTCTCACAGTCAAGCTCCCTTGTGCACTTACACTCGACACCTGATTACCAACCAGGTTGAGGGAACCTTTGGGCGCCTCCGTTACTCTTTAGGAGGCAACCGCCCCAGTTAAACTACCCACCAGGCACTGTCCCTGAACCGGATTACGGTTCGAAGTTAGATATCCAGAGTGACCAGAGTGGTATTTCAACAATGACTCCACCCGAACTAGCGTCCGAGCTTCACGGTCTCCCACCTATCCTACACAAGCCACACCGAACACCAATACCAAGCTGTAGTAAAGGTCACGGGGTCTTTCCGTCCTGCTGCGCGTAACGAGCATCTTTACTCGTAGTGCAATTTCGCCGAGTTCGCGGTTGAGACAGCTGGGAAGTCGTTACGCCATTCGTGCAGGTCGGAACTTACCCGACAAGGAATTTCGCTACCTTAGGATGGTTATAGTTACCACCGCCGTTTACTGGGGCTTAAATTCTCAGCTTCGCACTTGCGTGCTAACCGTTCCTCTTAACCTTCCAGCACCGGGCAGGCGTCAGTCCGTATACATCGTCTTGCGACTTAGCACGGACCTGTGTTTTTAGTAAACAGTCGCTTCCCACTGGTCTCTGCGGCCTTCAAACGCTTCAGGAGTAAATCCCTACACGCCTCAGGCCCCCCTTCTCCCGAAGTTACGGGGGCATTTTGCCGAGTTCCTTAACCACGATTCTCTCGATCTCCTTAGTATTCTCTACCTGACCACCTGAGTCGGTTTGGGGTACGGGCGATTGGAACCTCGCGTCGATGCTTTTCTCGGCAGCATAGGATCACTGATTTCGTCCGTGAGGACTACCCATCGGGTCTCAGGCTTAATAGAAGACGGATTTGCCTATCTTCTGCCCTACATCCTTAGACCGGGACAACCATCACCCGGCTCAGCTACCTTCCTGCGTCACACCTGTTAATACGCTAAACGCCCCAGCGTAGGGTCGTGTGCTAGGCCAAGACCGTCACCCCGAAGGGATCGAATCAAGGATTCAGACACTTAGCATGACTGGATTGTCTTGGGCGGTTCTTCATCGGTACGGGAATATCAACCCGTTGTCCATCGACTACGCCTGTCGGCCTCGCCTTAGGTCCCGACTTACCCAGGGCGGATTAGCCTGGCCCTGGAACCCTTGGTCTTTCGGAGGACGGGTTTCTCACCCGTCTTTCGCTACTCATGCCTGCATTCTCACTCGTGTGGCCTCCACGGCTGGTTCACACCGCCGCTTCGCTGGCCACACGACGCTCTCCTACCCATCCATACGGCTGGACCACGAAGGCCTGCCTATAATATAAATGCCACAACTTCGGTGGCGTGCTTGAGCCCCGTTACATTGTCGGCGCGGAATCACTTGACCAGTGAGCTATTACGCACTCTTTCAAGGGTGGCTGCTTCTAAGCCAACCTCCTGGTTGTCTATGCAACTCCACATCCTTTCCCACTTAGCACGCGCTTAGGGACCTTAGATGGTGGTCTGGGTTGTTTCCCTCTCGACGATGAAGCTTATCCCCCACCGTCTCACTGCTGCGCTCTCACTTACCGGCATTCGGAGTTTGGCTGAAGTCAGTAACCTTTTGGGGCCCATCGTCCATCCAGTAGCTCTACCTCCGGCAAGAAACACGCAACGCTGCACCTAAATGCATTTCGGAGAGAACCAGCTATCACGAAGTTTGATTGGCCTTTCACCCCTATCCACAGCTCATCCCCTCCATTTTCAACTGAAGTGGGTTCGGTCCTCCACGACGTCTTACCGTCGCTTCAACCTGGCCATGGATAGATCACTTCGCTTCGGGTCTAGAACATGCGACTCATACGCCCTATTAAGACTCGCTTTCGCTACGGCTGCCCCTCACGGGTTAACCTCGCCACATATCACTAACTCGCAGGCTCATTCTTCAAAAGGCACGCTGTCACACCAACAAGGGTGCTCCAACGGTTTGTAAGCAAACGGTTTCAGGTACTATTTCACTCCCCTCCCGGGGTACTTTTCACCTTTCCCTCACGGTACTTGTCCGCTATCGGTCATCTGGGAGTATTTAGGCTTATCAGGTGGTCCTGACAGATTCACACGGGATTTCTCGGGCCCGTGCTACTTGGGATACTCTCCGGACAGGCGACGACATTTCGACTACGGGGTTCGCACCCTCTATGACTGGCCTTTCAAGACCATTCGTCTATATCGCGCTCATTGCCCTCACAGCTCGGTAGAACTGTACGGAAAGTCCCGCAACCCCGACCATGCAACTCCTACCGGATATCACACATGATCGGTTTGGCCTCTTCCGGTTTCGCTCGCCACTACTAACGGAATCGCTTTTGCTTTCTCTTCCTGTGGGTACTGAGATGTTTCACTTCCCCACGTTCCCTCAACCCGCCCTATATATTCAGGCGGGAGTCACCAGGTCACCCAAAGGGCCTGGCGGGGTTTCCCCATTCGGAGATCCTCGGATCACAGCTCTATTATCAGCTCCCCGAGGCTTATCGCAGATTTATACGTCCTTCTTCGGCTCCAGATGCCAAGGCATCCACCGTTTGCTCTTAGAATCTTGAAATCACATGAGATTGATTCGTTTCGCCTCCCCTAGAGGAGACAGAATTGACCAATGATCTATAAATAGATCTTTGTGATCCACCGGAAACCCGGTGAATCTAAGATGCTCGCGTCCACTGTGTAGTTCTCAATATACGGGCGGTACCCCACCACCATCCACTCCGGGACGACGGAAAGGGCCCGACAAGAAACCAGACACACCCCGAAAGATGCGGCCCGGTCCCTCAGGACCCAACAGCGTGCAACATGCCCTCGACACACCAGACCACGTTCCCACCCCACAAGGAGGCGTACTAGCAGCCCGACACATCAGCCGGCATCAATATCAATGTTCCACCCATGAGCGCCACCACCAGGACATACGCCTGACGCGTGACTTGGCACCCGTGATCTCCCTGTATACAGAGGAGAGGTGCACATGCTCCTTAGAAAGGAGGTGATCCAGCCGCACCTTCCGGTACGGCTACCTTGTTACGACTTAGTCCTAATCACCGATCCCACCTTCGACAGCTCCTCCCTTGCGGTTAGGCCACTGGCTTCGGGTGTTACCGACTTTCATGACTTGACGGGCGGTGTGTACAAGGCCCGGGAACGTATTCACCGCAGCGTTGCTGATCTGCGATTACTAGCGACTCCGACTTCATGAGGTCGAGTTGCAGACCTCAATCCGAACTGAGACCGGCTTTTTGGGATTCGCTCCACCTTACGGTATCGCAGCCCTTTGTACCGGCCATTGTAGCATGCGTGAAGCCCAAGACATAAGGGGCATGATGATTTGACGTCATCCCCACCTTCCTCCGAGTTGACCCCGGCAGTCTCCTATGAGTTCCCACCATTACGTGCTGGCAACATAGAACGAGGGTTGCGCTCGTTGCGGGACTTAACCCAACATCTCACGACACGAGCTGACGACAACCATGCACCACCTGTATACCGACCTTGCGGGGCACACATCTCTGCATGTTTCCGGTATATGTCAAGCCTTGGTAAGGTTCTTCGCGTTGCATCGAATTAATCCGCATGCTCCGCCGCTTGTGCGGGCCCCCGTCAATTCCTTTGAGTTTTAGCCTTGCGGCCGTACTCCCCAGGCGGGGAACTTAATGCGTTAGCTGCGACACGGAGACCGTGGAATGGTCCCCACATCTAGTTCCCAACGTTTACGGCATGGACTACCAGGGTATCTAATCCTGTTCGCTCCCCATGCTTTCGCTCCTCAGCGTCAGTTACGGCCCAGAGATCTGCCTTCGCCATCGGTGTTCCTCCTGATATCTGCGCATTCCACCGCTACACCAGGAATTCCAATCTCCCCTACCGCACTCTAGTCTGCCCGTACCCACTGCAGACCCGAGGTTGAGCCTCGGGATTTCACAGCAGACGCGACAAACCGCCTACGAGCTCTTTACGCCCAATAATTCCGGACAACGCTTGCACCCTACGTATTACCGCGGCTGCTGGCACGTAGTTAGCCGGTGCTTTTTCTGCAGGTACCGTCACTTTCGCTTCTTCCCTACTAAAAGAGGTTTACAACCCGAAGGCCGTCATCCCTCACGCGGCGTTGCTGCATCAGGCTTGCGCCCATTGTGCAATATTCCCCACTGCTGCCTCCCGTAGGAGTCTGGGCCGTGTCTCAGTCCCAGTGTGGCCGGTCACCCTCTCAGGCCGGCTACCCGTCGTAGGCTTGGTGAGCCATTACCTCACCAACAACCTGATAGGCCGCGAGTCCATCCCCAACCGAAATTCTTTCCACGACCAGACCATGCGGCCAATCGTCATATCCGGTATTAGCTACCATTTCTAGCAGTTATCCCAGAGTCGGGGGCAGGTTACTCACGTGTTACTCACCCGTTCGCCACTGATCCGCCAGAGCAAGCTCTGACATCACCGTTCGACTTGCATGTGTTAAGCACGCCGCCAGCGTTCGTCCTGAGCCAGGATCAAACTCTCCATAAATGCTTAAACGCACGACCACCCGAAAGCAGTCGGCACATCTAAAGCCAGACGTGAACGGGAATCGAACACGAACCAGCAAGTTTGAAACCGACAGAACAAATCATTACTGACTTGCTTGTTTGTTTAAATGTATTCCAAAGGAATCCGAAACGAGCATCCGAAGGACACCCGCAACGGGTATTTGGCATTTGACATTGTGCACGCTGTTGAGTTCTCAAGGAACGGACGCTCCCGACACCGACCATCACAGCCAGCCATCGGAGCTCACACTCCACCGCTCCCCGTGGGAGTGATCCAGACCACAAGGCCCAGCACTCACGTCGAAAGCAGAATCAGACCCTAGCTCAGTTGATGGTAAACACGCAACCCTCAAGGCCGCGGCAACTTCTGTTTCACCAGGATCATCACCCGCCAGAACAGCTCCGGAAGCCTTTCAGCTTCCCGCCCGTTCCGGCGACAAGAGGAGACATTACGCGGACCACCCCACCCCCGCAAAACAACCCGCATCCCGGGCGTGTCGCGACAGGCTCCCGCACAAAGGCCCGGTGAGCGCCGGATTCAGGCGACCGTGACGCCCGCGAGGGTCTTCTTGCCCCGCCGGATCACGGCGAAACGGCCGTGCAGGAGATCGTCCACGACGGCGGCCGCATCGCCCACGGCGACGTTGTTCACGTACACCCCGCCCTGGGTGATCGCGCGCCGGGCCTCCCCCGCGCTCGAGACCAGACCCGTGTCGATCAGGGCCTGGATCACGGTGGTGCCGACGGCGATCTCGGCGGACGGCAGCTCATCCAGCGCAGCGCGGAGGGTCGGCTCGTCGAGCGCGCTCAGCTCGCCCTGGCCGAAGAGCGCCTGGGCCGCGACGATCGCGGACTCCGTCGCCGCGACGCCGTGCACCAGCGTCGTCACCTCCCACGCCAGCGCGCGCTGGGCCTCGCGACGGAAGGGCTCGGACTCCACGGCGCGTCCGAGCTCCTCGATGCGCGCCCGGTCCAGGAACGTGAAGAGCCGGAGGCGCTGGATCACGTCCGCGTCCTCGGTGTTGAGCCAGAACTGGTAGAAGGCGTAGGGGCTCGTGAGCTCGGGGTCCAGCCACACCGCGTTGCCCTCGCTCTTGCCGAACTTCGTGCCGTCCGAGTTGGTGATGAGGGGCGTGCCGATGGCGTGCGCCGTGGCCCGCTCGCTGCGCCGGATCAGGTCGATGCCGCTGGTGAGGTTGCCCCACTGGTCGCTGCCGCCCGTCTGCAGCACGCACCCGTAGGCGCGGTGCAGCTCCCGGAAGTCGAGGCCCTGCAGGATCTGGTAGCTGAACTCCGTGTAGCTGATGCCCTCGTCGGAGTTGAGGCGCGCGCTCACCGCGTCCTTCTTGAGCATGGTCCCCACCCGGAAGTGCTTGCCCACCTCACGCAGGAAGTCGATGGCGCTCAGGGGCGCCGTCCAGTCCAGGTTGTTGACGATGCGCACCGCGTTGTCGCCCTCGGGGCTGAGCAAGCCCGACACCTGCGCCTGTATGCGGCCCACCCACTCCGCCACGACCTCGGGGGCGTTGAGGGTGCGCTCGGCCGTGGGCCGGGGATCGCCGATGAGGCCCGTCGAGCCGCCCACGAGGCCGAGCGGCCGGTGCCCGGCCAGCTGGATCCGCCGCATGAGGAGCAGCTGCACGAGGTTGCCGAGGTGCAGGCTCGGCGCGGTGGGGTCGAATCCGCAGTAGTAGGTGATGGGGGGACCGGACAGCAGCTCCTTCAGCGCATCCTGGTCCGTGGAGACGTGCACGTACCCACGCCAGACGATCTCCTCCCACACGTCCTCGAAGGACGGGTCGTTGCGCTGGGCGGAGAAGCGTTCGGGATCGGCGTTCGTCACCTGATCACGGTACCAGCGCGGCATCGCCGGGGCGGGGGACGCGGCGGCGGCCGCGGGTCGGGGTCGGGGGTCCCCGTCATGCTGGTGTGCACCGTCGGGCGAGCGCCTCACAGCGGTGGGATTGATCGCACCGATTCAAGTGCATGGCGTTGATGTGCGATCATCAAGCTCAGAGACTTGAGGAGCGTGCATGTTCGTCATCACCGCCGACCAGAAGGCCAGCCGGCACGACATCGACCGCGCCGGGAGCGGACGCGACGACCTCGCGGCCCGCTACGAGGGCCGCCTGGTGCTCCCGGTGGACCGCACGTCCGGCGACGAGGTGCAGGCGCTCGTCGCCGACGCGGCCACGGCGCTCGACATGGTGCTGCTGCTCACGCGCGCCGGGCACTGGAGCGTCGGGCTCGGCATCGGGTCGGTGCGGACCCCGCTCCCCCGAGCGACGCGCGAGGCGACGGGGCCGGCGTTCATCGCCGCCCGCGACGCCGTCACCGCGGCGAAGCGCAGCGCGACCCGGTTCGCGCTCGCGACGGATCCGCCGACCGCGCGCGCCGACGACGATCCCGCCCCGACGCTTCCGGGGGCCGCGGAGGTCGAGGCGCTCCTCACCCTGCTGCTGCTCGCCCGGGACCGCCGCACCCCGCCGGGCTGGGACGTCGTCGACCGCATGGAGGGCGGCGGGACGCAGCGCGCCGTGGCGGCCGAGCTCGGGATCACGCCGCAGGCCGTGAGCACGCGGCTCCGCACGAGCGGGTGGCGGGCCGAACGCGCCGCCATCCCCGGGCTGGCGGCGCTGCTGGCGCACCTCGACGCGGGAGCGACGGCAGCCGGGGAACCCGCCGCGACGCGGGACGGGCACGACTCGTGATCACCGCGGGCTCGCCCGCCGAGGTCGCGGCCTGGGTCGTCCTCTGCGTGCTCGCCACCGCGAGCCTCGTGCTCGCGCTGCTGGCCGTGCGCTCGCCGGGCACGGGAACGGTAGCGGGGAGCGCCGCCGCCCTCGGCGCCGCGGTGGTGCTCGGCCTCGCGCTCGAGGGCCTCGCCTCACCGCTGGTGGTCGGGTACCTCGGGCTCGTCGCCGTCGTGCTCGCGGTGCTGGGCGGAGGGTCGGCGTCCACCGTCGTGCTCGCGCTCGCTACCCGTGGCTCGGTGCCGCCCGGCGCGTACGGCGGGATCCTCGTCCCACCGCGCGGGCACGAGGACGACCCCTCCGCGATCCGTCGACCGACCCGTGAGGTGCTGCGCGGCGGCGCGACGATCGGCATGCTCGAGCGGCTGGCCGTCGTGGCCGTGCTCCTCGCGGGCTACCCCGAGGCGCTCGCCGTGGTGATCGCCATCAAGGGCGTCGGCCGGTTCTCCGAGCTCGGCGAGGCGGCGGAGGCGCGCGAGCGCTTCATCATCGGCACCCTCGTGAGCTGGCTGTGGGCCGCGACGTGCGCGGCGGTCGTGCTCGTCGCCCGCTAGCCGGCAGGGTGGCGCCCCTCAGCGGCGGACGCGGGCGACGTGCGCGCGATACGGCGAGACCGTGGGGTCGCCGGGCGCCCAGAACCGCCAGGGGAAGAGCTCGCCGGATCCGCCCGGGCCGGACACGCCGACGCGCGGACCCGATGCCGGCAGCGCGAGCGGCGCGTCCGGCAGGACGAGACCGTAGGGCGCCGCGTCGAGCGCCGCGCCGTCGTCGGAGAGCGGGATGCCGAGCGCGACGCTGAGGCGCGCCGGGCCGCGGGCCAGGTCGCGATCGCGGACGGCGGCACCCCGGCGGCTCCGCGCGAGGTGGGCGCCCTCGATCACCTCGCCCGCGCGCAGCAGGACTCCCCCGCTCGTCCCCTCGGGGCCGCAGACGATGTTCGCGCACGTGTGCATGCCGTACGTGAAGTACGCGTAGAGACGGGCGGGCGGGCCGAACATCGTCGCGTTGCGCGCGCGCTTCCCGCGGAATGCGTGCGATCCGGGATCCTCGCCCACCCCGCGGTACGCCTCCACCTCGGTGAGCCGCACGGAGACGCGGCCCTCCTCGGAGTCGCGCGACAGGATCGCGCCGAGGAGGGCGGGCGCCACCTCGACCGCGTCGCGCGCGAAGAAGGCCGCGTCGATCACGCGGGGATCAGATCAGCTCGCCGTTGAGGCTCGCGACGACCACCACGAACACCAGGACGGCGACGGCCACCCCGATGACGAGCGGCAGGAGCCAGCGGTGCCGGGGCTCGGGCCGCTCGGGACGACGGCCGTTCGTGAGCGTCACGCGGTCGCCTCGCCGGAAGCCGCCGCTCGGCGCTCGGCCGCGGCATCGGCTCGCGCCCGCAGCTCGGCCACGCGGCGCACCAGCTCGGCGCGCTGCTCGTCGACCCGGATGCGGGCGGTGCCGCCCACGCCGTCACGGCTGGCCACGGATCCCTCGATGCTCAGGACCTCGCGGACCTCCGGCACCAGGTGCGGCGAGACGGCCTGCAGCTCGTCATCGCTGAGATCCTCGAGGCCGACGCCCCGGGACTCGGCGGCCTTCACGAGCTCGCCCGTGATCTCGTGCGCGTCGCGGAAGGCCACGCGGTGCTTGACGAGCCACTCGGCCACGTCGGTCGCGAGCGAGAAGCCCTGCGGCGCGAGCTCGGCCATGCGCTCGGTGTCGAAGCGGAGGGTCGCGATCATGCCGGTGAACGCCGGCAGGAGGACCTCGAGGGTCTGCACCGAGTCGAAGACCGGCTCCTTGTCCTCCTGCAGGTCGCGGTTGTACGCGAGCGGGAGCCCCTTGAGGGTCGCGAGCAGGCCGGACAGGTTGCCGATGAGGCGGCCCGACTTGCCGCGCGCGAGCTCGGCGATGTCCGGGTTCTTCTTCTGCGGCATGATCGACGACCCGGTCGAGTACGAGTCGCTCAGGGTGACGAACCCGAACTCGCGCGTGTTCCAGAGGATGATCTCCTCGCTCAGCCGCGACAGGTCGATGCCGACCTGGGCGAGCACGAACGCGAACTCGGCCACGACGTCGCGCGCCGCCGTGCCGTCGATGGAGTTCTCGGAGCTGCGCGCGAAGCCCAGGTCGCGGGCGACCGCGCCGGCGTCGAGGCCGAGGGTCGAGCCCGCGAGCGCGCCGGATCCGTAGGGCGAGACGTCCGCGCGCGCGTCCCAGTCGGCGAGGCGCTCGAGGTCGCGGACCAGCGGCCAGCAGTGCGCGAGCAGGTGGTGCGCGAGGAGCACGGGCTGCGCGTGCTGCAGGTGCGTGCGGCCCGGCATGATCGCGCCGCCCGCCGCCTCCGCCTGCGCCGCCAGGGCGTCGACGAGCTGCACGAGCATCGCGTGGATCGTCGCGGCGTGGTCGCGCAGGTACATGCGGACGAGCGTGGCGATCTGGTCGTTGCGGCTGCGGCCCGCGCGGAGCTTGCCGCCGAGCTCGGTGCCCGCGATGTCCATGAGCCCGCGCTCGAGCGCGCCGTGCACGTCCTCGTCGGCCTCGGACGCGACCAGCGCGCCGGAACGCACGCGCTCCTCCAGGGTGTCGAGCGCCTGCAGCATGGCCTGCCGCTCGGCGTCGGACAGGTAGCCCGCGGACGCGAGGGCACGGGCGTGCGCCCGGGATCCGGCGATGTCGTACGGCGCCAGCTGCCAGTCGAAGTGCGTCGAGCGGCTGAGCGCCACGAGCTCCGGCGACGGGCCGCCGGCGAAGCGGCCGCCCCAGAGGGCGCCCGCCTCGCTCGCCCGGGAGGACGGATCCGTGCTCTCGGTCATGCGGCTACTCCGCGGCGGGCGCGGCGTCGTCGGCCGCCAGCGCGGCCTGCTCGACCGCGAGGTCGCGGCGCGCCGAGATCTTGCTCGGCAGCGACCACAGCTCGATGAAGCCCTTGGAGAGCGACTGGTCGAACGTGTCGCCCGTGTCGTAGGTGGCCAGGTCGAAGTCGTACAGGCTCGTCTCGCTGCGGCGGCCGGTGACGACCGCGCGTCCGCCGCGGAGCGTCATGCGGATGTCGCCGGAGACGTGGCGCTGCGAGTCCTCGATGAACGCGTCGAGCGAGCGCTTGAGGCCGGAGAACCAGAGGCCGTCGTAGACGAGGTTCGCCCAGTCCTTCTCGACGCCGCGCTTGTAGCGGCCGAGGTCGCGCTCGATGGTGAGGGCCTCGAGCTCCTCGTGCGCCTCGATGAGGGTCATCGCGGCGGGGGCCTCGTAGACCTCGCGGCTCTTGATGCCGACCAGGCGGTCCTCGACGACGTCGATGCGGCCGATGCCGTGCGCACCGGCGGCGGCGTTGAGCTCCTGGACGATGCGGAGCGGCGAGTAGCGCACGCCGTCGATGGCCACGGGGACGCCGGCCTCGAACGTGATGGTGACCTCGGTCGGGTCGCGGAGCACGTCGGGGTCCTGCGTGTACTCGTAGAGGTCCTCGACGGGGCCGTTCCACGGGTCCTCGAGGAAGCCGGTCTCGACCGCGCGGCCCCAGACGTTCTTGTCGATCGAGTACGGGCTCTTCTTGCTCTGCTCGATGGGCAGGTCGTGCTCGTTCGCGTAGACGATGGCCTTGTCGCGGGTGAGCGCCAGGTCGCGGACGGGCGCGATGGAGGTGAGGTCGGGCGCGAGCGCGGCGACGGCGGCCTCGAAGCGCACCTGGTCGTTGCCCTTGCCGGTGCAGCCGTGCGCGACGCTGTTCGCGCCGAGCTCGTGGGCGACGCGCGCGAGGTGCTTGGCGATCAGCGGGCGGCTGAGGCCCGAGACCAGCGGGTAGCGCTTCTGGTAGAGGGCGTTGGCCTTGAGCGCGGGGACGATGTAGTCGTCCGCGAACTCGTCCTTCGCATCCACCACCACGGCCTCGACCGCGCCGCAGTCGAGCGCGCGCTGCCGGATGACCTCCATGTCCTCGCCGCCCTGGCCGACGTCGACGGCGAGGGCGACGACCTCCTTGCCGGTCGCGTCCTTGAGCCAGCCGATGCCGACCGAGGTGTCGAGTCCGCCGGAATATGCCAGTACCACGCGTTCGGCCATGCCGTTCTCCGTTTCGTTGCTGAGGTGTCTCGGGAAGTGGGGGCTGCGTCAGGAACGGCGCAGGAGCCAGACGAGCAGCGCCTTCTGGGCGTGGAGGCGGTTCTCCGCCTCGTCCCAGACCACCGATCGCGGGCCGTCGATGACCTCGGAGGCCACCTCGTACTCGCGGTCGGCGGGAAGGCAGTGCAGGAAGATCGCGTCGTCGACCGCGTGCTCCATGAGCTCGGTCGTGACCTGGTAGGCGCCGAGCTCGGCGAGACGCACGGCCTTCTCCTCCTCGCGGCCCATCGACACCCAGGTGTCGGTGATGACCACGTCGGCGCCGGTGACGGCCTCGACGGGATCCGCGAGGATCCGGACGGAGCCGCCCGTGGTCGCGGCGATGCGCTCGGCGTCGGCGACGACGCCCGCCGCCGGCACGTAGCCCGCGGGGGCGGCGATGCGGACGTGCATGCCCGCCGTGACGCCACCGAGCAGGTAGGAGTGCGCCATGTTGCTCGCCCCGTCGCCGAGGAACACGAGCGTCTGTCCGGCGGGGTCGCCGCGGTGCTCCCGGATGGTGAGGAGGTCGGCGAGGATCTGACACGGGTGGAAGTCGTCGGAGAGGGCGTTGACGACGGGGACCGTGGTGCCCGCCGCCATCTCCTCGAGGCCGGACTGCGCGTAGGTGCGCCACACGATGGCGGCGACCTGGCGCTCGAGCACGCGCGCGGTGTCGCTCGCGGTCTCCTTGCCGCCCAGCTGGCTGTTGGCGGTGCTGATGGTGAGCGGGACGCCGCCGAGGTCCGCGATGCCGACCGCGAAGGAGACGCGCGTGCGGGTGGAGGACTTGTCGAAGATCACGGCGACCGTCTGCGGACCCGCGAGGGGGCGCTCGGACCAGCGCTCGCGCTTCAGCTGCACCGCCAGATCGAGGACCTCGGCCTGCTCGGCCGGGCTCAGGTCGTCGTCGCGCAGGAAGTGGCGGGTCATCGCATCGCTCGCTCTCGGGGGACTCGGGGGTCCGACAAGCCTAGGGGACGTGCGGGGGCGGATCCGTCCGCGGGCACCCCCGCGCGGGGGTACCCGCCGACGGGTGCGGCGGGAGGCGCGGACGCTCGTGCCGGCCGGCTCCTGCGTGGTCAGCGCAGGTGCGCCAGCGCGCGGCCGAAGCGCTCGCGGAAGTCGCGCACCTCGGCGTCGCCGACGATGAGCGGCGGCGCGATGCGGAGGCTGCGGGCGTTCGGCGCGTTGATGATGAGCCCCTCGCCGAGCGCGGCGGCCGCGATGCGCCCGCCGTCCTCGTGGTGCAGACCCACGCCGATGAGGAGGCCCCGGCCGCGCACCTCGGCGATGAGCGGGGAGTCGAGGCCCGTGATGGCGGCGCGGATCTCCTCGCCGCGACGGGCGGCGTTCTCGACGAGCCCGGCCTCCTCGATCTCGGCGAGCACCGCGTCCCCCGCGGCGGTGGCGAGCGGGTTGCCGCCGAAGGTGGATCCGTGCTGGCCCTTCTGCAGGAGGTCGGCCGCCTCGTCGAAGGCCACGAGCGCGCCGATGGGCACGCCGCCCGCGATGCCCTTGGCGATCGTGACCGCGTCGGGCCGGACGCCCTCGTGCTCGTACGCGAACCAGCGGCCGGTGCGGCCGACGCCGGTCTGGATCTCGTCGAGGATGAGCAGCGCGCCGTGCTCGCGCGTGAGCTCGCGGGCGCGACGGAGGAAGCCCGCCGGCAGGTCGACGACGCCGGCCTCGCCCTGGATCGGCTCGAGGATGAGCGCCTGCACGGTGTCATCGATCGCCGCCTCGAGCGCCTCGAGGGTCGGCGCGATGTGCTCGACGCCGCCGGGGAGCGGGAGGAACGGCGCCTGCAGCGCGGGCTGCCCGGTGAGCGCGAGCGCGCCCATCGTGCGGCCGTGGAAGGAGCCCTGGAGGGTGATGACGCGCGTGCGATGCGCGGATCCGTTGCGGCGCGCGAGCTTGAACGCGGCCTCGTTGACCTCGGCGCCGGAGTTGCCGAAGTACACGCGGCCGGTGTCGCCCGCGCCCGTGATGCGGCGGAGGCGCTCGGCGAGCGCGATCTGCGGCGGCGTCGCGAAGTAGTTGGAGACGTGCGCGAGCGTGGACACCTGCTCGGTGACCGCGCGGATGAGCGCCGGATGCGCGTGCCCGAGCGAGTTGACGGCGATGCCGGCGAGGAAGTCGAGGTACTCGCGGCCGGTCGAGTCCCACACGCGGCAGCCCTCGCCGCGCACGAGCATGGCGAGCGGCGGCGGGGACGAGCGCATCATCGCGGCCTGGAAGCGGTCGGACCACTCGCTCTCGGTCTGGGTGGTGCGGCGCTCTGGCTGGGTCGTGGTCATGCGGGCACGACCTCCGTTCCGATTCCGTTCGTGGTGAAGATCTCGAGGAGCATCGAGTGCGGGATGCGACCGTCGATGATCGCGGCCTTGGGCACTCCCCCGTCGACGGCCTCGAGGCACGCCGCCATCTTGGGGATCATGCCCGACTCGAGCGCCGGCAGGAGCGCGCGGAGCTCGTCGGCGCGGATGTCCGTGACGAGGGATCCGCGGTCGGGCCAGTCGCGGTAGAGGCCGGCGACGTCGGTGAGGATCACGAGCTTCTCGGCGCCGAGGGCCACGGCGAGCGCCGCGGCCGCGGCGTCCGCGTTCACGTTGAGGGACACCTGGGGGTCGGACTCGTCGGGCGCGATGGAGGAGACGACGGGGATGCGGCCGGCGTCGAGCTGGGCGAGCACGGCCGTGGGATCCACTGCCACGACATCGCCCACGAGGCCGAGGTCGACCTCGACGCCGTCGACCACGGCGCCGCGCCGGCGACCCGTGAAGAGCCCCGCGTCCTCGCCGGAGACGGCGGCCGCGAGCGGGCCGTGCGCGTTGATGCCGCGCACGACGTCGCGGCTGACCTGCCCGGTGAGCACCATGCGGACGACCTCGAGCACCTCGGGCGTGGTGACGCGGTATCCCCCGCGGAACTCGCTCTCGATGCCGAGGCGCGTGAGCATCGCGCTGATCTGCGGACCGCCGCCGTGCACGACGACCGGTCGGAGCCCCGCGTAGCGGAGGTACACGACGTCCTCCGCGAAGGTGCGCGTGAGCTCCTCGTCGACCATGGCGTTGCCGCCGAACTTCACGACCACGATGCGGTCGTGGAAGCGCTGCAGCCACGACAGCGACTCGATGAGCGTCGCGGCCTTCGACTCGGCCTGCGCCTGGTCGCGCTCGGCGGCGTCCTGCGTGATGGCGGTCACGTCCGTCCCGTCTGCGCCGCCCATCAGCTGGCGTACGCGCTGTTCTCGTGCACGTAGTCGTGCGTGAGGTCGTTGGTGAGGATGGTCGCCGTCGCGGCGCCCGCGTGCAGGTCGATGAGGACGTGCACGGCGCGCGGGTGGAGGTCGACCAGGTCGCGGCTCTCGTGCGGCTCGCCCGCGCGGCACACCTGGACGCCGTTGATGGCGACGTCGATGCCGTACGGGTCGAACGCGGCGTCCGTGGTGCCGACAGCCGCGAGCACGCGGCCCCAGTTGGGGTCGTTGCCGAAGACGGCGGCCTTGAAGAGGTTGCTGCGCGCGACCGCGCGGCCGACCTCGACCGCGTCCGCGTCGGATGCGGCGTGCACGACCTCGATCGCGATGTCGTGCGATGCGCCCTCGGCGTCGGCCTGCAGCTGCTCGGCGAGGTCGGCGCACACCGCGGTGAGCGCGGCCTGGAACGCCTCGGCGTCGGGCACGACGCCGGACGCGCCGCTCGCGAGGAGCGTGACCTGGTCGTTGGTCGACATGCAGCCGTCGGAGTCGAGCCGGTCGAAGGTGACGCGCGTGGCCTCGCGGAGCGCCGCGTCGAGCGCGGCGGCGTCGAGGTCGGCGTCGGTCGTGATCACCACGAGCATGGTCGCGAGCCCCGGCGCGAGCATGCCCGCGCCCTTGGCCATGCCGCCCACGGTCCAGCCGGCGTCGGACGCGCGGACCGACTGCTTCGGCTTGGTGTCGGTGGTCATGATGGCGCGCGCCGCGTCGCCGCCACCGCCGTCGGACAGCGCGACGGAGACGCGGGAGACCCCGTCCTCGAGCCTGTCGAGCGGGAGCTGCTCGCCGATGAGGCCCGTGCTGCAGACGAGCACGTCGCCGCTCGAGACGTCGAGCGCGCGGCCGACCGCCTCGGCGGTGGCGTGCGTGACCTGGAAGCCGCGGGATCCGGTGTAGCAGTTCGCCCCGCCGGAGTTGAGGACGACGGCGCTCACCCGGCCGTCGCCGATGACCTGGCGCGACCAGAGGATGGGGTTCGCCTGGCAGCGGTTGCTCGTGAAGACCGCGGCGGCCGCCTGCGACGGGCCGGTGTTGCGGACGAGGGCGACGTCGAGCGCGCCCGTGGACTTGAGGCCGGCGGCGACCCCTCCGGCGACGAAGCCGCGTGCGGCGGTGACGCTCACGGGGCCACCCCGTTCACCGGGAGGCCCAAGGCCTCGGGCAGCCCGAGCGCGATGTTGGCGGACTGGATCGCCGCGCCCGCCGTGCCCTTGACCAGGTTGTCGATGGCCGTGACCGTGACGACGCGGCCCGCGGCCTCGTCGATGGCGAGGCCCACGAGGGCCGTGTTGGATCCCGTGACGTCGGACACGTTCGGGAACGACCCCTCCGGCAGCAGGTGCACAAACGGCTCGTCGGCGTAGGCGAGCTCCCACGCGGCGCGCACGTCGTGCGCCGAGAAGCCGGGGGCGAGACGCGCGGTGGCCGTGGCGAGGATGCCGCGGGCCATCGGCACGAGCACCGGCGTGAACGAGACGCTCACGTGCCCGCCGCCCGCGGTCTCGAGGTTCTGCCGGATCTCCGGCGTGTGGCGGTGGGTGCCCCCGACCGCGTAGGCGCTCGCAGATCCGAGGATCTCGCTCGCCAGCAGGTTCGTCTTGAGGGCGCGGCCCGCGCCGGACGGGCCGACCGCGAGGACGGCGACGATGTCCTCCGGCTCGATGACGCCCGCGCGGATGCCGGGCTGGAGCCCGAGCGTGATGGCGGTGACGTTGCAGCCGGGCACGGCGATGCGCTTGACGCCCGACAGGCGCGTGCGCTGGGTGCCGCCCTCCTCGGCGTGCAGCAGCTCGGGCAGGCCGTACGGCCAGGCGCCCGCGAACTCGCCGCCGTAGAACGCGTCCCACGCGGCCTCGTCCACGAGCCGGTGGTCGGCGCCGCAGTCCACCACCAGGGTCTGGTCGTCGAGCTCGGCCGTGATGGCGCCCGACCTGCCGTGCGGCAGCGCGAGGAAGACCACGTCGTGGCCGGCCAGCTGCTCGGCGGTCGTCTCGACGAAGGTGCGGTCGGCGTACGAGGTGAGGTGCGGGTGCACCTGACGCAGACGCTCGCCCGCGTTCTGGAAGGCGGTGAGCGTCTGGACCTCGAGGCGCGGGTGGTCGGCGAGCAGGCGGAGGAGCTCCCCGCCGGCATAGCCGCTGGCACCCGCCACGGCGACTGAGAATGACATGCCTCAAATCTAGTGCCGGTGCCGGAGGGGCCCCGCCGGGCCGCAGGACCGGACGACAGCGCGGGCGCCCCCCCCCGGGGAGGGGCCCGCCCACGCGTCGGGCCAGGTGCGTGCCGGACTACTCGCGCAGCGCCGCGCCGAACCGCTCGGCGGCCAGCCGCACGGATCCGTCGCGGGCCTCGCTCGCCTCGGCCGCGGTCAGCGTGCGGTCGGGCGAGCGGAAGCGGAGCGCGAACGTGAGCGAGCGGGTGCCGTCCGCGACGCCGGGGCCGCGGTAGTCGTCCACCAGGCGGGCGGACTCGAGCAGGTCGCCCGCGCCCTCGACCACCGTACGGAGGAGCTCCCCCGCCGGGACCTCGAGCGGCACGACCAGGCTGAGGTCCTGCGTCGCGACGGGCATCGAGGTGAGCGTGCGCACCTCGACGGGTCGGCCCGCGAGCTCCACGATCAGGTCGAGGTCGACCTCGGCGAGGGCGACGCGCTCGGGCAGGTCGAGCTCGGCGGCGAGCGCGGGCAACAGCTCACCGGCGAAGCCCACGATGACGGGGCCGTCGGCGGTCACGGTCTCGATCGCGGCCGTGCGTCCCGGGTGCAGGGCGCTGTGGGCGCCCTGCTCGAAGCGGATCTCCACGCCCACCGCGTGCGCGAGCTGCCGCACGGCGTCGAGCGCGTCGACGAGGCCCGCACGCTGCGCGGGGGTGCCGGGCTGCTTCGGGACGGCGTCGCCGAGGATCAGCACGCCGACGTGGCGCGGCTGCGGCGGGATGCCGCCGTCGAGGGCCCGCAGCGTGTCCGCGTCGGGGCGCGCGGCCCCCGGCGGCATCTCGGGAGAGCCGTACGCGACGCCCGCGCGGGGCAGGAACACGGTGCCGGTCTCGAAGACGGCGAGGTCGGTGGATCCGCGCGACAGGTTGCGCCGGGCGATGTCGATGAGGCCCGGCAGCAGCGAGCGGCGCAGGTACGGGAACGCGACGTCGAGCGGGTTCGCGAGGCGCACGGCGGGCGCGTCCTCGCGGTCGGCCGCGCCGAAGCGCGCGTTCTGCGCCTCCGAGGAGAACGGCGATCCCATGACCTCGGTGAGCCCGCCCGCAGCGAGCGCGATCGAGGCCTGGCGACGGAGGCGCTGCGCGGCGGTGAGCCCGCGGCCGGGGGGCGCGACCGGCAGCACGGCGGGGATCCGGTCGTAGCCGACGATGCGCGCGACCTCCTCCACGAGGTCGGCGCGGTCGCGGAGGTCCGGGCGCCAGGTCGGCGGGGTGACGGAGAGCCGGCCGTCGCGCTCCTCGAGCGCGCAGCCCACGTCGACGAGCGCGTGGCGCACCTCGTCCTCCGTGTAGTCGACGCCGACGAGCGACGCCGGGTAGCCGAGGGGCAGCTCGATCGCCGCGCGGGGCGCGGTCGTGTCGAGGACCGAGCCGATGCCCTCCGCGTGGCCGCCGACGAGCTCCTCGAGGAGCTGCACGGCGCGCGCCGCTGCGGCCGGGGCGATGCGCGGATCCACGCCGCGCTCGAACCGCTTGGACGCCTCGCTCGGCAGCTTGTGCCGACGGGACGTGCGCGCGATCGACACGGGGTCGAAGCCCGCCGCCTCGATCAGCACGCGGCCGGTGCCCGCGCCGATCTCGGTGGCCGCGCCGCCCATGACGCCCGCGAGCCCCACGGCCCCCGAGTCGTCGGCGATGACGAGGTCCTCGACGTGCAGCGCGCGCTCGCGCCCGTCGAGCGTGACGAGTGTCTCGCCCTCGGCGGCGCGGCGGACGACGATGCCGCCCTGGAGCCGGTCGAGGTCGTACGCGTGCAACGGCTGGCCGAGCTCGAGCATCACGTAGTTGGTGATGTCGACCGCGAGCGAGATCGACCGGACGCCCGCGAGGGTCAGCCGCGACACCATCCACGGGGGCGTGGGCCGGGACACGTCGAGGCCGGAGACCACGCGCGTGACGAACACGTCGGCGCCCGTGCGGCCGCGGATGGGGGCGGCGTCGTCGACGCGCACCTCCACCCCCGCGACGGGCGCGTCGGCCGCGAGCAGCGCGAGCGCGTCGGCGGGGTCGGTGAACGCGGCGCCCGTGGCGTGGGCGTACTCGCGGGCGATGCCGCGGATCGAGAACGCGTACCCGCGGTCGGGCGTGACGTTGACCTCCACCGCCTGGTCGTCGAGGTGCAGGAGCGCGAGCGCGTCCGTGCCGACCTCGGGGTCGAGGCCCAGCGAGGAGAGGACGAGGATCCCGTCGTGCTCCTCCCCGAGGCCGAGCTCCCGGGACGACGCGATCATGCCGTCGGACACGTGCCCGTAGGTCTTCCGCGCGCTGATGGGGAACGGGCCGGGGAGCACCGCGCCGGGCAGGCTCACCACGACCTTGTCCCCCACGACGAAGTTGTGCGCGCCGCATACGATGCCGCGCACGTCCTCGCCGCCGTCGGCAGCGAGAGCGCCCTCGGGCGCGACGCGGACGGAGCACCAGTTGATGGTCTTGCCGTTGGTCTGCGGCTCGGGGGTCACCTCGAGCACCTGCCCGACGACGACCGGGCCGGAGATCGAGAACGCGTGCACGTCCTCCTCCTCGAGGCCCACCCTCACGAGGGAGGCATGGACGTCCTCGGGGGTGACGCCTCCGGGGAGCTCGACGTGCTCGCCGAGCCAGCTGATCGGGATCCTCACGACTACACCACCATCCCGAACTGCGCGCCGAATCGGATGTCGCCCTCGACGATGTCGCGCATGTCGGAGAGGTCGTTGCGGAACATGAGGGTGCGCTCGGTGCCCATGCCGAACGCGAAGCCCTGGTACTCGTCCGGGTCGATGCCCGCGGAGCGCAGCACGTTCGGGTTCACCATGCCGCAGCCGCCCCACTCGATCCAGCGGGGTCCGCCCGCGGCGGCCGGGTGCCAGACGTCCATCTCGGCGCTCGGCTCGGTGAACGGGAAGTAGTTGGGGCGCAGGCGGATGCGCGCGTCCTCGCCGAACATCGAGCGCGCGAAGTGCTCGAGCGTGCCGCGCAGGTGCGCCATGGTGAGGCCGCGGTCGATCGCGATCCCCTCGATCTGGCGGAACGCGGGCGTGTGCGTCGCGTCGAGCTCGTCGCTGCGGAAGGTGCGGCCCTGCGCGATCGTGTACACGGGCAGCGCGTCGGCGAGCAGCGTGCGGATCTGCACGGGCGAGGTGTGCGTGCGCAGCACCAGGTGCGCGTCGGTCGGATCCACGTAGAAGGAGTCCTGCATCGCGCGCGCCGGGTGGTCGGGCGGGAAGTTCAGCGCATCGAAGTTAAACCACTCGCTCTCGAGCTCGGGGCCCTCGTTCACCTGCCACCCCATGCCGACGAAGATGTCGGCGATGCGCTCCTCGAGCATGGTGAGCGGGTGGCGGGCGCCGGCGCGCCAGCGGCTCGGCAGCGCGGTGACGTCCACGGCCTCGGCCACGAGGCGCGCGGCGGCCTCCTGCTCCTGGATCTCCGCCTCGCGCGCCTGGAACGCCTGCGTGACGCGGGCGCGCGACTGGCCGACGAGCTTGCCGGCGTCCTTGCGCTGTTCGGGCGGCAGCGAGCGGAGCGATCCGTTCAGCCGGGCGAGCGGGGAGGCCTCGCCGATGTGGGCGGAGCGGGCCTCGGCGAGCGACGCGGAGTCGGTGGTCGCGGCGAGCGCGGCCATCGCCTGCTCCACGGCGGCGCCGACGGTCTCCTCGGAGATCTGGGGTTCGGACATGAGGCCCGAGTCTACCGATCGGGGGTGCCGCTCCCGGCCCGCGACCGGGCCGCGCCCCGGCCGCACGGGGCGGCTACGCGCCCTGCGAGGTCCCGGCCGCGACGGTCTTCGCCACGCGCGGTCCGCGCTTGCGGGCGAGGCGCCGCGCGATGGTCGACACCGTGAGGTTCAGCACGAGGTACATGCCCACCATCACCACGAAGATCGGCAGCGAGTTGGCGCGGCTCGTGGCCTCGAGGATCAGCTCGCCCTGCTTGGTGAGGCCGACGAGGCTGACGATGGTGCCGAGCGCGGTGTCCTTGATGAGCACCACGAGCTGGGCGACGATGATCGGCAGCATCGTCCGGAACGCCTGCGGGAACTCCACGAGCAGCCGGTTCTGCAGCGGCCGGAGGCCGATCGCCAGCCCCGCCTCGCGCTGCCCGCGCGGCAGGCCGAGGATCCCCGAGCGCAGGGCCTCGCCGATGATCGCGCCGTTGTAGAGCGTGAGCGCGGTGACGACCGACCAGTACGGGCCGATGGGGAAGATCAGGTAGATGAACAGCATCATCAGCAGCACGGGCATGCCGCGGAAGAACTCGAGCACCACGGTCACGGCGTAGCGGATGACCCGGTGCTCGCTCATGCGGAGGAGCGCGAGCACCATGCCGAGCAGGATCGCAAGGACCGCGGCCACCGCGGCCGACTGCAGCACCACGACGAGGCCCCGGAGGAGGAGCCCCCAGACGAGCGGGTCGTTGAGCACGAGCCAGATGTCGGGGCTGAACTGCCCGGCCTGCTGCAGCTTCACGGCGGCGAAGGCGAGCACGGCCACGACGATGGCGCCCGTGACGACGGAGAGGATGCGGGAGCGACGGCGGGCCTTCGGGCCGGGGACGTCGTAGAGGACACTGCTCATCGGGAGACCGCCACTCGCTTCTCGAGGTGGTCCGCCAGCTGGCCGAGCGGGACCGTGATGATGAGGTAGAAGAACGCGACGCCCACGAAGACCCAGACGACCGCGTCCCCGTTGGCGTTCGCGACGTCGCGGCCCACGTTGAACAGCTCGTAGATGAAGTACGCGCCCGCGATCGACGTGTTCTTGGTGAGCGCGATGACGACGTTGATCAGCGGCGGGATGACCGTGCGCACGGCCTGCGGCAGGATCACCGACCCGAGCGTCTGCGAGAACGTCAGCCCGATGCTGCGCGCGGCCTCGGCCTGGCCGACGGGCACGCTGTTGATGCCGGAGCGGATCGCCTCGGCGAAGAACGGCGCCGTGTAGAGCGTGAGCGCGAGCACCGCCGCCGTCATGAACGGCAGCGCGCCCGAGATCGACGTGATCACGACGCTGAAGAAGGTGAAGACGAGCAGCAGCGGGGTGTTCCGCAGCAGCTCGACGTAGGCCGTGGAGGTGGCGCGGAGGCTCGCGAGCGGCGAGATCCTCATCGCGGCGATCACGATCCCGAGCGGGAGGGCGAACAGCACGGTGAGGCCGAGGAGGCGCAGCGTGCCGCCGAACCCCCGCAGGAATACGTCGAGATTGTCGAGGATCACATCCACGGCGCACCTCCTATTGGTCTGCACCCGGCGCGGCCGGGCGATGGTCGGATCCGGGCTCTTCGTGCCCGGACGAGGGAGGGTCCCGCGCGCGCATCAGCGCACGCGGGACCCGGTGGGACTAGTAGCGGTCGATCGCCGGGGGCTCCGGCGTGTCGATGACCGTGTCGGCCGTCGCCTCGAACAGGCGCGCCCAGGTGCCGTCGTCGTAGGCCTCCTGCAGCGTGTCGTTGATGAACGTGCGGAACGCCTCGTCGTCCTTGGCGATGCCGATGCCGTAGGGCTCCTCGGTGAAGGTCTCCCCGTCGCCGACGAGCTTGAACTCGCCCTCGTTCTGGTCGATGAAGCCGGAGAGGATCACGTTGTCCGTCGTGACGGCGGACACCTGGCCGTTGCGCAGCGGGTCGAGGCACTTGCTGTAGACGTCGGTCGGCACGACGACCGCGCCGAACGTGGCCTCGATGTTCGCGGCGGGGGTGGATCCGGCGACGGAGCAGACCTGCTTGCCGCGGACGTCCTCGGGCGTGTTGATCGTGGTGTCGTCCGCGAGGACCATGAGCGCCTGGCCGGCGACGTAGTACGGGCCCGCGAAGTCCACGACCTCCTTGCGCTTGTCGTTGATCGTGTAGGTCGCGACGACCGCGTCGACCGAGCCGTTCTGGATGAAGGGCTCGCGGTTGGCGGACACCGTCTCCGTGAACTTGATGCCGTCGAAGGGGATGCCCATCTTGCTGGCGACGAGCGCGGCGATGGCGACGTCGAACCCGGCGGGCTTGCCGTCGAGGCCCGCGAGGCCGAAGAGCGGCTGGTCGTACTTGGTGCCGACCTTCATCTCGCCGGCCGCGGCCAGACGCGCCATCGTGGTGCCCTCGTCGAACGTCGGGTTCTCCGCGAGCGCGAGCTTGTAGGGGCCGTCGCCGTTCTCGGGGGCGTTCGTGCCGGCGTCGATGCCGCTGTTCGACGCGCTGCCCGCGGCGCCGCAGCCCGTGAGGGCGACGACGACGATCGCGGCGGCCGCGGCGATGGTCAGTTTCCTGTTCTTCATGGTTCCCGTTCCTTGGCTGGTGGATGGATGACGGAGGCGATGGGGATCGCTCCTGGTGCGGGTCGTGCCGGTGGCGCGGCGCCCGGGCGCGCCTGCCTCGGCGGCGTCCGGATGCGGCGGGCGGGAGGACGCGTGCCCTCCGCGCGCGTCAGTGGGCGAGGATCTTGGAGAGGAAGTCCTTCGCGCGGGGGGTCTGCGGGTGGTCGAAGAACTCGGCGGGGGTGGTGTCCTCCTCGATGGCGCCGTCGGCCATGAAGATCACGCGGTCGGCGGCCTTGCGGGCGAAGCCCATCTCGTGGGTGACGACCATCATCGTCATGCCGTCCTTGGCGAGGCCGACCATGACGTCGAGGACCTCGGTGATCATCTCGGGGTCGAGCGCCGAGGTGGGCTCGTCGAGGAGGATCAGCTTCGGGTCCATCGCCAACGCGCGGGCGATCGCGACGCGCTGCTGCTGGCCGCCGGAGA
Source organism: Clavibacter michiganensis subsp. insidiosus (assembly GCF_002240565.1). GTDB lineage: Bacteria > Actinomycetota > Actinomycetes > Actinomycetales > Microbacteriaceae > Clavibacter > Clavibacter insidiosus. The sequence goes on along the minus strand of NZ_MZMO01000001.1, from coordinate 1,403,556 downwards.
GCTGGGCCGGCATCTTCTGCGCCTGGTTGGCGACGCCGACGCGGTCGAGGAGCTCCATCGCCCGCTTCTCCGCCTCGGCCTTGCCCTGCTTGCGCACCTTGATGGGGCCGAGGGTCACGTTCTCGAGCACGGTCTTGTGCGCGAAGAGGTTGAAGGACTGGAACACCATGCCGACGTCGGCGCGGAGGCGGGCGAGCTCGGCGCCCTCGGACGGGAGGTCCTGGCCGTCGATCGTGATGGTGCCGTCGTCGATGGTCTCGAGCCGGTTGATCGCGCGACACAGCGTCGACTTGCCGGACCCGCTGGGGCCGATGACGACGACGACCTCGCCGCGGTTCACCGTGGTCGAGATGTCCTTGAGGACGTGCAGGTCCCCGAAGTGCTTGTTGACGTGGGATACGACGACCAGGGGCTCGCCGACCGCTGCTGCGGCGGGCGAGGCGGGGTCCGCCGTCGGGCTCTGCTCCATGCGAACACCATATCCATGACGGTGTTTCGTCCGCGTTTCCGCGGGGCATCGTCACCCCATCGTGACGCGGTGGCCGTCTTTCGGCCGATCAGGGCCGTGGTCGAGCAGGGCGCGAGGCCCGGGCGGACGTCGGACGTCGGCGGATCCGCGGGTCAGGCGCGCTGCGCGAACGCCGACTCGTAGAGGCAGACGGATGCGGCGGTCGCGAGGTTCATCGACTCGGCCTGGCCGTAGATCGGCACGACGACGGCGCGGTCGGCGAGGGCGAGGTGCTCGTCCTGGAGGCCGCGGGCCTCGTTGCCGAACAGCCACGCGGTGGGCCCGGCGAGGCCGCCCGACGTGCGCTCCGCGAGGAGGTCGTCCCCCTTCACATCGGCGGCGAGGACCTGCAGGCCGGCCGCCTTCACGCGCTCGAGCACGGCGTCGAGCTCGGGCATGATCGCGACCGGCAGGTGGAAGAGCGAGCCCGTCGTGGCGCGCACGACCTTGGGGTTGTAGAGGTCGACGGAGCGGCCCGTGAGGATCACCGCGTCGGCTCCCGCGGCGTCGGCCGCCCGGATGATGGTGCCCGCGTTGCCGGGGTCGCGCACCTCCTCGAGGATCGCGATGAGGCGCGGCTCGTCGCCGAGGATCTGCTTGAGCGAGGTCGGGAACTGCCGGCACACGCCCACCACGCCCTGCGGGGTGACGGTGTCGGCCATGGACGCGATCACGTCCTCCGTGACGAACTCCACCTCGACGTCCGCCTCGCGGACGGCGCGCGCGAGATCCGGGTAGCGGTCGAGGGCCGTGGGGGTCGCGAAGAGCTCCAGTACGAGGTCGGGACGGAACGCGAGCGCCTCCGACACGGCCTGCGGCCCCTCGAGGAGGAACAGGCCCGTGTCGGCGCGCGCGTCCCGCTTCGCGAGCTTGGCGACGCCACGGACACGCGGGGAGCGGGGATTGTCGAGCATGGCCCCAACACTAACGGCGCGCCCCCGGGTGGGGACGCGCCGTCGGCGGTGGTGCGGGATGCGCTACGCGTTCGCCGCGACCTTGGGGGCCGAGGTGTTCGCGGGCAGGGCGGCCTTGGCCGTCTGCACGAGCGACGCGAAGGTCGCGGGCTCGTGGACCGCGAGCTCCGCGAGGATGCGGCGGTCGACCTGGACGCCGGCGAGCGAGAGGCCCTGGATGAGGCGGTTGTACGTCAGGCCGTTCGCGCGGGCGGCGGCGTTGATGCGCTGGATCCAGAGGCGGCGGAACTCGCCCTTCTTGGCGCGGCGGTCGCGGTACGCGTAGACGAGGGAGTGGGTGACCTGCTCCTTGGCCTTGCGGTACAGGCGCGAGCGCTGCCCGCGGTAGCCGGCGGCGCGCTCGAGGATGACCCGACGCTTCTTGTGGGCGTTGACGGCCCTCTTGACTCTTGCCATTTCAGTGATTCCTATTCGAGTTCAGGTGTCGCGGACGACGAGGGGCCTAGCGGCCGAGGAGCTTCTTGGCGACCTTCATGTCGGCCTTGGCCAGGGGCTGGTCCTGGTTGAGTCGCGCCTTGCGCTTGGAGGACTTGACCTCGAGGTTGTGCCGCATGCCCGCCTGCTGCTTCATGATCTTGCCGCTGCCGGTGACCTTGAAACGCTTCTTGGCACCCGAGTGGGTCTTCTGCTTAGGCATTGTTCTCTTCTCTCGCTTCTCGTGCGCTCGCCTTGGTGGCGTCGCGCTTCGCGTTGGCCTCGGCCTTGGCCTCGGACTTGTTCTTGTGCGGTCCGATGACCATGACCATGTTGCGGCCGTCGATCGTGGGGGTGGACTCGACGCTGCCGAACTCGGCGACGTCCTCCGCGAACATCTTGAGCAGTCGCACGCCCTGGTCCGGACGCGACTGCTCGCGCCCGCGGAACAGGATCATGGCCTTGACCTTGTCGCCGTCCTGCAGGAAGCCCTCGGCGCGCTTGCGCTTGGTCTCGTAGTCGTGCTTATCGATCTTCAGGCGGAAGCGCACCTCCTTGAGGATGGTGTTCGCCTGGTTGCGACGCGCTTCCTTGGCCTTCTGCGCGGCCTCGTACTTGAACTTGCCGTAGTCCATGATCTTCGCCACGGGGGGCTTGGAATTGGGCGCGACCTCGACGAGGTCGAGGTCGGCTTCCTGCGCGAGCCGGAGTGCGACGTCGATGGATACGACGCCGACCTGCTCGCCTGCTGGGCCAACGAGGCGAACCTCGGGAACTCGGATTCGATCGTTGGTACGGGGATCGCTGATGGACTGCTCCTATTCGTGTCTTCGGGTGGCCCGGCGACGATGTGCCGCTCGGATTCGAGACGAGGAGAGTTCTTCACCAGGGTGCGACGGATCCGTCGTACTCGGCAACACGCCCTGTCCCCGCTCTGCAGCGGGGCCCCCGCTGATGCGGGGCTCCCGTCATCTGGTCCCGGTGAGGGGAGCCGTTCGGACGGGGGAGCGAAATCGACCCGGTAACCTATGGAGGCGGTCAAGCGCGGGTGGGAGATCAATCCTCTTTCGAACCGGGACTGTGACAGCCCCGGAGCCGTCGATCAGCATAGCAGACGCCGACCCCGACCCGGAAGGGCGGGCGCCGACCGGGTCCGCGGGCGTCCGGCACCACCCGGCCGCCCCGAGCAGGAGGACAGACATGACCGACCCGACCCCCGACCCCGCGACCACCGCGACCACCGCGCCCGACGCGCACGTCCACCGCTTCGAGGAGCCCGCCGCCGCGACCGGCGACGGCACGAGCAGCCCGGCCGCGGGCGTCGCCGACGACGACACCGCCGACTTCGTCGCCGACCAGTACGCGCGCGACATCGCGGAGGTCTCCGCCGTCGAGGTCATCACCACCACCGCCGTCCACCTCATGAGCGCCGCGGCCGTGAAGTGCGGGCTCGCCGACGACCCCGCCACGCAGACCGACCTCGCCGAGGCGCGGAAGCTGATCATCTCGCTCGCGGGTCTCGTCACCGCCGCCTCCCCGGAGCTGGGCGACCAGCACGCGCGCAGCCTCCGCGACGGCCTGCGCTCCCTGCAGCTCGCCTTCCGGGAGGCCTCGCCGTACCCCGACGCCGTGGGCAAGGGCCCAGGAGAGAAGTACACCGGGCCCGTCTCCTAGGACGACGGCCCGGACGGGTCGCGCGCCGTCACCGCGACGGAGGGGCGCGACCCGCGTCTCAGCCGGCGGAGGTGATCCGCAGACCCATGCTGTCGACCCGGTCGGCGAGCACCGCGCTCCGGGACCACTCCCCCTGCAGCCGCGCGAGCAGCGCGTCGAGCGCCGGGCGGTCGAGGCCGTCGACGAGCTCGAGCGCGATCAGCAGCTCCGGGCCCTCGAGGCGCGCGCGCGGATCCCCCGGCGCGGTGCTCAGGCTGACGACCGCGGGCTCCTCGACGACGCTCGCCTCCAGAGCCGCGGCGACCTCGGGATCCTCCGGGCTCGGGATCCACGGCAGCGAGCGCGCGACCGCCCACACCGCCGGCCGCCGCAGCACGAACTCGGTGTCGGACCCCGGGTCGACGACCACGAGGTCGGTCTCCTCGCTCGCCGCCGCCAGCGCCACGCGGACGGCGTCGGCGGGGACGGGACGCGCCCTCGCGTTCCACCTGCCCATCGCGGCGACCGACGTGAAGACGGGCATGACGGTGCGGCCGTCGGGACCGGCGACCGTGATGATCGACAGCTCGGCGCTCTTGTCCGCTGTGAGTCCGTGCGCGCCCTCGCCCTCCTCGCCCAGGCGGGCGACCAGCGGGATCAGCAGGCGCGCGTCGCGGAGCGCATCGACGACGACACCCTGGCCGACCTCGCCGCGACCGTGCCGCGCGAGCGCCGAGGCGACGGCGGGCGGCGCGGACCCGTCGTCATCCGGGAACGGCGTCGGCTCGAACGAACGTCCCGCCCAGGGGGTCCCGGCCGAGTCCGCGTACGGAGTGGATCCGGTCATCGATCCCCGGCGACGTCGAGCGCCTCGCCCAGCGTGAAGGCCCCGGCGTAGAGGGCCTTGCCGACGATGGCGCCCTCGAGGCCGAGCGGCACGAGCTCGCGGAGCGCGGCGATGTCGTCGAGGCTCGAGACGCCGCCGGACGCGACCACGGGGCGCTCGGTGCGCTCCAGCACGTCGCGCAGCAGCTGGAGGTTCGGGCCCTGGAGCGTGCCGTCCTTCGTGACGTCGGTGACGACGTAGCGCGCGCATCCCGCGTCCTCGAGCCGTTCGAGCACCTCCCAGATGTCGCCGCCGTCCTGCGTCCAGCCGCGCGCGGAGAGCGTGCGCCCGCGGACGTCGAGCCCGACCGCCACGGCCTCGCCGTGCTGGGCGATCACGCTGGCGGCCCACTCGGGGTTCTCGAGCGCCGCCGTGCCGAGGTTGATGCGCGTCGCGCCGCTCTCGAGGGCGACGTCGAGCGAGCGGTCGTCGCGGATGCCGCCGGACAGCTCGATCTGCACGCCGTCGATGGCGCGGATCACCCGGGAGATGACCGACAGGTTGTCCCCGCGGCCGAATGCGGCGTCGAGGTCGACGAGGTGCAGCCACTCCGCACCCTGCTCGGCCCAGTCCCGGGCCGCGTCGACGGGGTCGCCGTAGCCGGTCTCGGTGCCCGCCGCGCCCTGCGTGAGGCGGACGGCCTGGCCGCCCGCCACGTCGACGGCGGGCAGGAGGGTCAGACGGGGCGTGCTGGTGAACTCGCTCATGGGGGCCTTCCATCGATCGGGCGTGCGGGCGGCGCCGTCGGCGACGGCGGATGCAGGTGGGGGCGTCAGGCGGCGCGGAGGGTGCCGAGCCAGTTCGCGAGCAACCGGATGCCGGCGGCCCCCGACTTCTCGGGGTGGAACTGCGTGGCGGTGAGCGGGCCGTTCTCGACGGCGGCGATGAACCGCTCGCCGTGCGTGGCCCAGGTGACGCGGGGTGCCGGCAGCGGCGGCAGCGGATCGATGCCCCAGGTGCGCGCGGCGTACGAGTGCACGAAGTAGAAGCGCTCGTCCTCCAGGCCCGCGAACAGGGACGACCCCTCGGGGACGTCGACGGTGTTCCAGCCCATGTGCGGCAGCACGTCGGACTCGATGCGGTCGACCGTGCCGGGCCACTCCCCCAGGCCCGCGACGTCGACGTCGCGCTCGACGCCCCGGTCGAACATGACCTGCATGCCGACGCAGATGCCGAGCACCGGACGACCTCCGGCGAGGCGGCGGTCGACGACGCGGTCGCCACCGGCTGCCCGCAGCGCGGTCATGACGGCCGAGAAGGCACCGACGCCGGGGACGAGCAGGCCGTCCGCCTCGTGCGCGCGCTTCGGGTCGCCCGTCAGCTCGACGTCCGCACCGGCCAGCTCGAGCGCCTTGACGGCGGAGTGGACGTTGCCGCTCCCGTAGTCGAGGACGACGACCGAGGGCCGCGTCACAGCGCGCCCTTCGTGGACGGGATGCCGGAGACGCGCGGGTCGAGCTCCTTGGCCTGGCGGAAGGCGCGCGCGAACGACTTGAACTCCGCCTCCGCGATGTGGTGCGGGTCGCGTCCGCCGAGGACGGTGAGGTGCACGGTGAGGCCCGCGTGGAAGGTGATGGCCTCGAAGACGTGGCGGACCATGGATCCGGTGAAGTGGCCGCCGATGAGGTGCATCTCGAAGCCGGCGGGCTCGCCCGAGTGGACGAGGAACGGACGACCGGAGATGTCGACGACCGACTGCACGAGCGCCTCGTCGAGCGGCACGAGCGCGTCGCCGAAGCGGGCGATGCCGGACTTGTCGCCGAGCGCCTGGCGGATGGCCTGGCCGAGGACGATGCCGACGTCCTCCACGGTGTGGTGCACGTCGATGTGCGTGTCGCCCGTGGCGGTGACCTTCAGGTCCGTGAGCGAGTGCTTCGCGAAGGCGGTGAGCATGTGGTCGTAGAACGGCACCGAGGTGCTGATCTCGGAGGCGCCGGTGCCGTCGAGGTCGAGCTGGAGGTCGATGCTGGACTCGCTGGTCTGCCGCGTGACGTGCGCGGTGCGCGCGAGGGTGCTCATGGGTTCCATGCTACCGATCGCGTCAGGTCGGACCGTCGTCGTCCCCGGCCGCCACCGGGAACGACGACGGGCGCCGTGCCCACCCGCGGCGCGACCGCGAGCGGACAGGATCAGTGCGCGTACTCGGCAGGGACGGCGAGCTGCTGGCCGGCCGCGACGTCCGACGAGGGGAGCCGGTTGAGGTCGACGACCGACGCGATGACGTCGCGCGGGTCAGCCGACGGGGCGATCTCCTCGGCGAGGTCCCACAGGGACTGGCCGCTCGACACCGTCACGTACTCGAACGTGGTGCCCGACGCGTCCTTCGACGCGACGGCCGCGCCGCCGTTGAGGGCGACGAGCCCAGCGCCGAGTGCCAGGGGGGCCGCGACGAGCGCGGTGAGGACGACGCGGCCGCGCCGCGTGATGCGCAGGCGCGTGCGGGGCGCGACGGCGGCCTCCGCGACGGGTGCGACGGACGGGCCGGCGGGGGTGATGGCTGCGGTGTTCATGGTGACCTCTCGTGCGAGACGGTGGGGCGTCGATGCGACGCGCTCGGCGGTGCAGTGCGGTACGGCATGCGATGCGGGTCGGGCAGCTCGCACCCGGCTCTCGGCCGGGAGAGCCGGGTGCGAAGCTGTGTTCCGAACATACATTCGAAACCAGACCTCCGCAAGCCCTCATCGCCTCGATCCGGCCCCCAGCGGCGCGACACGCTCGAACAGGTGTTTGTACGAGGTGCCCCAGCTGGATACAGTTTCGAGTGCCTGGTGTCCATTCCACCCGGCACCACCGACATCGCCCCCGCGAGGGCGTCGGCCCGCCGGGCCGATCGTGCCGCGGCGGCGTCGGCGACGAGAGGCGGGCCGTGGCATGACGGACGAGCGAGCGGCGGGAGGCGGCGCGACGAGGCGCCGCAAGAGCCTCAGCGACAAGCAGATCTCGATCCTGGAGTTCATCCAGCGCACCATCGCCGGCCAGGGCTACCCGCCGAGCATGCGCGAGATCGGCGACGCCGTCGGCCTCGCGTCGCTCTCGAGCGTCACGCACCAGCTCAACCAGCTCGAGCTCTCCGGCTACCTCCGCCGCGACCCGAACCGGCCGCGCGCCCTCGAGGTCCTCATCGACCTGCCGGGCACCGGCGCCGCGGAGAGCGGCGATCCGTCGACCCCGGTGGGAGACGCCGCCATGGTGCCCATGGTCGGCCGCATCGCCGCCGGCATCCCCATCACCGCGGAGCAGATGGTCGAGGAGGTCTTCCCCCTCCCCCGCCAGCTCGTCGGCAAGGGCGACCTCTTCATGCTCCGCGTCGTCGGCGACTCCATGATCGACGCGGCCATCTGCGACGGCGACTGGGTGGTCGTCCGCCAGCAGAAGACCGCGGAGAACGGCGACATCGTCGCAGCCATGCTCGACGACGAGGCCACCGTCAAGGTCTTCCGCCAGCGCGACGGCCACACGTGGCTGCTGCCCCGCAACAGCGCGTTCGAGCCCATCCTCGGCGACTTCGCGGAGGTCGTCGGCAAGGTCGTGGCGGTCATGCGCTCGATCTGATCCCCCGCACGACGCACGAGAGCGGCCGGCCCCCGTGGGGGGGGCGGCCGCTCTCCTGCATGCAGGGTCCGTGGTGCGCCGCGGGTCAGACCGCGGGGACCACCGAGTACGCCTGGACCTGCGCCTGCTGCTCCGCCGTCACGAGCGCGCGCACGCGCGTGCCCTCCTCGACGTACGAGGTCTCGAGCACCTTGGCGCCGTCGTGCAGCATCGCGACGACCTCGCCGTGCTCGAAGGGCACCAGGAGGTCGACCTCGATCGTCGGCTGCGGCAGCAGCTCCGCGATGCGGCGACGCAGCTCCTCGACGCCCTCGCCCGTGCGGGCCGAGACGAACACGCCCTGCGGCGCGAGGCCGCGGAGCACCACGCGGTCGCCGTCCGAGGCGAGGTCGCTCTTGTTGAACACGACGATCTCGGGGATGGACGAGGCGTCCACCTCGGCGATGACCTCGTGGACGGTCGCGAGCTGAGCCGCGGGATCCGGGTGCGAGGCGTCGACGACGTGCACGAGCACGTCGGAGTCGGCGAGCTCCTCGAGCGTCGATCGGAAGGCCTCGACCAGCTGGTGCGGCAGGTTGCGCACGAAGCCGACCGTGTCGGCCAGCGTGTAGAGCTGCCCCTGGTCCGTCTCGGTCTTCCGCACCGTCGCGTCGAGCGTGGCGAAGAGCGCGTTCTCGACGAGCACGCCCGCCTTCGTCACCCGGTTGAGGAGCGACGACTTGCCGGCGTTCGTGTACCCGACGATCGCGACCGAGGGCACCGAATGACGGTCGCGGTTGGCGCGCTTGGTGTCCCGCGCGGGCTTCATCGCGGCGATCTGCTTGCGGAGGCGCGCCATGCGCGTGTTGATGCGCCGACGGTCGAGCTCGATCTTCGTCTCACCCGGGCCGCGGGATCCCATCCCCGCGCCCGCGCCGCCGACCTGGCCACCGGCCTGGCGCGACATCGAGTCGCCCCAGCCGCGCAGGCGCGGGAGGAGGTACTGCAGCTGGGCGAGCTCGACCTGGGCCTTGCCCTCGCGGCTCTTGGCGTGCTGGCTGAAGATGTCGAGGATCACGGCCGTGCGGTCGATGACCTTGACCTTCACCACGTCCTCGAGCGCGCGCCGCTGGCTCGGGGCGAGCTCGGTGTCGGCGATGACGGTGTCGGCGCCGACGGCCGCCACGAGAGCCCGCAGCTCCTCGGCCTTGCCTCGTCCGAAGTAGGTGCTGGGATCCGGCGTGGGGCGGCGCTGCAGGAGGCCGTCGAGCACGACCGCGCCCGCGGTCTCGGCGAGGGCCGCGAGCTCCCGCATGCTGTTCTCGGCGTCGTCGACGGAGCCCTGCGAGTACACGCCGATGAGCACGACGTTCTCGAGGCGCAGCTGGCGGTACTCGACCTCGGTGACGTCCTCGAGCTCGGTGGAGAGCCCGGGGACGCGGCGCAGCGCCTGCCGGTCGGCGCGCTCGCTCTGGTCGCCGTCCGAGCCCTGCTCGGTGTCGGGGTTCGCGGACAGCGCCTGCGCGCCGGACCCGCGGAAGAGGGCGTAGTCGGCCGAGCGGTTCTCCGCTCGACCGAGGACGCGCGCGACGACGTCGTCCCGGTCGGTGTTCTCGGTGGACGTCGTCGTCGTGTCCGCGGGCTCGTGGTCGTGCTCGTCGTGCGTTGTCATGTGCTCCCATCGTAGTGCGGGCGTCCGGTATCGTCCCGGTATGGCCGACGCGCACTACTTCTCCTCGTCGCCGGTCGGACCCCTGCGCACCCGCACCATCACCGTCGAGCTGGGCGGGCGCACGGTGGACCTCGAGACCGCCGGCGGCGTCTTCAGCCCCGAGCACGTCGACCAGGGCACCCTGGTGCTGCTGCGCAACGTCCCCGCGCCCCCTGCCGAGGGGCATCTGCTGGACGTGGGCTGCGGCTGGGGCCCCGTCGCCCTCGATCTGGCGATGCGCTCGCCCGCGGCCACCGTGTGGGCGGTCGACGTGAACGAGCGGGCGCTCGAGCTGACGCGGGCGAACGCCCGGTCCCTCGGTCTCGAGAACGTCAACGCCGTGATGCCCGAGGACGTCCCCGCCGACCTCGCGTTCGGCACCGTGTGGTCGAACCCGCCCATCCGCGTCGGCAAGGAGGCGCTGCACGGGATCCTGCTCGACTGGATGCCCCGCCTCGCGCCGGACGCGGACGCCTGGCTCGTCGTGCAGCGCAACCTCGGATCCGACTCGCTGCAGCGCTGGCTGGTCGACACCCTGCCCGCGGGCCTGGAGACGACGCGCGCCGCCTCCGACAAGGGCTTCCGGGTGCTGCGGGTGCACCGCGGCGCGGACTCCTAGCCCGCCACCCCTCCCCCTGCATCCGCGGGCGGGACGACGGGATCAGGCCAGCGCCACGACCCCGTCGAACACCAGCTCGGCGGGGCCCGAGAGGCCGACGTGCTCGCCGTCCTCCGTCGGAAACATCCGCACCCCGAGCACCCCGCCCGGCAGCTGCACGCGCCACTCGTGCGGTGCGGCGGCCCCGGCCCAGTGCCGCGTCGCGAGTGCGGCCGCCGCGGCACCCGTGCCGCAGCTCAGCGTCTCGCCGCTGCCGCGCTCGTGGACGCGCATCGTGATGTGGCCCACGCCGTCCACGACGAGCGGATCGGCGGGCACGACGAGCTCGACGTTCGCGCCGTCGGCGGGCTCGGGATCCAGCTGCGGCACGAACGCGAGGTCGGCCTCCGCGAGCTCGTCCTCGCTGGACAGCGCCACCACCACGTGCGGGTTGCCCACGTCGATGCCGAGGCCCGGACGCGCGACCTGGAGGTCCTTGGCGCGCACGAGCGGCTCGCCGCCCGCGAGGGACCAGCGGCCGAGGTCGACCTGGAACCCGGATCCGCTGCGCTGCACGTCCCGGACGCCGGCCCGCGTGCCGATCGGGACAGTACCGCCCGGGGGCAGCTCGATGAGCCCGTTCTCGATGAGGAAGAGCGTGAAGACGCGGATGCCGTTGCCGCACATCTCGGCAGGGCTGCCGTCGACGTTGCGGTAGTCCATGAACCACTCGGCGTCCGGGTCCTCGTCGAGGGCCGCGCGGCCCTCGGGGATGCGGCTGGAGAGCACCGCGCGGATCGTGCCGTCGGCGCCGATCCCGAAGTGGCGGTCGCAGAGCGCCTGCACCTGCGTGTCCGTCAGGTAGATCTCGCCCGCGGGATCCGCGAACAGCACGAAGTCGTTGCCCGTGCCCTGGCCCTTGGTGAACTGCAGGTCTGCCATCCCGCCAGCCTACGGGCGCGCCGCCGGGAGGGCGTCGAGCGCGTGAGCGAGGAGCCGCTCGTCGCGCGCGTCCAGCCGCACGGCGTCGGCGTAGCGGCCGAACCAGGACACCTGACGGCGCGCGAAGCGGCGCGTGAGCGCGCGCGTCTCCTCGATCGCCTGCTCCTCGGTGAGCTCCCCCGCGAGCTGCCTGGCCGCCTGCGCGTAGCCGATGGCCCGGGAGGCGGTGACGCCGTCGGCGAGCCCGGCCGACAGCAACCCGGCGACCTCGTCCACCAGCCCGTCCTCCCACATGCCGGAGACGCGAACGTCGAGCCGCGGCACGAGCTCCTCGCGCGGCAGCGTGAGCGCCAGGATCCGCGCCGGATGCCATGGGCGCGGCTCGGCGGATGCGCGCTCCGGCTGCGGTCCCGTCATCTCCACGACCTCCAGCGCGCGCACGAGGCGCCGCCCGTTGTGCGCGCCGATCCGCTGGGCCGCCGCCGGGTCGAGCTCGCGGAGGCGCCGGTGCAGCATGCCCGGCCCGGTCGTCGCCAGATCCTGTTCCAGGCGCTGCCGGATCTCGGGATCGGTTCCCGGGAAGTCGTAGTCGAAGAGCACCGACGAGACGTAGAGGCCGGATCCGCCGACGAGGATCGGGACGGCCCCGCGCTCGAGGATGCCGCCGATCGCCCCGCGCGCCTCCTCCTGGTACGCGGCGACGGTGGCCTCCGCGGTCACGTCGAGGACGTCGAGCATGTGGTGCGGCACGCCGCGCCGCTCGGCCTCGGGCAGCTTGGCCGTGCCGATGTCCATGCCCCGGTAGAGCTGCATGGCGTCGGCGTTGACGATCTCGACCGCTCGGCCCTCGGCCCGCAGCCGGTCCGCGATGTCGAGGGACAGGGCCGACTTCCCGGTGCCGGTGGCGCCGACGATCGCGACGATCGGGGTCACGCGCGGTGTCGCGGGTGCGCCGACCCGTCGCCCGCGGCCGTGGTCACACGGAGCGAGGGCAGCCCGAGCGAGACGCGCGGCGCCCCAGCGGCGCTCGACCCCGCGCCCGACGCCGGCGTCGGCGTCGGCACGCCGCAGGAGTCGGCCTGCGCGCGCTCCCACGCGTCGCCGGCGCGGGTGCGGCGGATGCGCAGCGGAGCGCGGTCGACCGAGTCGGCGATGAGGTGGAACGGCGCCGCGCGGGTGATCTCGACCTCGACGGCGTCGCCGGGGCGCGGCTCGCCGCTGCCCTCGGGGACGTCGAGGTGGACGAGGCGGCCGTCCTGCGCCCGCCCGGTGACCCGGCGCGTATCGCCGTCCTTCCGACCCTCGTGCGCGCTCACGAGGACCTCGACCGTGCGGCCGACCACGCGCAGGTTCTCTTGATGGCTGATCCGCTCCTGCAGCGCGGTGAGGCGCCCGTACCGCTCCTTCACGACATCGGCGGGCACCTGCTCGTCCATCGTCGCGGCAGGGGTGCCGGGGCGGATGGAGTACTGGAACGTGAACGCGGAGGAGAAGCGGGCCGCCTCGACGACGCGGAGGGTCTCCTGGAAGTCCTCCTCCGTCTCGCCCGGGAAGCCGACGATGATGTCGGTCGTGATCGCCGCGTCGGGGATGCGGGTTCGGACCCGATCGAGGATCCCGAGGAAGCGCTCGGACCGGTACGAGCGGCGCATGGCCTTGAGGACGCGGTCGGATCCCGACTGCAGCGGCATGTGCAGCTGCGGCATCACGGCCGGCGTCTCCGCCATCGCGTCGATCACGTCGTCGGTGAAGGCAGCCGGGTGGGGGCTCGTGAAGCGGATGCGCTCCAGCCCCTCGATGGCGCCGGCGGCCCGCAGCAGCTTGCCGAACGCCTGACGGTCGCCGAACTCGACGCCGTAGGAGTTGACGTTCTGGCCGAGCAGCGTGACCTCGACCGCGCCGTCGTCGACGAGGGCCTGGATCTCGGCCAGGATGTCGCCTGACCGCCGGTCCTTCTCCTTGCCGCGGAGCGCGGGGACGATGCAGAACGTGCAGGTGTTGTTGCACCCCACCGAGATGGAGACCCAGCCGCTCGCGATCTCGTCGCGCTTCGTGGGCAGCGTGGACGGGAACGTCTCGAGGCTCTCCAGGATCTCCAGCTGCGCCTCGCCATTGTGCCGCGCGCGCTCGAGCAGCGCCGGCAGGGAGCCCATGTTGTGGGTGCCGAAGACGACATCGACCCACGGCGCCTTCTCGAGCACGGTCGCCCGGTCCTTCTGCGCGAGGCACCCGCCGACGGCGATCTGCATGCCTTCGTGCCGGCGCTTGACACCGGCGAGGTGGCCGAGGTTCCCGTAGAGCTTGTTGTCCGCGTTCTCGCGGACGGCGCACGTGTTGATGACGACGATGTCCGCCTCGGCACCCTCGGCCGACACGTAGCCGGCGGCCTCGAGCGACCCGGTGAGCCGCTCCGAGTCGTGGACGTTCATCTGGCAGCCGTAGGTGCGGACCTCATAAGTCCGGGGCCGGTCGGCTTCGGGCGGGGCGACGCGGACGTGCTCGGCGACGGTGCTCATGATGTCTCGATCCTACGTGCGTGGACGCCCTGCGCTGTCCGGCGGCCGGGTCAGCGGAAGCGGACGCGGGACGAGCCACGGCGGGTCGCGAGCGCGGCCTTCGCCGCATCCCGCACGACCCCGCCTCCGTAGCCACGCCGCATGAGGAACGACGTGAGTCGGCGCTCGGCCGTCTCGTCGTCGTAGGACGAGAGCTGCCCGACGCGCTTCATCGCGACCTCGGTCGCGCGCGCGAGCTCGTCGTCCGGCTGCTCGGCCATGGCCTCCTCGATGACGAGGGGGTCGAGCTTGCGACGGCGCATCTCCATCTCGACCGAGCGCCGCCCGAGGCCCTTGCGGTCGAGGTGCGTGTGCAGGATCTGCTCCGCCAGCGCCGCCTCGTTGATGTACTGCAGGGAGACGTAGCGAGCGAGCGTCTCTTCCGCGATGTCCGGGTCGATCTCCGCCCCGTCGAGCACCTCGCGCGCCTCCGCGAGGGAGAGCCCGCGACCGCGCAGCCGGTTGGCGAGGACGTTGTCCGCCCGACGCCGCTGGCGCTCGGGCGTCCGCTCGGCGGCGCGCTCCTCCTCCGCCTCCGCCTCGCGGCGCTCGTCCTCGACGCGGTCCTCCTCCAGCCGGATCATGTCCTGCCGGTACGCCTCGTCCTGCTCCGCCTTGGCGCGCGCCCGCTCGGCCCGCTCCTGCTCGGCGCGCCACGCCGCGGGCGTCGTGTCGTCCGCACCGTCGTCCTCTGTCGGCGGCGTCTCCGGGAACGCGGCGGTCGCGTCGCCGGACCCGCGCGCCGCCTGCGCCTCGGCCTCGGCGAGCACCCGCCGCGCCTCCGCGATGCGCTCCTGCGCGGCGAGGGCGCGGCCCGCCTCCGACCCGTCGACCGCCGCGCCGATCGTGACGATGCCGTCGACCTCGGTGACGGAGCGGCCGTGCGCGGGATGAGACGGCTCGACGCGAGGCGCAGGTGACGCATCGTCGGGCTCCGCGGGCTCGACGAGCGGGCGAGCCTCGGCCCGACGCGAACGACGGTCGGCGAGGGAGGCGACGGGGGCGATTTCGTCGGGCCCGGGGCCCGTGCCCTGCTCGCCCTCGGAGGGGAATCTGACCATGGTGCTTCCGTCCTCAGGAGGCCCGAGCGCGCATCACGCGGAACGTGATGCCACGGTCGGGCCGGTGTCGTGCGGGGGCGGGGCGCGTGGTGGGACGCGCCCCGCCGAGGGAGCGCCGGGTCAGGCGCTCTTGCGAGCCGATGCCTTGGGCGCTGCGGCCGCGACCGGAGCCGGAGCCGCGTCGGCCGTGGCTGCAGCATCCGCGTTCGGGTCCTTGACCAGGCCGAGCTTGACCTTGATCTTCTGCTCGATCTCAGCGGCGATCTCCGGGTTGTTCAGGAGGTGCTTGCGCGAGTTCTCCTTGCCCTGGCCGAGCTGGTCGCCGTCGTAGGTGTACCAGGCACCCGACTTGCGGACGATCTCGTGCTCGACGCCGAAGTCGATGAGGCTGCCCTCGCGGGAGATGCCCGTGCCGTAGAGGATGTCGAACTCCGCCTGCTTGAAGGGCGGCGCCATCTTGTTCTTGACAACCTTGACGCGAGTGCGGTTGCCCACCGCGTCGGTGCCGTCCTTCAGCGTCTCGATGCGGCGGATGTCGAGACGGACCGAGGCGTAGAACTTGAGCGCCTTGCCACCGGCGGTGGTCTCCGGGCTGCCGAAGAACACGCCGATCTTCTCGCGGAGCTGGTTGATGAAGATCATGGTGGTCTGCGTCTGGTTGAGGCCACCGGTGAGCTTGCGGAGCGCCTGCGACATGAGGCGCGCCTGGAGGCCCACGTGGGAGTCGCCCATCTCGCCCTCGATCTCGGCGCGCGGCACGAGCGCCGCGACGGAGTCGATGACGACCAGGTCGATGGATCCCGAGCGCACGAGCATGTCGGCGATCTCGAGCGCCTGCTCACCCGTGTCGGGCTGGGAGACGAGGAGCGCGTCGATGTCGACGCCGAGCTTCTTCGCGTACTCCGGGTCGAGCGCGTGCTCCGCGTCGATGAACGCCGCGATGCCGCCGGCGCGCTGCGCGTTGGCGATGGCGTGCAGCGTCAGCGTGGTCTTTCCCGAGGACTCCGGGCCGTAGATCTCGACGATGCGGCCTCGCGGGAGCCCGCCGATGCCGAGGGCCACGTCCAGCGCGACGGATCCGGTGGGGATGACGGCGACGGGCGCGCGCTCATCGCTGCCCAGTCGCATGACCGAGCCCTTGCCGAACTGCCGGTCGATCTGTGCGAGCGCGGTCTCGAGGGACTTCTCGCGGTCTGCCGATGATGCCATGGGGTGCTCCTCGTGTCGAAGGTGGGTTGCCTGCAGGCTGTCGCTCCGCTCCCGCTGGCCGCGGGGTCCGGTGCCGACAAGGCGACGGGTGATCTCCGCGAGGTGCACGTTATGCGGCGCCGCCGACATCGCTGCCGGAGGGGCCAGACCTGTGCAGTCCGCGCTTCGAATCGCTCCTGTGGGGAGACTACGCGCGTTCGAAGGCATATTCGAACGGCGCGCCGCGTGTCGTCGACGCATCCGGCTCGGGATGTCGAACTGCAGATCCCGGTCGGGAGACCTCAGACGCGCGGCTCGGGCACCCCGGCGCCGTTCCAGCGCGCACGCGGGACGTCCTGCGCGCGGCAGAGGGCGAGCCAGACCTCGCGGGCGGGCGTCCCGTCCTTCAGCGCCTGCGCGCACGTGCGCCCGCCGAGCTCGCCGAGCACGAGGTCCGCGACCAGGACCGGCCCGTATCCGGAGCCGAACTCGTCGGAGACGGCCCGCTGGAACTCGCTCAGTCGCATGCCGACCACGCTACCCGCTGCCGCCGGGACGACGACGCCCCGCCCGTCGCGAGGACGGGCGGGGCGGGAGGTCGTGAGGAGAGGGTCAGCGCGCGACGAGGTCGCTGTCGAAGCCGGCGACGAGGTCGTCCGGGATGGTGTCGGGGATGGGGTTGAGCCCCTCGATGACGGCGAGACGGTCGCCGACCTCGCGCATGATGACGGAGATGGGGGTGTCGAGCGCGTCGGCGACGGACGCGAGGATCTCGCTCGACGCCTCCTTCTGGCCCCGCTCGACCTCGCTGAGGTAGCCGAGCGCGACGCTCGCCTTGCTGGCGACCTGGCGGAGCGTGCGCCCCTTCTGCAAGCGGAAGTCCCGTAGGACGTCGCCGATCTCCTGACGGACTAGAACCACGGGAGCCTCCTCGTTGCGCCTGGTGCCTGATCGAACCGGAGGTCCGGGGCTGATGGGTGAGCATCTGGCCGAGGACTCAGGCTAAGCAGGGGCACTGGGCGTTGCTTGTGAACGTGATTACGACAACGCGGGAGCCGCATCAGATGTTCCCGGCGGGATCCAGCGCCTCGACGAGGGCGACGAGGGCCTCGTGCACGACGCCCGCGCGGACCGCCTGGCGGCCTCCATCGAGGTGCAGCGCGATGGCGCGCGAGTCGCCGTCGATGGACAGGCCCACGAACGCCGTGCCCGGCTGCTGCCCGTCCTGGGGATCCGGCCCCGCGGCTCCCGTCGTGGAGACGCCGACGTCGGCGGGGCGTCCGTCGATGGCGCACGCCTGGCGCACGCCGCGGGCCATCTGCCGGGCCACGTCGGGGTGGACCGCGCCGTGGACGGCGAGGATCGAGGACTCGACGCCGAGGATCGTGCGCTTGAGGGCCGAGTCGTAGGAGACGATCCCGCCGAGGAGCGCGCGCGAGGCGCCGGGGACGCCGACCAGGGCGGCGGTGAGCAGGCCTCCCGTGAGCGACTCGGCGACGGCGATGCGCCGACCGCTGGCCACGAGGGCGGCGATCACGCGCTCGGCGAGCTGCTCGTCGGTGGCCTCGTCGGCCGCGCTCACGAGGCGCGCTCCGCTCGCACCGCCTGGCGCATGTAGTCGAGGCCGGAGAGCACGGTGAGGACGAACGCGATCGACATGAGCACGGTGTTCACGACGTGCATGCCGTCGCCGACCACGTCCCACAGCGGGAGCAGCGCGACGCTGATCGCGACGGCCTGCGCGACGGTCTTCAGCTTGCCGCCGCGGGACGCCGCGACCACGCGGTCGCGGAGCACGGCGAACCGGTAGGCCGTGATGCCGAGCTCGCGCACGAGGATCACGGTCGTCACCCACCAGGGCAGCTCGCCGAGCACCGAGAGCATGACGAGCGCGGCGCCCGTGAGCACCTTGTCGGCGATGGGGTCGAGGAGCTTGCCGAGGTCCGTGACGAGGTTGCGACTGCGGGCGATGTGCCCGTCGACGCCGTCCGTGGCGATCGCGAGGATGAAGAGCGCCGCGGCCGCGTAGCGGAGCGGGCCGTCGGCGCCGTCGTCCGCCGCGAGGAGGACGACGAAGACGGGGGCCAGCAGGATCCGCACGACCGTGAGGACGTTGGCGACGTTCCAGGAGCTCGCCGGCGAGTCGCCCGCGCGCCAGATGCGGGGTGCCCCGGTCCCGTCCGCGCTCGATGCGCTCCGCTCCGCCACGGTCAGTCCCTCCCCGTCAGGCCCCAGGCGTCGTCGTCGCCCTCGGCCTCCACCTGCTCGTACGCGTCCAGGTCCTTGTGCAGAGGATCCGACGGGTAGCGGTTCCCGTCGTCCGCGTCGGCGGCGGGCGGCGCGACCGGAGCGGCGGCGGGTGCGGCGGGTGCCGGTGCGGCCGCGGGCGTTTCCCCGCGCAGCGTCGCGAGGACGCCCGGGAGCTGCTCGGCCGAGACGAGCACGTCGCGCGCCTTGGATCCCTCGGACGGGCCGACGATCTCGCGCGCCTCGAGGAGGTCCATGAGCCGACCGGCCTTGGCGAAGCCGACGCGGAGCTTCCTTTGCAGCATCGACGTGGATCCGAACTGCGTGCTGACGACCAGCTCGGCCGCCGCGAGCAGCACCTCGAGGTCGTCGCCGATGTCCGCGTCGATCTCCTTCTTCTCGGCGGCGACCGCGACGTCCTGGCGGTACTCGGGCCGTGCCTGGCGCGTCACGTGCTCGACGACCTTGGCGATCTCCGCCTCCTGCACCCACGCGCCCTGAACGCGGACGGCCTTGTTGGCGCCCATGGGGAGGAAGAGGCCGTCGCCCTGGCCGATGAGCTTGTCGGCACCGGGCTGGTCGAGGATCACGCGGGAGTCGGTCATGCTCGACACCGCGAACGCGAGACGGGACGGGACATTGGCCTTGATGAGGCCCGTGACGACGTCGACGGACGGACGCTGCGTCGCGAGGACCAGGTGGATGCCGGCGGCGCGAGCCAGCTGCGTGATCCGGACGATCGAGTCCTCGACGTCCCGCGGCGCGACCATCATGAGGTCGGCGAGCTCGTCGACCACCACGAGGAGGTAGGGGTACGGGCGGAGCGTCCGCTCGCTGCCCTCGGGGAGAACGATGGACCCGCTCGTGACGGCCTTGTTGAAGTCGTCGATGTGGCGGAAGCCGAAGCTGGCGAGGTCGTCGTACCTCATGTCCATCTCCTTCACCACCCACTGCAGCGCCTCGGCCGCCTTCTTCGGGTTGGTGATGATGGGCGTGATGAGGTGCGGGACGCCCGCGTAGATGGTCAGCTCCACGCGCTTCGGGTCGATGAGGACCATGCGGACGTCGCTCGGCTTCGCGCGCATGAGGAGCGAGGTGATCATCGAGTTGACGAAGCTCGACTTGCCGGAGCCCGTGGATCCCGCGACCAGGAGGTGGGGCATCTTCGCCAGGTTGGCGATGACGTAGCCGCCCTCGACGTCCTTGCCGACGCCGATGGTCATCGGGTGCGCGCTGTTCGTCGCGGCGGACGAGCGGAGCACGTCACCGAGCGAGACGATCTCGCGGTCGGTGTTCGGGATCTCCACGCCGATGGCGCTGCGTCCCGGGATGGGCGAGAGGATGCGGACCTCGTTGGAGGCGACCGCGTAGCTGATGTTCTTCGCGAGCGCCGTGACGCGCTCGACCTTGACGCCGGGCGCGAGCTCGAGCTCGTAGCGCGTGACCGTCGGACCGCGTGAGAAGCCCGTGACCGTGGCGTCGACCTGGAAGTTCGTGAGCACCTCGGTGAGCGCGCGCACCACCTCGTCGTTGACGGACGAGCGGGACTTCGCGGGCGTGCCGGGCGCGAGCGTGCTCGCGGCGGGCAGGCGGTAGGGCGCCTGCGGGGCGCCGGACTCCCCCGTGACGACGGCCACGTCGGAGCCGTCGTCCTCGAAGCCGGGGAGGACGGCGGGCTCGTCGTCGTCGCGGATGCCGGTGGGGTGCACGGGGACGGACGGCAGGATCGCGGTGGCCGTGGCGTCGACGGGCGCGTCGAGGTCGATGCGGCGGGTCGCGGCGTCGTCGCCCGCGAAGGCGCCGGCCTCCGGGCGGGAGGCGTCGGGATCCACCGTGCGGTCGATGACGGTGGTGGGCGCCTCGGCGGCCGACCGCGCGGGGACCTCGTGGCGGTCGTCGTCGGATCCCGCGTGCGGCGCGAGCACCGGGCTGTCGAACGCGGGGGCGTCCTCGCGCTGGCTGCGGTTGCGGCGCCACCACGGGAGGCTGTCGGTGTCGACCGGGCCGTCGTCGTCGAGGCCCTCGAGCTCGACCTGCTCCGTCGCCTGCGCCTTGCGGGCCGCGCGGTCGGCGGCGCGCTGCTCCTCGTCGACGGGCGGCGCGCCGAAGAGGTAGGAGTACAGCTCGCGCAGCCGCATGCCGACGCGGTTAGGCGGCGTGCGCGTGATGATGAAGAGGGAGAGCAGGAGCAGGATCCCGGCCACGACGCCCGCGCCGATCGGGGTGATGAGGAGCGACAGCGGCGCCGCGAGCACCCAGCCGAGGACGCCGCCGGCGCGGGCCAGGGCGAGCATGCCGTCGCGCGGGTCCGGCGCCCCGTTGAAGATGTGGCAGAGCGCGGCGATGGAGACGAGGAAGAGCGAGACGCCCACGCCGATGCGCCCGTTGTCGCTGACGGACGAGGGGTGGCGGAAGAGCCAGAGCGCGAGGAGCACCATGACGATGGGCAGCGCGAAGGCGACCCGGCCGAAGAGGCCGCCGAACGTGTACGCGTCGAAGGCCATGGCGACGTCGTTGAGCGGGTTGAACCACTCGACGACCACGCCCGCGATCGCGAGCACCACGAGCAGGAAGGGGATGCCGTCGCGGCGCTCCTCCTTCGCGAGCTTCTCCGGTCCGAGGGCGCGGAAGAGGGCGCCGGTGGCGTGGGCGAGGCCCATCCACGCGGCGACGAGCGGGCCGCGGCGCTCCGGCTGCACGGGGTAGGCGACGGTCTGCTGCTTCGTCTCGGCGGCACGCCCCGTGCGCGGGGGCGTGGCGCGCGGCGCGCCCGAGGAGGTCTTCCCGGCGCGGCTGGTCGACCTGGTGCTCGTAGCCATGCGACCCACGTTATCCCGCGCCGCCGTCGCCGACGGCGCGCCGGGCCGGGCCGGGCGCTCCCCGCCCGGCCGCGGCATCAGTACCGGATCGCGTCGATGACCGACACGCGCACCGCGACGAGGGCCGGCAGCAGGCCCGCGATCGCGCCGACGGCGAGCGAGGCGCCGAGCCCGAGGAGCGCCGCCGACAGCGGGAACGGCGGGAAGTCGGTGACGCCCGAGGCGACGAACGAGAGGATCCACGGGTTCTTCACGATCGCGACCGCCGCCATCACGCCGACGACGCCCGCGGCGACCGTCGCCACGATGCTCTCCATCATCACGGCGAAGAACACCCGGCCCGCGCTCGCGCCGAAGCTGCGCCGCACGCCGATCTCCCGGATCCGCTGCTTCACCGTCACGAGCGAGATGTTCACGAGGCCGAGCGCGCCGAGCAGGAGCACGAGGCCCGCCACGCCCCCGACGAGGATCTTCACCGACAGCAGCGGGTCGTAGTCGTACGTCCCCCAGTCGCTGCGGCCGACGCTCACCTCCAGGCCCTCGGGCGCGGTCGCCGCCACCTGCGAGGTGATGGCCGCGGTGAGCGCGTCGGCCTCCGCCTCGGGCACCCAGAACTCGGACTGCGGCGCCATGGCGTCGAGCGCGTCGTCGGACATCAGGCGCTCGGCGTCGGACGCCTGCAGGTAGACGGTCGGCGGCTCCTCCGCGTACTGCGCGGGCACGGTGCCCACGACGACGCCCACGAGGTCCGACCGCTCGCCGTGCAGCACGGCGGAGGGGTGCGCGGCGATCTCGGGCGACCCGAGCTCCGCGAGGAACGCGGGGTTGACGACGAGCGCGGGCGCGAGGCGGTCGGCGTCCCGCTCGTCGAACCAGCGGCCGTCCGTCACGTCGACGCGGCGCATCTCGCCGTAGTCCCGGTCGACCACGACGGTCTGGACCTGCGCCTGCCCGCGCGCGAAGTCGACCGGCACCGTCGTGGAGCCGATGATCGTCGACCAGGTGATGCCGTACCGGTCGGCGACGTCCGCGAGGAGCGTGCGCTGCTCGGCGTAGGACAGGCCGTCCCCGGTCGCGGAGTACGCGGACGCCGACAGCGCGGCGGGTCGGCCCGACTGGCGCTCCATCTGCTCGGTCTGCGACTGCTGCACGACCGCGCCGAGGCCGACGACCGAGGTGATCGCCGCCACCGCGACCGCGACCCCGATGAGGGACAGCATCACGCGCGTGCGGTGGATCCGGAGCTCGGCCCATGCCTCCACGACCGCGCCCACGAGACCGGTC
Organism: Clavibacter michiganensis subsp. insidiosus; assembly: GCF_002240565.1. Classification (GTDB taxonomy): domain Bacteria; phylum Actinomycetota; class Actinomycetes; order Actinomycetales; family Microbacteriaceae; genus Clavibacter; species Clavibacter insidiosus. Next base: position 1,381,185 of record NZ_MZMO01000001.1, on the reverse strand, counting down.
GCCGTGCGCGACAGCCAGCCGGTCATGCGAGCACCCCGCGGGTGAGCGCCTCGGACGGCGCGAGGACGCCCATCTCGAGGCGGTGGTGCCGGTCCGCGCGGGCCGCCACGGTCGGGTCGTGCGTGATCGTCACCAGCGCCGCGCCGGACGCGTGGGCGACCTCGGCGAGCAGGGTCATCACCGTCGCGCCGGTCTCGATGTCGAGCGCGCCGGTCGGCTCGTCGGCCAGGATCAGCCGCGGCGAGCGCACGAGGGCCCGCGCGATGGCGACGCGCTGCTGCTCGCCGCCGGACATGGTCTCCGGCATCGCGTCGATGCGGTGGCCGAGGCCGACCCGCTCGAGCATGTCCGCCGCGATCGACGCCCGGCGCCAGAACGAGCGACCCGTCGAGTAGAGCAGCGGCGTCATCACGTTCTCGCGCGCCGTGCGGCCTTGCAGGAGGTTGAACTGCTGGAAGATGAAGCCGATGTCGCCCCCGCGGGCCCGGTCGCGCCGGGATCCCGACACGCGCGCCATGGGAACGTCGTCGAGGTACACCTCGCCGGTCGTCGGGGTGTCGAGCAGCCCCAGGATGTTCAGCAGCGTCGACTTGCCGGATCCCGACCGGCCGACGATCGACACGTGGTCGCCCACCGCGACGTCGAGGTCGACGCCGTGCAGGATCGTCAGCGGCTCGTCGTCCGGCCGCTCGACCGTGCGGGTCACCTGCTCGAGACGGATCAGGCTCATCCGCCGTACCCGCCCTGCATCGTCATCGCCTCGTCCTCGGGGACGGGCGCACCGGGCACGAACTCGAGCACCATGTCGCCCTCCGCGAGGCCCGAGGTGATCTGCACGACCTTCCCGTCGCTGATCCCGAGGCCGACCGCGCGCTCCTCGGGCTCGCCGCCGTCCGACGCGAGCCACACGTTGCCCGTGTCGGCGAGGCCCTCGACCGCCGTCGTCGGGAGCGTCAGCACGTCGGGCGCCTCGCCCGCGGGGATCGTGATGTCGGCGGCGAGGCCCGGGAAGACGCGCGTCCCGGCAGGCACGGCGCAGGAGACGGTCGCGCCGGTGGAGGCCGACTCGGTGCCGCTGCCGGTGGATCCGCTGCCCGCCCCGCCTGTCCCGCCCGCGCCCTCGGAGGACGCCGCCGCCTGCTGGCCGATGCGCAGGTCCCCGCAGTCGAACGGCGCGGGTCCCGAGGTTATGGCGACCTTCGCCGCCGTCGGCTGCGTGACGAGCCGGTACTGCTCCTCGGCGGTGAGCGGCGCCGTCGCGCGGAAGGTGGGCGGCGCGATCCGGCCGACCGCGTCGCCGACGGCGACCTCCTGGCCGACGAGCACGCCGAGCTCCGCGAGCGAACCCGCGGCGGACGCGGTGACGGTCTCGGTGACGACCTTGGGCTTCGGCTGCGTGACCGTGCCGTCCGCCGCGACCACCGGATCCACCGGCGTCTCCTGGCGGATGACGAGGATCGGGTCGCCGGCCGTGACCGTCGCGCCCTGCTCCGCGACGATCTTCGAGACCTTGCCCTGCAGCGTCGCCTTCACGGCCACGTCGGGATCCGGCTGGATGCTGCCCTTCACCGTCACGTCGTTGACCACGGTCGCGATGGACGCCGGCACCTGCGACTCCACGACCGAGCCCGTCGGCACCTCGGAGGCCTCCTCGGTCGTCGTCCCGAAGAACGCCATGCGCACGAGGGCCACCGCGATCGCGGCGAGCACGACCAGCCTCGTGATCGGGAGAATCCATCTCCGCCAAACGCCCACAGCCGCTCCTTCCCCGGCGGTCCCCAGCGGCCCGTCCGGTCGCCTCCGACGCTAGGGGCGGCGGCGCGCGCGGCGCTTCGTCCACGGGGATGACGGTGCGCACCCCCGTCAGGGGGCCGCGCGGACGAGCGCCGCCGGCACGCGCGACGGAGGGGGCGGGGTCTCCCCCGCCCCCTCGGGACACGCGGCGCTCCGGCTCCCGCCGACGGCCGGGCTACGCCTCGATGACCACCGGGATGATCATCGGGCGGCGGCGGTGCGACGAGTTGACCCAGCGGCCGACCGTGCGGCGCACGACCTGCGAGTACGCGTGCGTGTCGCGCGTGCCGTTGGCCGCGGCCTCCGCGAGGGCCTTCACGACGAGCGGCTTGACGCTGTCGAAGACCCGCGAGTCCTCGGCGAAGCCGCGGGCCTCGATCTCCGGTCCGACCATGGCCTTGCCGGTCTGCGGCTCGACGACCACGAAGATCGTGACGAAGCCCTCCTCGGAGAGGATGCGACGGTCCTTCAGGTCGGCGTCGGTGATCTCGCCCACGGTCGACCCGTCGACGTAGACGTACCCGACGTCGAGCTGGCCCGTGACCCGCACGTGCCCGTCCTTCATGTCGAGGACCGTGCCGTCCTCGGCGAGGAACGTGTTGCGCTCCGGCACGCCGGTCTGGATCGCGAGCTGCTGGTTCGCGACCAGGTGGCGGTACTCGCCGTGCACCGGGAGGACGTTGCGCGGCTTGAGGATGTTGTAGCAGTAGAGCAGCTCGCCGGCGGCCGCGTGGCCCGAGACGTGGACCTTCGCGTTGGCCTTGTGAACCACGTTGGCGCCGAGCTTCGTGAGCCCGTTGATCACGCGGTAGACGGCGTTCTCGTTGCCCGGGATGAGGCTCGACGCGAGGATGACGGTGTCGTCCTGCCCGATCTCGATCTGGTGCTCGAGGTTCGCCATGCGGCTGAGCACGGCCATCGGCTCGCCCTGCGACCCGGTGCTCATGTAGACGATCTCGTGGTCCGGCAGGTTGACGGCCTTCTTGGAGTCGATCAGGACCCCCTCCGGCACCTTCAGGTAGCCGAGCTCGGCCGCGATGGTCATGTTGCGGATCATCGAGCGGCCGATGAACGCGACGCGGCGGCCGTTCGCGTGCGCGGCGTCGAGCACCTGCTGCACGCGGTGCACGTGGCTCGAGAAGCTCGCGACGATGACGCGACGGGGGGCCTTGGAGATGACGGCGTCGAGCACGGGGCCGATGGAGCGCTCGGTGGGCGTGAAGCCGGGGACGTCGGCGTTGGTGGAGTCCGACATGAAGAGGTCGATGCCGGCCTCGCCGAGGCGCGCGAAGGCGCGGAGGTCGGTGATCCGGTCGTCGAGCGGCAGCTGGTCCATCTTGAAGTCGCCGGTGTGCAGCACGCGGCCCGCCTCGGTCGTGATGGCGACGGCCAGCGCATCTGGGATGGAGTGGTTGACGGCGACGAACTCGAGCTCGAACGGCCCGAGGCGCTCGCGGTCGCCCTCCTTCACCTGGAACGTGTACGGCGTGATCCGGTGCTCCTTGAGCTTCGCCTCGATGAGGGCGAGTGTGAGGCCGGAGCCGATGAGGGGGATGTCCTGCTTGAGCTTGAGGAGGTACGGCACGGCGCCGATGTGGTCCTCGTGGCCGTGCGTGAGGACGATGCCGACGACGTCGTCGAGGCGGTCCTTGATGGACGAGAAGTCGGGGAGGATGAGGTCGACGCCCGGCTGGTGCTCCTCCGGGAAGAGCACGCCGCAGTCGACGACGAGGATCTTCCCGTCGATCTCGAACGTGGTCATGTTGCGGCCGATCTCGCCGAGGCCGCCGATGGGCGTGATGCGCAGGGTGCCGGGCTTGAGCTCCGGCGGGTCGTAGACGCCGTGGGGCATGGGACTCCTCTGGTGACGATGCGGCGCAGGGGCCGGCGGTGGATGCTCGGGGGCGCGCGTCAGCGCGTGGTGCCGGCGACCTGGGGCAGCGCTCCGCCCGCGGCGGCGTTGCGGTCGGGGCGGAAGTTGCGGAAGTCGACGCCGGGGACGTCGCGGACGAGGTCGATCTCGTCCTCGATCTGCGCGGCCTCCCACTCCTCCGGCCCCACGAGGGGCAGGCGCACGCGGGGGCTGCCGATGCGGCCGAGGCCGTGGAGGATGTACTTCGCCGCGACCGTACCGGGCACGTGCGTCATGACGGCGCGGACGAGCGGCTCGAGCTGCTGGTGCGCGTGCGTGGCGGCGGCGAGGTCGCCCGCGTTCACGGCGTCGACCATGGTGCGATACGGGGTCGCGGTGACGTTGGCGGTGACGCCGATGAGGCCCGTGCCGCCGATCGCGAGGGTCGGCAGCGCGTTGGCGTCGTCGCCCGCGAAGTACATGAGGCCGGTCTGGTTGAGCACGCGGCTGGCCTGCGCGAGGTCGCCCTTGGCGTCCTTCACGGCGAGGATGTTCGGGTGCTTCGCGGCGCGGAGGATCGTCTCGTACTGGATGGGGATGCCCGTGCGGCCGGGGATGTCGTAGAGGATGACCGGGAGGTCGGTCGCGTCCGCGATCATGCGGAAGTGCGTGAGCACACCGGCCTGCGTGGGCTTGTTGTAGTACGGCGTGACGATCATGTTGCCGTCGGCGCCGGCCTTCTCGCTCTGGCGCGCGAGCTGCATGGCGTGCGCGGTCTCGTTGGATCCGCCGCCCGTGATGATCTTCGCGCGGCCCCCGCTCACGGAGCGGCCGACCTCGACGAGCTTGATCTTCTCCGGGTCGGTCAGCGTGCTGGTCTCGCCCGTCGTGCCCGTGACGACGATGCCGTCCGCGCCCGCGACGATGACGTCGTCCATGTGCTTCTCGACGCCCGGCCAGTCGACCTCGCCGTCGGCGGTGAACGGGGTGACGAGCGCCACCAGGACCTGGCCGAACGGGTTCTCTGTGGACACGCGCTCCATCGTAACGGTCGGCGGGCGCCGGATCCCGGTGCGCTACGGGGCGACGCGGCCGTTCTTCTGGAACGCCGCGTGCGTCAACGGCATGAGCCGCTCGAACTCGGTCTCCATCTTCTCGGCGCACATCTCGATCTCGCGCTGCGGGAAGCTCGGGAACGTCGAGTCCTCGTGCTTGGTGCGGAGCGACAGGAAGTTCATCAGCGCACGCGCGTTGAGCGTGACGTACATCGACGAGTAGATGTTGAGCGGGAGGACGATGCGGGCGACCTCGCGCGCGACACCCTGCTCGAGCATCCGCTGGTAGGAGGCGTACGCCTCGGCGGAGGTGCGTCGGGTCTCCTCCTGCACGAGCGCGGTCTGCTCGGGGGTGCCCGCGTGGAACTCGTAGGCGCCGGGCTTGCCGACCTGCACGAGGTTGCGCTCGGGGCCGGGGACGTAGAACACCGCGTCGAGCTCCTTGTAGCGGCCCGACTCCTCGTTGTACGAGGCCATGCGGTGGCGCATGAACTCGCGGAACACGAAGATCGGCGCCTGCACGTAGAAGGTCGTCGAGTTGTGCTCGAAGGGCGAGCCGTGGCGGTCGCGCATGAGGTAGTTGATGAGGCCGCGGTCGCGCTTGACCCGCTTCTCCTCCGCCTCCGTGTCGACGTCGCCCTCGAGGGCGCGGTCCTGGCCGTCGGGCTCGTCGAGCGCGCGCTCGAGGGTCTTCTCGCCGGCGGTGGAGACGCGGGCGGCGAAGATCACGTCGGAGTCGTGAGCGCTCGAGCGGACGAGCTCCACGGTCATGTCGGATCGGAAGGCGATGTCGTCGTGGGGCACGACGGTCACTGTACGCGACCCCCGCCGGGCGACCGCGCCGCGCTCCTCCCGGCCGGCGTGCGGGGCCGCGTCCTAGGCTGAGCGGCACCGACGAAGGGCTCGACCATGTCCGACAGCACCGCATCCGCCACCCCGCTCACCGTCCTCATCTCGGGGGCCGGGGGCACGATCGGAACCGAGCTGCAGGCCCAGCTGCATGCCGCCGGGCACCGCGTGCAGACGCTCGTGCGCCACGCGCCGTCGTCGCCCGACGAGCACGAGTGGCAGCCGACCGAGGGGCGACTGGATCCCGCGGTGCTGGACGGCGTCGACGCCGTCGTCAACCTCTCGGGCGCCTCCATCAGTCGCCTGCCCTGGACGAAGCAGTACCAGGAGGAGATCCGCGCGTCGCGCGTCACCGCCACGCGCACGATCGTCGGCGCGATCGCGTCGGCGTCGAACCCGCCCCGGGTGCTGCTGAACGGATCCGCCGTCGGCTTCTACGGCGACCGCCCCGCCGAGCGCCTCACCGAGGACTCGCCGCGCGGGCAGGGCTTCCTCGCCGAGGTCGTGGAGGCGTGGGAGGCCGAGGCGTTCCAGGCCTCCGCCGACGTGCGCGTCGCGACCCTGCGCACCGGGCTGGTGCTCGCGCAGGCCGGTGCGCTCGCGCCGCTGCGCCTCCTCACGAACCTCGGGCTGGCCGGGAAGCTCGGGACCGGCGGCCAGATCTGGCCGTGGATCTCCCTGCGTGACGAGGCAGCCGCGATCGTGCACCTGCTGACGTCGTCCGTCTCCGGGCCCGTGAACCTCACCGGTCCCGAGCCCGTGATGGCCGACCGGCTGATGCGGCACCTCGCGAGGCGCCTGCACCGGCCCTACCTGGTGCCGGCGCCCGAGTTCCTCATCCGCCTCGCGCTGCAGGAGGCCGGGCAGGAGCTGCTGCTCTCCAGCCAGCCCGCGCGTCCCGAGAAGCTGCTCGCCGACGGGTTCGCCTTCCGCGACCCCACGGTCGAGCTCGCCATCGACCGGCTGCTCGCCAAGAGCTGAGCTCGGCGGCCCGCCGGAAGGTCGGTGCGGCGGCCGGTCGCCTAGGCGGCGGGCTCGGCGCGATGCAGCGCGATGGCGCGGCGGATGGCCCCTCGCGCCCGGCGCCGGTCCCCGCTCGCGTCGTACGCGAGCCCGAGGCGGAACCACGCCCGCCAGCTGGCGGGATCCTGCTCGACCTCGGCCTGGTAGGCCGGGAACGCGGCGTCGGCCGCGTCCCGGAGCGGACGGCCGCTCGCCCGGGTCGGCAGGTCGGCGACCGGCAGCCCGCCCTCCCCGTCGAGGATCCGCACCAGGCGCGCGCTCCGCACCCCGAAGGACAGCTCGCGCACGAGCGTCCACACGCCGACCAGCGGGAGGACCAGGAGCGCGAGCCCGAACACGACGCCGACGGGCTCGCCGGATATGAGGAGCAGGACGGCGATCTGGCCGGCCAGTGCCAGGTACAGCACCATGAGCACCGCCATGACGGCGACGCCGATGCGCGTGCCCATCAGGCGCTCGTGACGGTGGCGGCCTGGCCGCTCGGCCCGCCGTCGTCCACGGGTCCCGACGCGGCACCGGTGGCTGCCGCCTGCGCGGCGCGCTCGCGCGAGCCGTCGAGGTCGATGAGGCGGTCGAGCCCGACGACCACGCCGCGGGCGGTGCGGGCCGCGCGGAGGGCGAGCAGTATCCCGGCCTCGTAGGCGCTCGGCGCGAGAGTGTCGTGGCTGATGGTGAGGACCTCGCCGTTGCCGCCGAAGACCACGTCCTGCTTGGCGACGACGCCCTGCATGCGGAGGCTGTGCACGGGGATGCTCGCCACCTGCTGGCCCCGCGCCCGCTGGTCCGTGTGCGGCGCCTGCACCGGGCCGCGGGTGCCGCGCGCCTGCGACATGAGCTCGGCCGTGCGCACCGCCGTCCCCGAGGGCGAGTCGATCTTGGTCGCGCCGTGCGCCTCGACGATCTCGATGGAGTCGTAGAAGCGGGCCGCCATCTGCGCGAACGAGGTCGCGAGGACGCTGCCGACGGAGAAGTTGGGGATGATGACGACGCCCACGGCGAGGTTGCCGGTGATCCGCCGCTCGAGCTCGGTGATGCGCTCGCCCGTCCACCCGCTCGTGCCCACGAGGACGTTCATGCCGTGCGCGACCGCGTACTCGACGACGCCCTGGCTGACCGCCGGGAGCGTCACGTCGACCGCGATGTCCGCGCCGAGCATGTCCGACAGCTCGCCCTTGGAGTCGAGGCTGGCGACGAGCTCGAACTCGTCGCTCGCCTCGACGATCTGCGAGATCAGCTGGCCCATGCGTCCCGTTGCGCCGACGACGGCGACCGTGGTTGTCATCCGCCCAGCGTACCGGCGTGCATGACGCCGACGCTGGGCAGCGGGCGCGCCAGCGCGGCTAGTACGGCTGCTGCTCCGGGAGGCCGGTGCGCAGCTCGACCGGGAGGTGGCCGAGGTCGTTGTGCACGACGAGCACGGGCGGCTTCGCGGAGCGGACGCGGATGATGGTGAGGCCGCAGTTGGCCTGGTTGATGCCCATCCACCGCCACTCGGGCGCGTCGAACACGTGCCGCACGAACCAGGCGATGACGAAGTTGTGGGTGATGAGCAGGTCGTGCCGGTCGCCGCGCGCCGGTGCCAGGAACTCGCTCACCGCGTCGGCCATCTGGGCGCTGCCGGCGTCGATCTCCTCCTCGGTGATCCCGCCGAAGAACGACTCGAACGCGTGCGGCATGTCCGGGGTGGGACCCGACGGGATGCAGTCGAACAGCAGCGACGACGGCTCCGGCTCGATGGCCGGCATGCGCTCCGCCATGATCGCGGCCGTCTCCTCGGCCCGCGCGAGCGGCGAATGGCGCACCGACGTGAACGGGACGCCGCTCAACCGGTCGGCGATGCAGTGCGCCTGGCGCTTGCCGCGGCCCGACAGCGGCCCGTCCGGCAGTCCGTGCTCGGCGTCCTGCTGCTCGCCGTGGCGCACGAGGTAGATGTAGTGGGACACGGTTCCTCCTACAGGAGCACGGGGGTCTCGAGCAGCGGGGCGAACGCGTCGGCGCCGACGGTCCCCACGGCGGCGATCGAGAGCGGTCGGGAGATCAGGTCGGCCGCGAGGGCGCGGACGTCGTCGGCGGTGACACGGGAGAGGCGGGAGAGCGTCTCGTCGAGGTCGACGTACTCGCCCGTCGTGATCTCCGACCGCCCGAGGCGCGACATGCGCGTGTCCGAGTCCTCGAGCGCGAGGGCGGACTGGCCGGAGAGCTGACCGAACGCGCGCGACAGCTCCTCCTCGGTCACGTGCTCCTCGGCGAGCTTCCGGAACTCCTCGACCATGAGGCGCGAGACCTGGGCGGTCTTCGCGGCCGTGCATCCGGCGTAGAGGCCGAACACGCCCGCGTCCGAGTAGGAGGCGCCGAACGAGTAGACGGAGTACGCGAGGCCGCGCTTCTCGCGCACCTCCTGGAACAGGCGCGAGGACATGCCGCCGCCGAGCACCGAGTTGAGCATCGCGAGGGCGGGACGGCGGTCGTCGGATGCCGCGAGGCCGGGCACGCCGAGAAGGATGTTGGTCTGCTCGATGGGGCGGTCGACGACGACGAGATCGCTGCCGCGCGTGATGAGCGGGGTGGCGCCTGTGCGACGCGCGACCGGGGCCGCCGTGACGGAGAGGTCCCAGCCGGCGCGCTCGAGCCCGGCGGTGACCCGCGCGACGAGGGCGTCGTGATCCACGGAGCCCGCTGCCGTGACGACCAGGTCCTGCGGACGGTAGTTGCGGCGGTAGTGGGCGACGACGGCGTCGCGCCCCGCGGCCTCGATGTCCGCGGGGCTGCCGCCGATGGGACGGCCGAGCGGGTGATCCCCCAGCACGGCCTCGAAGAAGCGCTCGCTGACGACGTCCCCCGGGTCGTCGTCCGCCATGGCGAGCTCCTCGAGGATGACCCCGCGCTCGGTCTCGAACTCCTCGGCGTCGATGAGGCTGGAGGTGACCATGTCGGCGAGCACGTCGACGGCCATGCCCAGGTCGCGATCCCGCACCTTGGCGTAGTAGCAGGTGTACTCCTTGGCGGTGACGGCATTGTGCTCGCCGCCGACCGCGTCGAAGGACACGGCGATGTCGAGCGCGGTGCGCGACGGGGTGCCCTTGAAGAGGAGGTGCTCCAGGAAGTGCGTGGATCCCAGGTCGCCCGGCTGCTCGTCGCGCGAGCCGACCGCGACCCACATGCCGATGGTGGCGCTGCGGCTGCCGGGCACGTCCTCGCTGAGGATGCGCACGCCCGACGCGAGTACCGAGCGTCGGACGCGGGCGCCCTCCGACTGCACGGTGAGCTCGGGGAGGTCGAGGGGGAGTTCTACGGCGCGGGACATCAGCGTCACCCTACGCCACGGGCCCTGCGGCGACCCGAGGGCCGACGGCCCGCGGCGGGGCGCTCATGGGCATCCGGGTCCGGCATCCCGCGAACCGCACGCACCCCCGACCAGGACCGTCGACCCCTGGAGGACGTGGATCGTCACCGGCCCCACCTGCACCGGCAGCGTGCCCGGGATCTGCACCCACGCACCCCCGTCGAACCGGTAGCTGGGCGAGTACGCGATCGTCAGAGCGACTTGCCGATCGCCGATGGAGGCGTACACGTGGCTCGTGTCCGTCGACGTGAAGTCCTGCTGCCCCAACTCCCGCCACGAGGCGCCCGGCCCCTGAACGGTGGTGCTCGTGCCGTCACCGTGATCCCACGTGAACGACACCGGCACGAACCGCACCTGCGCCGGCCGACCCAGCAACACCCCGTCGACCACCTGCGCGGTCGCATCCGTGAACAGGTTCACCGGCGCCCCGACGATCGCCCACCCGTTCGGCTGCGACCGGATCGACGCATCCCGCGGCACGAACTGCGCCACATCCGCCAACGACACCCCCGGCACCGCCGCCACCACCGGCACCGGATCCGCCGGCTTCACCCGCGCCTTCGCCGGCGGCAAGAACGCATGCCGCCCGTCCGCACACAGACCCCCACCCGAAAGCCGCGCGCTCGGACTGCACGGCACATCCACATCCGCCGCCATCCGACCACGCGGCACCGGAGGCGGAGACGCCGGCCTCGCGAGATCACGCGGAGCCGATTGAACGCTCGCGTCGGGGATATCGGCCACAGGTACGCTACTGCCGTCCAACCGTTCTTGAGCCTGCACTGCGACCGCCCCTGCACCGATCCCTCCCGATGCGCATGCCCCGGTTTGCCCGTGCGTGACCAAGCAGCCAGAGTCGGCGGCTCGAGCCATCGACACTGGCACGACAACTAGTACGACCACCAACAGGGCCGACACCGACGAAGTCGATGCTGTCCTCATCCGCATGCGTGCACGTCCTCGTTTCGCACGATGTCGCTGATGCGCCAGAGCGCGTCCTGGGATCGGATCGCCTTGACCTGGAGCGACAGGCGCGGATCGCGAACCGGTGTGATGTCCGCGCCCGTCGAGTCGATGAGTCGACTGCCACTCACATCGAGACACACCTGCGCGGTCATGTACTCCGCGCCAGCGGGATCGAGTCCACGGTCCGTAACCTGAAAGCCGGACATGACGTCCTTGCCACTTGTACGGACACCCTTTTGTCGTTCGTCTGCCAAGCCCGCCTTCTCGCCGGCCAAGACGCTTCCCGTAAGCAGCTGTGCGAGATTGTCCTCAGTGTCGGTGTTCGCGTCGAGGTCCACGTATCGAGTCAGGACATCGTGGAACGCCTCGTCGTCCTGCTGCTCCTGGGTCAGCGACGGGGCCGGAGCGGGTGTTGGTTCCGGAGCAGGCGCGGCACCGCATCCAGTGAGCAGCAGGCACGGGACGAGCACGGCCAGCGACGCAGCCGCCGCTCCCCCTCGTCGTCGCAGCGGAACGCGTGGTCGCTCGTGCAAGGTCGTCTCCCCCGGGCCGTACGGATCACCCGCGCGGAAGGCGGCGCGCAGGCGCCCGACATCGCGGGTCCCGGAAAGGTAGCGGCGCGGACGCGAGCGCCACCGACGGACTCCACATGACGGGGAGCGATCACGGGCACGACACCGGGGGGGGGGACGACTACTCGGACGCGCGGTCGAGCCGGGCCACGTCGTGGCGCGAGAGCTGCACGTGGGCCGCCTGCACCAGGTCGTGGACCTGCTCCGGGCGGCTCGCGCTCGCGACGGGCGCGACGATGCCGGGCTTGGCGAGGAGCCATGCCAGCGCGATCGTCGCGACGCTCGTCGAGTGGTGGTCGGCGATCTCGTCGAGGGCGGTGAGCACGCGGAGGCCCCGCCGAGTGAGGTACCGGGCGGCCCGGGCCCCACGGGCGCCCTCGCGCACCGCGTCGCGGGTGCGGTACTTGCCCGTCAGGAACCCGTTCGCGAGGGCGAAGTAGGGCATCACCGCGAGCTGCTGGCCGCGGACGACGTCGAGGTACTCCGACTCGTAGGGCGCGCGGTTCACGAGGTTGTAGTGCGTCTGCAGGGCGACGAAGCGCGGGGCGTCGTACAGCCCGCCCATGATCCGCGCGTGCAGCAGCCGCTCGGCGGCGTAGTTCGACGCCGCCAGGTGCCGGACCTTGCCCGACGCGATCAGGCGACCCGCGGCGGCGAGGCTCTCCTCGAGCGGCACGTCGAGGTCGTCCCAGTGGAAGTAGAGGAGGTCGAGGAAGTCGGTGCCGAGCCGCGACAGGCTCGCCTCGACGGCGCGCTCGATGCGGGATCCGCCGAGGCCGGGGAAGTCCTCGCTCTTGCCGATCTTGGTGGCGACGACCATGGAGTCGCGGTTGCGGCGCTCGCGCATCCACGAGCCGATCATGTGCTCGCTGCGGCCGCTCGCGTACGAGTCGGCGGTGTCGATGAAGTTGCCGCCCGCCTCCTGGTACCGGTCGAGGATCGCGGAGGTGTCCTCCGGGCCGGCCGTCCAGCCGAAGACGTTGCCGCCGAGCGCGAGCGGGAAGACGCGGAGGTCGGTGTCGCCGATGGCGCGCCGACGTGCCGGCTGCGGGACGGTCCCGCCGGTGCGCAGGCCGGGCTCCGCCGCGGACACCCCCAGGACGAGGGCGCCGGCAGCCTGGACGGTGGTCTTGACGAGCGTGCCGGGCAGGGACGTCGTGTCGCTCGGCCGCGGACGACGAGGGACGAGCGAGCCCGCGCGACGGCGCCGGGGCTGCGGCCCGGGGGCGACGTCGGAGGCGGAGGGAGAGGACGTCGTCACATCCCCGAGGCTACCGCCCAGCAGGCGAAAGGTTTGCGTACCAAGGGACTGCGCGCGCCGTCGTTCGCCCCCGGGATATCGGCCTCTCGGCGACCGGCCGCGGGCGGGTGACGGAGCCGCGATGACGCCGGAAGGGGTGCCGTGGATCCCCCGACCCCGGCACCCCTCGGCGGTCTGCATCCCCCGATGCGTCCCCCGGAGGCGGGCGGTCGCGTGGACCTGTCCGCACCGACAACGCTAACCAGCCATCCGCGTCCGGACCCAGCCCCTCTTCGGGGGCCCCGGCGCCCGTGACCGGTCGCGGATCGGGCACGGACCGGCGTCGGGAGGGGGATGCTTCCCGGCCGCATCCCCGTCCACCGTGCGAGGCTGGGGAGGTCAGCACCACCGAGAGGAACCCCCGTGCCCAACGACCCGCTGCACCGCCTGCCGGATGCCGCCCCCTTCCACCTCACCAGCCCCGACTTCGCCGACGGGGCACCGCTGCCCCAGTCGGCACGCGGTGCCGCGCAGGGTGGTGAGGACCGCTCCCCCGCCCTCAACTGGACGGGCGCGCCCGCCATGACCCGCAGCTACGTGCTCACCGCGTACGACCCCGACGCCCCCACCGGCAGCGGCTTCTGGCACTGGGCGGTTCGCGGGATCCCCGCGTCCACCACGGCGCTGCCGGCCGGTGCGGGCGACCCGGACGCCGGCCTCCTCCCGGACGACGCCGTGACCCTGCACAACGACGCGCGAGCGACGGGCTTCTTCGGGGCGACGCCCCCGGCGGGCCACGGCACGCACCGCTACTACTTCACCGTCACCGCGCTCGACGTGGAGTCGCTGGACATCCCGGAGGGCGCGACCCCCGCGATGCTCGGCTTCCTGATGCTCCCCCACGTGATCGGGCGCGCCCAGCTCATGGGCACCGCGATCAACGTCGGGAACTGAGCCAGCGGATCGCGGCGACGACGTGACCGACGAACGCGACCGATCGGCGGCGGGCGAGGGCGACGACGCCCGCACCCGGCCGCGGCGGAAGCGCCTCGCGCTGGTCCTCCTGGTGGTCGCGGCCGTGCTCGTGGTGGCCGGGGTCGTCGCCGCGATCGTGCTGTCGCAGGGCGACGACGAGCAGGTGACGCCCATCCCGGCGACCGGCGAGCCCGGCACGACGCCCGACGTCACGCCGTCGCCGTCGCCGTCGTCCCCGTCCCCTGCCCCGACCCCGGCGAACGAGCCCGCGACGACGCCCGCGCCGAGCCCGCCCGCGGATCCGACCCCGGCCCCGTCCCTCTCGGCCCCGCCCGCGCAGGACGTGCCGTACCCGACGGATCCGAACGACGGCAAGTAGCCCGCACACGACGGATGCCCGCCCCACCGAGGTGGGACGGGCATCCGTGTCGTGCGGGGTGCGTCGGGCCTAGCCCTCCGCGGGGAGCTCGGAGCCGTGGTTGGCGGCGTCGCGGCCCTCCTGATCGGCGGCCTCCTCCAGCACGGGAGCGAGCGAGAGCTTGCCGCGGTCGTCGATCTTGGTGATCTCCACCAGGATCTTCTGGCCCACGCCGAGCACGTCCTCGACGTTCTCGACGCGCTTGCCGCCGGCGAGCTTGCGGACCTCGCTGATGTGCAGCAGGCCGTCCTTGCCGGGGAGCAGCGAGACGAAGGCGCCGAACGTCGCGATCTTCACGACGGTGCCGAGGAAGGACTCGCCGACCTCCGGGTTCGTCGGGTTCGCGATGGCGTTGACCTGCGCACGCGCGGCCTCCGCCGACGGGCCGTCGACGGCGCCGATGTAGACGGTGCCGTCCTCCTCGATGGAGATGTCGGCGCCGGTCTCGTCCTGGATGGCGTTGATCGTCTTGCCCTTCGGGCCGATCAGCTCGCCGATCTTGTCGACGGGGATGTTGACCGAGATCACGCGGGGCGCGGTCGGGGCCATCTCGTCGGGGGCGTCGATGGCCTGGTTCAGCACGCCGAGGATGGCCGTGCGGGCCTCCTTCGCCTGCTTGAGCGCGCCGTCGAGGACCGACGTGGGGATGCCGTCGAGCTTCGTGTCCAGCTGGATGGCCGTGACGAACTCGGATGTGCCCGCGACCTTGAAGTCCATGTCGCCGAGCGCGTCCTCCGCACCGAGGATGTCGGTGAGGGCCGCGTAGCGGACCTGGCCGTCGACGGTGTCGGACACGAGGCCCATGGCGATGCCGGCGACGGGCGCGCGCAGCGGCACGCCCGCGTTCAGCAGCGACAGGGTCGAGGCGCAGACCGAGCCCATCGACGTGGATCCGTTGGACCCGAGGGCCTCGGACACCTGGCGGATCGCGTAGGGGAAGTCCTCGCGGCTCGGCAGCACCGGCACGAGGGCGCGCTCGGCGAGGAAGCCGTGCCCGATCTCGCGACGCTTCGGCGACCCGACGCGACCGGTCTCACCGGTGGAGTAGGGCGGGAAGTTGTAGTGGTGCAGGTAGCGCTTCTTCGTGATGGGGCTCAGCGAGTCGATCTGCTGCTCCATCTTGAGCATGTTCAGCGTGGTGACGCCCAGGATCTGGGTCTCGCCGCGCTGGAAGATGGCCGACCCGTGGACGCGCGGGATGACCTGCACCTCGGCGTCGAGCGGGCGGATGTCGGCGAGGCCGCGGCCGTCCATGCGGATGCCGTCGCGGAGGATCCGGCCGCGGACGACCGTCTTCGTGACGGACTTGTACGCCGCGGAGAACTCGGTGAGCGCCGACTGCGGCAGCTCGCCGGCCTCGACCTTGACGGCCACGGCCTCCTTGGTGCGGGTCTTGAGGGCGTCGTCCGCGTCCTGGCGCTCGATCTTGTCGGCGATCTGGTACACGGTGCCCAGCTCGTCGAGGGCGAGCGCGCTGACGGCGTCGTAGGTCTCCTGCGCGTACGGCAGGAAGACGGGGTAGTCGACCGTGGGCTTCGCGGCCTGCTGCGCGAGCGAGGCCTGCGCGGCGACGAGCTGCTGGATGAACGGCTTCGCGGCCTCGAGGCCCTGCGCGACGATGGCCTCGTCGGGCTTCGTGGCGCCGCCCTGGATGAGGTCCCAGGCACCCTCGGTGGCCTCGGCCTCGACCATCATGATGGCGACGTCCTCGTTGCCCTGGGCGTCGGTGACGACGCGGCCGGCGACGGTGATGTCGAAGACGGCCTCCTTGAGCTGCGAATGCTTCGGGAAGACGACCCACTGGTCGCCGATGAGCGCGAGGCGCACACCCGCGATGGGGCCGGAGAACGGGATGCCCGAGAGCATGCTCGAGGCGCTCGCCGCGTTGATGGCGAGGCTGTCGTAGAACTCGTCCGGCGCGATGCTGAGGACGGTGATGACGACCTGGACCTCGTTGCGGAGGCCCGTGATGAACGACGGGCGCAGCGGCCGGTCGATGAGGCGGCAGACGAGGATCGCCTCGGTGGAGGGGCGGCCCTCGCGGCGGAAGAACGAGCCGGGGATCTTGCCCGCGGCGTAGCTGCGCTCCTCGACGTCGATGGTCAGGGGGAAGAAGTCGAAGTTGTCCTTCGGGTGCTTGCCCACCGAGGTGGCGGACAGCAGCATCGTGTCCTCGTCGAGGTACGCGGCGACCGCGCCCTGCGCCTGCTGCGCGAGGCGGCCGGCCTCGAACCGGACCGTGCGCGTTCCGTACTTGCCGTTGTCGAGGACTGCCTCGGCGAACTTGATCTCTGGACCTTCCATTGAGGTCTCTCTCCTTCGTGTTGCGCCTCTCGGCGACGCCCGTCGGGCGTTCGTCCTGCATCCCGTGTGGATGCGGACCTCCTACGACAGAGGAGGAGCGGGCGAGGCGACACCGCGGCGTCCGCCTGATGCGGATCCGGGGTGCACGTGCGCGGCTGGTTCCGCGCGTCGGCCGGTGGCCGACGGCGGCGGGCGCATGTCTGGCCATCAGTGGGAATGCTCCGAGCGACTCGGAATACCACCACCAACGACCAGCTCCTGCCAGCCAGCTCCATCTGTCGTGATCGCATCGTGACGCTGGGCGTCCGCTGGATCACTTCGGCCATGGTAGCACCCGGCCCCTCGCGGGCCCGGGATGGCGGGCATTGCCGGGTGTCGGGCGGATGACGCACCCCTTAACGACGGACGAGCCGCCACCCCGGAGGGTGGCGGCCCGTCTGCTTCGCAAGCTGTGCGATCAGCGACGCGTGATGCGTGTCAGCGGCGGAGGCCCAGGCGCGCGATCAGGGCGCGGTAGCGCTCGATGTCGACGTTGGACAGGTAGCCGAGGAGACGGCGACGCTGGCCGACCAGGAGGAGCAGGCCACGACGCGTGTGGTGGTCGTGCTTGTGCTCCTTGAGGTGCTCGGTGAGGCCCGTGATCCGCTTGGTGAGGAGCGCGATCTGCACCTCGGGGGATCCGGTGTCACCGGGGTGGGTCGCGTACTCGTCGATGATCGCCTTCTTGACGTCTGCTTCCAGAGCCATGTGATGATCCCCTCTCGTGTTCGTTGCGCGGCGCCCGTCACAGGATGTGCGAGCTCTCTTGATCCGCGGCCGTTCAGACGGCAACCGCACGAGCATAGCAGGAGGGGCGGGACGCTCCCGCGGGCGGACGGCCGCGCGAGCGGCCGGCGTCGGCGGACTCGGCTAGCGTGGAAATCCACTCTAGAGAGACGACGCAGCGACACGTGAGCACCCCGCCCGAGACCTCCCCCATCCCGATCCCCGACGAGCGGCAGGTGCGCGGCAGCCACTTCGTCGACCTGTCGCCGCTCAAGGAGAGCCCCGCGTTCGCGCGGCTCTGGGCGGGCAACGCCATCGCGGGCATCGGCAGCCAGATGACGGTCGTGGCGATCGGGCTGCACGTGTACGAGCTGACGGGATCCACCGGATCGGTCGCGCTCGTGGGCGTGCTGTCGCTCCTGCCGATGATCCTCGCGGGGCTCTACGGCGGCATGCTCGCGGATGCGTTCGACCGGCGGAAGGTCGCGCTCATCGCGTCGTGCGTGGCGTGGGGGTCGACCATCGTGCTGGCGGCGCTCGCGTGGACGCACGCGGAGACGGTGGGGTCGCTCTACGCGCTGAGCATCCTCAACGCGGTCGCGGCGACGGTGATCGGGACGAGCCGGCAGGCGATCCTCCCCCGCATCCTCCCGCCGCACCTGCTGCCCGCGGCCAGCGCGCTGGGCGGGATCAGCCTCGGCGTCATGGTCACGGTCGGGCCGGCGCTCGCGGGCGTGCTCGTCGCGTCGGTCGGCTTCCAGTGGACGTACACGGTCGACGCCGTGCTCTTCCTCGCGGCGTTCACGGGCGTGCTCGCGCTGCCGCGGATCGCGCCCGAGGGCGAGGTGCAGCGGCCGGGGCTGGCATCCATCAGGTACGGGCTCGGGTTCCTGAAGACGGCGCCGAACATCCGCATGTCGTTCATCGTCGACATCATCGCCATGACCTTCGGGCAGCCGCGCGTGCTGTTCCCGGCCGTGGGCGCGGTCGTGCTCGGCGGCGGGCCGGTGACGGTCGGGATCCTCACGGCGGCCGGCGCCGTCGGGAGCCTCGTGAGCAGCGTGCTGAGCGGATCCGTCGGCCGGGTGACGCGCCACGGCCGGGCCATCCGCTGGGCCATCGTCGCGTACGGCCTCTCCACCGCGGGCTTCGGCGTCGTGCTGCTCCTCGCGTCGCAGCCGGGCGTGCTGCACGGCATCGGGTCGCGCATCGAGGACGCCAGCATCCCCGGGATCGCCGCCGCCTCCGTGCTGCTCGCCCTCACAGGCGCGGCCGACAACGTCTCCTCGATCTTCCGCAACACGATGCTGCAGACCGCGGTGCCCGACAACATGCGCGGGCGGCTGCAGGGCATCTTCATCGTCGTGGTGACGGGCGGGCCGCGGCTCGGCGACGCGTACATCGGGATCGTCACGCTGTTCGCGGCGCTGTGGGTGCCGTCGCTCGTGGGCGGGCTGCTGATCGCGGTGGTGGTGTGGATCCTCATCCGCGCGCTGCCGTCGTTCGAGCGCTACGACTCCCGGGACCCGACGCCGTGACGCGGCGGCGGAGGAAGACGCCCGTGCTCGTGACGCTGGCGGCGCTCGTGCTCGTCATCGTCGCGAGCCTCGTGCAGTGGCGCGGGGATCCGGGGGCCGGGTCGGGCGCGGCCGGCGGCGGCACGTCGGGGCTGGGCGCGGAGCCGGGCTCGACCGGATCCGCGCGCCTCGCCCTCGACGGGCTCGAGGTGCGGGCCGAGGATCGCGTCGACGGCTACGACCGCGAGTCGTTCGCCTGGCGCACGGACGTCGACCGCAACGGCTGCGACACCCGCAACGACGTGCTGCGGCGCGACCTCGCCGACGCGGAGATCCGCGGCGGCACGCGGGGCTGCGTCGTGCAGGCGGGCGTGCTGGAGGATCCGTACTCGGGGGCGCGCGTGTCCTTCGACCGGTCGCGGGATCCGGAGGCCGTGCAGATCGACCACGTCGTGTCGCTGTCGGACGCGTGGTCGGCCGGCGCGTGGCGCTGGGACGCGGACTACCGCGCGGCGTTCGCGAACGACCCGCTGGAGCTGGTCGCCGCGTCCGCCGCCGAGAACACCGCGAAGTCCGACGCGACGGCGGACGCGTGGCTGCCCGAGGATCCCGCGGACGCGTGCGCGCTCGTGGTGCGGCAGGTGTCGATCAAGGTGCGCACCGAGCTCAGCGTGACGTGGGCCGAGCACGACGCGATGGCGCGCGTGCTCGACGGGTGCGGCGACATGCCGCTCCTCACCTCCGACGACGTGGGATGGCCGGCACCGGTGCGCTGACGCCCGCGCGCTGACGCCCGCGCACGCGACCGCGCGTACAGGGAGCCGTCACCTCGGCCGCCGATCCGATCGCGCGCCCGGTCCGAAGAGACTGCAATGCGCCGGACCACCAGAGACGCGATGCACCACGGGTCCGGATGTCATGGGGAGAGCGGTCGCACGGACGGCGCATGGAGAGGGGTCTCGGCGCCGGGACCACGACCGCAGGGTCGGCCCGTCATCGGGCCGGCCCATCTCCCTGCCCTCGGACTGTGCGCGAGACCGGCGGGTGCGGCTCACCCGGTGCCAGGCTCCCCGACATGGCCGCATTTCCTCCTCAGACGCCGGGACGAGGTGCGGCTGAGGTCGTCACCTTCTCGCAGCTCAGCAGCAGCTTCCTCCTCAGTGAACGGGAGACCGTGAAGATCTCTGGTGAGATCGCGGAAATCAGCAAGACCCGCACACGCTTCGAGCTGGTGGACATGACGGGCGTGCTCGACGGACGCACGAGGTCCATCCCCACGATCTGCAACCCCGAGACGATCACGGGACTTCGGGTCGGCGACGTCGTCGAGCTGACGGGGAGATTCGACGTCCTCGACCAGGACTGCCTCCTTGCACTCCGAGCGACCCGAGCGTCCAAGAAGGAGAGCAGGGGGCGGCTGTCGCCCCGGGAGCAGCGTGCCCGCCTCGCCAACGATCCCCGCACATGCGCGGTGGCGCGGCACCGGTTGGAGCGTCGTACGACCCCGCCATCCGGGCTGCCCAGGAGCGTGTCGCCGTCGGGGTCGCTGCGGGTCACGTTCATCGGTCCGCTCAGCGACACCGCTCGGTCTGACATCAAGTCCGGCTTGCGGCTCGACAAGATGGAACCACGTTGGTTCGGCATCCCGTTCAATGACAGCCAGGCGATAGCGGACAGAGTCACCTCGGTGTCCAAGGAGGACACTGACCTGATCGTCCTGTTCCGGGGCGGCGGGAAGTGGCGGGACTGGGTGGTCCTCAACGATGTCCGGGTCATCAACGCCGTCGCCGAGGCGGACGTACCCGTCGTCACCGCGGTCGGCCACACGACGACGGATGCCGCCGTCGCATGGGTGGCCGATGGCGATTTTCGGACGCCGACCGAAGTGCGCACGGCTCTGCACAAGCTCCTCTACGTGAACACGCCGAGCCCCCTCGACGTGCCCGCTCCACGACGGAGCGCGCCCATCTCCGCCCCTCCTCCAGCGACCACCTCTCCGTGCGGGGCAGAGAGACTCGCCGCTGAGCACGCCAGGTCCGCTCCGACGCAGCACGACCTCGTCACCGCCCGTGCCGAGGTCGCGGAGGCGCGGCGGCTCGTGGTCGAGGCCGAGCGGAGCTTCGCGCTCCATCGCATCCAGGTCCGGGCCGTCGTCCTCGGTCTCTCCGCCGGGATCGGGACGGTCGTGGCCACCCTCAACCTCTCCTCGTGGATGTCCACGGACCCCTGGTACGCGATCGTGGGCAGCGCCCTCGGCCTCCTGACGGCAGGGACGGCGGGGGCGGTGTTCCTCTTCCGAGGACGGTCACGTGCCCTGCTGCCTCCTCGACGCATCCGCGAGGGCATGCCCGAGGTGGGCCAGGACGCGTGGCTGTTCGCGTTGCGTCACGCGCAGAGCCCCCGCCAGTACCGGCGACTGCACGGCTCCTCGCAGGAGCGGTGAGCGTCAGGCCAGGAGGCCGAGCACGCCCATCCACGCGGTGCCGACGACGCCCCAGATCACGATGAGCACCACGGCCATCACGAAGCCGACGCGGAACCACTCCCTGGTCGTGACGTAGCCGGATCCGAAGACCACGCCCGACGGCCCCGACGCGTAGTGCGAGATGCCGCCGAAGAGGTTGCCGATGAAGCCGAGCACGAGCGCGGCGAACAGCGGTGGCGTGCCGGTCGCGACCGCGGCGCCGAGGAAGACCGCGTACATCGCGACGATGTGGGCCGTGTTCGACGCGAACAGGTAGTGCGAGAAGAAGTACACGAGCGCGAGCACCGCGAAGGCCCACGGCCAGGGCAGGCCGCCGACCGATCCGGAGACGGCGCCGCCCACGAGGTCGATGACGCCGAGCGCGTCGAGCTGGTCGGCCATGCCGACGAGCACCGCGAAGAAGATGAGCGTCGACCACGCCGAGGCGTTCGCGGCGAGGTGCGACCACTTGAGGACGCCCGTGACCAGCAGCACCGCGATGCCGCCGAACGCCGCGGCGGTCGCGGGGATGCCGAACAGGGATCCGCCGCACCAGAGCACGAGCAGCAGCACGAAGGTCCCGGCCATGATCCGCTCGTGGCCGGACAGCGGCCCGAGCCCTCGCAGCTCCTCGCGCGCATGGGCGGGCGCCTCGGGAGTGCGGGTGAGGGTCGGCGGGTACACGCGCGACATCGCCCACGGCACGACGACCAGGCTGAGGAGCCCGGGCACGAGCGCGGCGAGCGCCCAGCCGCCCCAGGTGACCTCGATGCCGAGGTCGGCCGCGGCCTTCTGCGCGACCGGGTTGCCGGCCATGGCCGTGACGAACATGGCGGAGGTGACGGTGTTGACCTGCACGCTCGTGAGCGCGAGGTAGGAGCCGAGGCGGCGTCGCGAGGCGTCGGAGTCGGGGGTGGATCCCTGCACCCGGCTGAGCGACGCGACGATCGGGTAGACGACGCCGCCCGCACGCGCGGTATTCGACGGCGTCGCGGGGGCGAGCACCAGGTCGGTGAGCGCCATGCCATACGCGAGGCCGAGGCTGGATCCGCCGAGGCGCGACACGAACGCGAGCGCGATGCGGCGGCCGAGGCCCGTGACGAGGAAGCCGTCGGCGATGAAGAACGACGCGACGATGAGCCAGATGGTGGGGTTCGCGAAGCCGACGAGCGCCTCGCCGTCCGTGGTCATCGTGCCGGTGAGCATCGCGACCGCGAGGCCGGTGAGCGCCACGGGCGCGGTCGGCAGCGGCTGGAGGATCAGCGCGAGGACCGTGCCCACGAAGATCCCGGCCATGTGCATGCCGCGCGGGTCGACCCCGGCGGGCGGCGGGACGAGCGCGATGCCGACCGCGACCGCCACGATGACGACGACCTGGACGGCGCGCGAGCGGCGGGCACGGCGGGCGGCGGCCGCGGCGTCTGCGGCATCCGCATCGGGCTCAGCTACGGACGCGACCCCGTCAGGCGCCGGATCCGCCTCGTCCCGCGGCGCTCCCCCCGGGGCCGGGATCCGTCCCGGTGCCGGATGCGGACGAGGGGCCGGGGGATGCGGGAGGAGGGGTCATGACCGGCCCATCATCCGCGCGTGCGCGGCCCGATGCCACTTGTCTTCATAGTGTTCACGCGAGCGCCGCGCGCTGGCCCGAGAGGCGTCGGGCGGTGCCGCGGATCAGGCGGAGAAGCCCGACGAGGTGACGATGTGCAGGCGCTGCGTGGGCCGCGTCATGGCGACGTAGAGGCCTGCGGCGCCGCGCGACGTGTGCGCGAGGATCTCGTCGGGCTCCGCGATGACGACGACGTCGAACTCGAGGCCCTTGGCCTCCTGGGATCCGAGCACGGCGATGGGCCGGCCGAGGCCGCCCACGCCGATGCCGACCGCGGATCCGAACCGCTCGGCGAGCGCGAGGTGCAACTCCTCGACGCGGTCGTCGCGCGCGATGACCGCGAGCGTGCCCTGGTCGCCGCCCTCGCGCTCCTCGTCCACCACGTCCACCACGGCGGACACGACCTCGTCGGCCGCCACATCGACCGTGTCGATGGGGTGCTCGCCCTCGCGGACGGCCCGCGAGCGCGTGACCGGGAGGCCGTGCGCGATGGCCATGCGCTCGGCGGCCTCGGCGATCCGGGCGGGCGTGCGGTAGTTGACGGTGAGCTCCTCGAGGCGCCACTCGCGGCCGAGCACCGGGCCGAGCGCGTCCTGCCAGCTCGTGACGCCGACCGCGGAGCTCGCCTGCGCGACGTCGCCCACGATGGTGAACGAGCGCAGCGGGCAGCGCCGCAGGAGCACGCGCCACTGCATCGGGCTGAGCTCCTGCGCCTCGTCGACCACGATGTGGCCGTAGGTCCAGGTGCGGTCGGATGCGGCGCGCTCCGCGGTCGTGCGGCGCGCGGCCTGCTCGGCGAAGCCCTCGGCGAGGCGCTCGGCCGTGACCATGCCGCCGACGCCCATGTTCTCGATGGCCTGCTCGGCGTTCTCGATGTCGCGGAGGCGCTGCTGCTCGCGCTCGCGGGCGCTCGCATCGGCCTGCGCGCTGAACTCGCCGAGGAGCTCGGCCGCCTCGTCGAGGAGCGGCACGTCGGCGATCGTGAAGGGCGCGTCGCGGTCGCGGCGGAGGAGCGCGCGCCGCTCCGGGCTCCAGCGCGGGGTGAGCGAGGCGAGCCAGTTCGGGCGCGCGTAGAGGTCCTGGATCAGCTTCTCGGGGGTGAGCGGCAGCCACGCGGTGTTGAGCGCGACCTTCACGTCGTAGGAGGTGCGGAGGTCCTCGCGGAGCATCGCGAGGTCGCTGTCGTCGAGGGCGCTGCCGTTGCGGCGCATCTGCGAGGCGAGGAGCTGCGCGAGGGATCCGAGCGCGGCCTTGTTGAAGACGACGCGGGCCTCGTTGTGCGGCTTCCTGCTGTCCTGCGCGCGGCGGAGCGCGCCCGCGACGAGCGACGGCTCGAGCACGATGCGCTCGCCGTTGACGTCGAGCGTGACGGCCTCGGTCGGCACGACCTGGCGCGAGCGGACGGCGCGCTGCAGGAGGCCAGCCATCTCGGCGGATCCCTTCACGGCCGCGACCTCCGGCGCATCCTCGCCGGCCGCGTCGATCCCCGGGTACAGCTGTCCGACGCTCGCGAGCACGACGCCCGTCTCGCCGAGGGACGGCAGCACAGCCTCGATGTACTGGAGGAACGAGCGGCTCGGCCCCACGACGAGCACGCCCGAGGACGCGAGCCGGTCGCGGTGCGAGTAGAGGAGGTACGCCGCGCGGTGCAGGGCGACCGCGGTCTTGCCGGTGCCCGGCCCGCCCTGCACGACGAGCACGCCGCGGAGGTCGGAGCGGATGATGCGGTCCTGCTCGGCCTGGATGGTGGCGACGATGTCGTTCATCCGGCCGGTGCGCCCCGCGGCGAGCGCGGCGAGCAGCGCGCCCTCGCCCTGGAGGCTCGTGCGGCCCTCGTCGAGGAGCGTCGGGTCGAAGACCTCGTCCTCGACGTGCACGACCTCGCGGCCGTGCGTGGTGAGGTGGCGGCGGGCTCGGGCGCCGAGCGGGGTGGCGGCGGTGGCCTGGTAGAACGCGCTCGCCTGCGGCACGCGCCAGTCGAGGAGCAGCGGCTGGAGGTCGTCGTCGCGGAGGCCGATGCGGCCGATGTACCGGTAGACGGGATCGCCGTCGCCGGCGGCGCGCAGGGGGGCGCCGTCGCGCGGCTCGTCCTCCGGCAGGTGGCCGTCCTCGAACTCGAGTCGCCCGAAGACGAGGCGCTCGTCGACCTCGCGGAGCGCCTGCAGGCGGTCCTCGTAGATGCGAGCGAACGCGTCGCGCTCGGACCGGTTCTGGTGCGTGCCGCCGGTGGGGCTGTCGCGCACCGCGGTCAGCTGATCCCGGGTCTCCGCCCGCACCGCGTCGAGTCGCCCGTAGAGGCGGGTGACGTACGCCCGCTCGCGATCCAGCTCCGTACCGGTCACCTGCACACCCCTTGGAATTCCGGAGTCAATCCTATCGAGCCGCGGGGCCGCCGACTGACCGCGGGCGCCGCGCCCGGCGGCGTCGGCGCGGTACCCCGCGCGGGGGTCAGCGGCGCGTGCCGACCAGGCGCTGCGGGCCCGTCGCGACGGGCAGCGGACGCCGGCGGAGCCCGCGGCGGCGGGCGTTCTCGGAGCGGGCCGTGAGGATCAGCACGAGCACGACGCCGAGCAGCGCGCCCAGGCCGTTGTGCAGGAGGTCCCGGACGTCGGAGACGCGCGTGGGCAGGAACATCTGGGCGGTCTCGATCAGCGCCGAGAGGCCGACGCCGAGCGCGATCGCGAGCCACCAGCGGGATCGGCCGAGCAGGAGCACGAGGAACATGCCCACGGGCAGGAACATCGCGACGTTCGCGGCGCCCTCGACGGCGGAGTACGTGATCCACGACGTGCCGTCGTGCCGGTGCAGGGCGCGGAGGGCGCGGAAGAGGTAGCCGTCGATGCGGCGGTCGTAGGGCTCCGGCGACAGCGTGATCCACGCGACCAGGCCGAGGTACAGGGCCGTGGCGGTTCCGAGGACGGGGTGGCGGAGGAGCATCCGTCCATCATCCGGGCCGGCCCCTGCGCGCCGGATCCGCCGGAGGTGCCGGTTCCGTGACGCCATGTTGCGGCGGACCCGTCCTCGGGGATGACCCGATGGGACCATGTGCGTGCAGCGCATCCCGCGAAGCCTCGCGTCCCACCCGCATCCGCGGCCGGACACCGCCTGCGATCAGTTCCCGCTCGCCGCGGGCGGTCGTGCGAGGCCGCCCGACGGCACGAGAGACCCGCGGAGGTCCCCATGCTCGACAGCACCGACCGGATCCAGACGTCCCACGCCGGCAGCCTGCCGCGGACGGACGCGCTCATCGCCGCCAACGCGGCGCGCGCCGAGGCGCGGAAGGCCGCCATCGCGGGCGGCGACGCGTCGGCCCCGGCCGACGACGGCCTCGACGCCGTGCTCGCCGACGCGGTCGACGGCCTCGTCGCCCGCCAGCGCGAGGTCGGGATCACCGTCCCCGGCGACGGCGAGTACGGCAAGGCCATGTCGAGCGCCATCGACTACGGCGCCTGGTGGTCGTACTCGTTCCAGCGCCTGAGCGGGCTCGAGCTCGTGCCCGGCGGCCCGTTCTCCTCGGAGCCCGTGCGCAGCTCGCCGGGCGACGTGCGGCTGACGACCTTCCCCGACCGCCGCGACTGGACGATCTTCGCCGACGCGTACCGGGATCCGTCGAGCGGCATCACCGTGGGAGACGCCCCCATCGAGTTCCCGAGCGCCACCGGGCCGGTCTCCTACACGGGGCACGCCGCGATCCAGGCCGACATCGCGCACCTGAGGGCCGGGCTGGCCGCGAACGGCTACGAGGAGGGCTTCCTCACCTCCCTCTCCCCCGGCAGCGCCTCCCGCATCGGCAACCTGCACTACGCGACCGAGGAGGAGTTCATCTGGGCGTGCGCCGACGCGATGCGCGAGGAGTACGTCGCAATCATCGACGCGGGGCTCGTGCTGCAGATCGACGACCCGTCCATCGCGGAGAACTGGGACCAGATCAACCCGGAGCCGAGCGTGGAGGACTACGTGGCGTTCACGCGGATCCGGGTGGAGGCGCTCAACCACGCGCTGCGCGGGCTGCCGCAGGAGAAGATCCGCTTCCACCTGTGTTGGGGGTCGTGGCACGGGCCGCACACGACCGACATCGAGTTCCGCCACATCGTGCGGACGATGCTCGACATCGACGCGGGCGCGTACTCGTTCGAGGGCGCGAACGCGCGGCACGAGCACGAGTGGCGCGTGTGGGAGGACGTGGAGCTGCCCGACGGGAAGCTCATCGTGCCGGGCGTGGTCGGGCACGCGACGAACGTGGTCGAGCACCCGGAGCTCGTGGCCGACCGCATCGAGCGCTACGCGCGGCTCGTGGGCCGGGAGCGCGTGATCGCGTCGACGGACTGCGGGCTCGGCGGGCGGATCCACCCGCAGATCGCGTGGGCGAAGCTGGAGAGCCTGGCGCAGGGCGCGGAGATCGCGACGCGGCGGCTCTGGCGCTGATCCGTCTGAGCGGTCAGAGCGACAGGATCGCGTGCACCTCGTGGCCCGCGAGGCGCGCGCGGCCGCCGAGGTCCGCGAGCTCCAGCACGACGCCGATGCCGGCGACCTCGTAGCCCGCGCGCTCCAGCAGGCGGGCGGCGGCCTCGAGGGTGCCGCCCGTCGCCAGGACGTCGTCGAGGAGCAGGACCCGGGATCCGGGCGCCAGCTGACCCGGGTGCAGCTCGATGGCGGCCTCGCCGTACTCGAGCGCGTACGTCTCGCGGAGCACCTCGCCGGGCAGCTTGCCGGCCTTGCGGACCGCGAGCGTGCCGACGCCGGACGCGTAGGCGGCGGCCGCGGCGAGCAGGAAGCCGCGCGCCTCGACGCCCGCGACCGCGTCGACGGGGCCACCGGCTGCCACCAGGTCGTCGACCACGGCGCGGAGGCCGGCGCCGTCGGCCAGGACGGGCGTGAGGTCGCGGAAGAGGATCCCCGGCTGCGGGAAGTCGGGGACGGTGAGCAGCAGGGAGCGGACGAGGTCGGATGCGGGGGTCTCGGGCACCCGACAACGGTAGTCGGTGGCCGGGCGGCGGCGATCCGCCAGGCGGATGTGGTGGGCTGGGCGCTCCCCGCACGACGCTCGCATCGCCGCCGACCCGAGGAGCACATGGACCCCGTCGAGATCATCCGCGACGTCGTCGCGCGCGCGACCTCCGTCGAGGCGCCGCTGGAGACGGCACCCGCGCTCGTCGCCGTCGCGCTCGCCGCGGTGCTCGTGCTCGTGCCCGCCGCGTGGCGGTTCACGCGCCATGCCGTGACGATCGTGCACGAGGGCGGGCACGGGCTCGCGGCGACGCTGAGCGGGCGGCGGCTCGCGGGGATCCGGCTGCACTCGGACACCTCGGGCCTCACCGTGAGCGTCGGCCGGCCGCGCGGGCCGGGCATGGTCGTCACCCTTCTGGCGGGCTACCCGGCGCCCGCGCTCGCGGGTCTCGGCGCCGCCTGGCTCGCCGGATCCGGGCGCTCGGCCGCCGTCCTCTGGCTGTGGCTGCTGCTGCTCGCGCTCGTCGTGATCCAGGTGCGCAACTGGTTCGGGCTGTGGTCGTGCCTCGTGGCCGGCGTCGTGGTCGGCGTGATCGCGGGCGCCGCGCCGATCGTCGTGCAGGGCGTCGCGGCGCACGCCCTCGCGCTGTTCCTCCTGCTGGGCGCGCTCCGGGCGACGCTCGAGCTACAGCGGTCGCGCTCGCGACGCGGCGGCGGCGCGTCCGACGCCGACCAGCTCGGGCGGCTCACGCACCTGCCGGGGATCCTGTGGGTCGGCGTGCTCGTCGCGGCCGCGGCCGCGTGCCTCGTCGGCGGCGTCGTGGTGCTCGGGATCCCCGCGCTGCTCGGTCGCTGACCGCCCCGCACGCGACGCGGCCGCCGCGCCCCGGGTGGGACACGACGGCCGCGCGTGGACGGAGGGCCCTACATCTCCTCGTGCGTGTCCGGGTCGCCGTCCCAGAGGCGCGACTGCGGGCCGGAGCCGATCGCGCGCACCTCCTCCTCCGTGAGCTCGAAGCCGAAGACGTCGAGGTTCTGGCGCTGGCGCTCGGGATCCGTCGACCGCGGGATCGGCAGCGCGCCCGACTGGACGTGCCAGCGCAGCACGGCCTGGGTCGGCGTGACGCCGTGCGCCTCGGCAGCGGCGACGACGGCAGGGTCCTTCATGAGCTGCTCGCGGGTGCCGAGCGGCGACCAGCTCTCCGTCACGATGCCGTGCTCGGCGTGGAACGCGCGCAGCTCCGCCTGCGCGAACGTCGGGTGCAGCTCCACCTGGTTGACGACGGGCAGCACGCCGGTCTCCTCCTGCAGGCGCGTGAGGTGCGCGGGCGTGAAGTTCGAGACGCCGATGGAGCGGACGAGGCCGCGCTCCTTCAGCTCGATGAACGCGCGCCAGCTGTCGACGTACCTGTCCACGCTCGGGTTGGGCCAGTGGATGAGGTACAGGTCCACGTAGTCGACGCCGAGCGACGCGCGCGACTCCTCGAAGGACGCGAGCGTCTCGTCGTAGCCGTGGTGGCGGCCGGGCAGCTTGGTGGTGAGGAAGAGCTCCTCGCGGGGCACGCCGGAGCGGCGCATCCCCTCGCCCACCGCGGCCTCGTTGCCGTAGTTGAGGGCCGTGTCGAGGAGGCGGTAGCCGGCGCCGATCGCGCCGGACACGAGCTCGGCGCCCGGGTCGTCGTCCAACCCGTAGGTGCCGAGGCCGATGGCGGGGATGCGGTTCCCGTCGGACAGTTCCAGTGTGGGGATCGTGGTCATCCCCTCACGCTACGCCGGGGGCGTCAGGCGCGGTCGG
Organism: Clavibacter michiganensis subsp. insidiosus; assembly: GCF_002240565.1. Lineage (GTDB taxonomy): Bacteria > Actinomycetota > Actinomycetes > Actinomycetales > Microbacteriaceae > Clavibacter > Clavibacter insidiosus. Next base: position 1,351,700 of record NZ_MZMO01000001.1, on the reverse strand, counting down.
TGGGCGCGGATCCGGCGTCGGCGGGCGAGGCGACGGCCTCGTCGTCCGCGTCGGCGTCCCGCGCGTCGGCCGCGTGGTCGCGCCCGAACACGGTCGTGAGGGCCCACGCGATCATGCCGCAGACCGTGAGGATGTCGGCCACGTTGAAGACCGCGAACCACTCGACGGCGATGAAGTCGACGACGTGTCCCGACAGCGGCCCGTCCTCGGCGCGGGTGATCCGGTCGAAGAGGTTGCCGAGCGCGCCCGCGAGCACGGCCGAGAGCAGCAGCACCTGCAGCAGCGAGGCGCGATGGCGGATCTGCCACCCGACCCACACGGCGAGGCCGAGCGCCAGCGCCATGATCCCGACGGTGAGCAGCGGCCCCACCTCGGCGCCCATGCCGAAGGAGACGCCCGGGTTGTAGACGAGCGCGAAGCGCGCGGTCGGGAACAGCGGGATGGTCTCGCCGCCGCCGAGGGCGTCGACCGCCCACCGCTTGCTGAGCTGGTCGAGGACGAAGCCCACGACCACCACGACGCCCGCGAGCGCCACGACGACGGGGCGGGAGGTGCGGGGACGGCGTGCGGCGGGGGGTGCGGTGGTCACGCGACGAGCCTAGGCGGTGGTCGCGGCCGGATCCTCCGGGTCGTCGGCGACGGGCGGCGCGAGCGGAGCGGTGGCCGCCCGGTCGCGGATCCGCGTGGCCGCCTCCCGCGGGAACGTGCTGCGGACGAGGTGGCGCGTGCCGTCGGCCGCCTCGATCGCGACCGCGGGCCCGGCGTCGAGCAGGATGGCCGCGCCGCCGCCGGGGAGGGACCGCACGCCGATGCCGCCGACGGTCCGCGGCCGGAGGTGGTCGACGACCGTGCAGTCCGCGATGGCGGAGTACGGGATCCGGATGCGCCTCAGCGGCACGAGCGCCACCTCGACGTCGTCCGGGTCGAGCGTGATGCGGATCCGGAGCGAGCCGACGACGGCGCCGACAGCCACCAGCAGGACGGCGACGACGACGCCGAGCGCACCGCCCCCGCTGGCGACCAGGACCACGAGGCCGGCCACGGCGATCACGAGCCCGGCGATGCGGACGGCGCGTGGCGCGGGCGTGGTCTGGCGGAAGCGCGCGTCGGGTGAGGGCGTGGTCACGCCCTCACCCTAGGCGCGCGGCTGTCCGCGCGGGTCAGGCGGACGGGTCAGGCGTGCTGCTCGTCGTGCTCGCCCTCGGCGATCTCCTCGATCAGCTTCGCGTTGAACGCGGGCAGGTCGTCGGGGTTGCGGCTCGTGACGAAGCCGCTGTCGACCACGACCTCCTCGTCGACCCACTCGGCGCCCGCGTTGCGGAGGTCGGTGGCGAGGGTCGGGTAGGAGGTCATGCGGCGGCCGTTGACCACGCCGGCCTCGATGAGGATCCACGGCGCGTGGCAGATGGACGCGACGGGCTTGCCCGCGGTGAAGAACGCCTTGGCGAAGGCGACCGAGTCGGCGTCGACGCGGAGGTCGTCCGCGTTCACGACGCCGCCGGGCAGCACGAGGCCGTCGTAGTCGGCCGCGTCGGCGTCCTTCACCTGCACGTCCACGTCGAACGTGTCGGCCTTGTCGATGTGGTTCAGGCCCTGCACGGTGTCCGACTTCGGGGACACGAGGACGGGCTTCCCGCCGGCCTCCTGCACGGCCTTCCACGGCTCCGTCAGCTCGACCTGCTCGAAGCCGTCCGTCAGCAGGAAGGCCACCGTGCGGCCCTGGATGCTCTCTCCGGTCATGTGCGTTCCTCCTCGTGAGAGTGTCGCCGCCCGGTCGGACGGCCTCCTCGACGCTACGCCCGTGGAGCTCCGTCGACCACGGTGCGGAAGACGTTCACCGGACGGCCGGACACGGCGGTGTCGATGGCGAAGACGCCGCCGGAGAGCGGGTGCTCCTCGAGCTGCTCCTCCGTGAGGTTCTCGCGGGCGGTGCCGATGACGAGGGTGCGGAGATCCGGTCCCGCGAAGGCCACCGAGGTGACGTTCGGCGCCGGGATCGCGATCTCGAGGTCCTTCGATCCGTCGGGCGCCCAGCGGATCACCTTGCCCGCGCCGTAGATCCCGTTCCACGCGTAGCCGTCGGCGTCGAGGGTGAGGCCGTCGCTCATCTCGCCGTGGATCCAGTGCTCGAGCTCGCCCAGCTCGCCGTCGGCCGAGTACGGCGCGCGGTACACGGTCTGCTGCCCGGTGTCGGCGAGGACCATGGTGCGGCCGCCGTCGGTCCACTCGAAGCCGTTGGTGACCGCGAAGCCGCCGAGGAGCGTGCGCAGGGTGCCGGATCCGTCGATCAAGTAGACCGCCGCGTCGGGCTCGCCGTCGGTGACGTCCATGGAGCCGATGACGAAGCGGCCGGCGGGGTCGACCTTCCCCTCGTTCATGCGGATGCCGCCGTGCGCGTGCTCGACCCGGGCGAGCTCGCGCGTGATCCGGCCCTCCCGGTCGACGAGCACGATCCGGTCGCCGAGGCCCGCGACGTAGCCGCCGTCGTCGGCCGGCTGGAAGGACGCGAGCGGCGGCGGCAGCTCGAGGACGGTGTCGTCGGATCCGTCGGCCGCGCCCGTCCACGGGCTCCGGTGCAGGGTGCCCGAGGTGATGTCGTTCCACATCACGTCGCCGGCGGGATCCCACCAGAGGCTCTCGACGAGGATCGCGCGGGCGTCGCGCAGGACGCGGAGGTCGGACGTCATGGCGGTCATGGACCCAGCCAAGCACCGGGAGCGCGGGCCGTCCGTGGAGCGAAGGGATGAGGGACGACGCTGAGCGCCGACTGTGAGCGCCCTCATCGTTCGTGCGGTGACGAAGCGGCGGGCGTACCGTCGAGGAGCGGCCGGATGACGTGCGCGAGCGCGCCCGGCCCGCGGGGCCCCGTCCCACCGGACGCCGCCCCGCACGGATCGGGAACCCCCGACCCCACGAACGAACAGAACGAGGAGTCGCACATGACCACGACCGTCGAACGCCCCACCAGCGCATCCGCGAAGGCCACCCAGCCCGAGGGCTCCAAGAAGACGAAGCGGCAGAACGTCGAGCGGGGCTTCACGGCCTCCGAGCAGCTGCACGAGAACATGCAGAAGGTGCTCGTCGACCTCATCGAGCTGCACATCCAGGGCAAGCAGGCGCACTGGAACGTCGTCGGCAAGAACTTCCGCGACCTCCACCTCCAGCTCGACGAGATCATCGACTCGGCGCGCGAGTTCAGCGACGACCTGGCCGAGCGCATGCGCGCCCTGCACGCCACGCCGGACGGCCGCAGCGACACCGTCGCCGAGACCACGACGCTCCCCGAGTACCCGCAGGGCGAGGTCGACACGGCCGAGACCGTCGACCTCGTGACCCAGCGCCTCGAGGCCGCCGTGCACACCATGCGCGAGGTCCACGACGACGTCGACGAGGAGGACCCGACCACCGCGGACCTGCTCCACGGCTTCATCACCGCCCTCGAGCAGTACGCGTGGATGGTCTCCGCGGAGAACCGCCGCGTCGGCTCGGCCGCCGAGTAGCGCGAGCAGCACGCACATCACGACCCGAGGGCCGCGCCGCCAGGTGCGGCCCTCGTCGTGTCCGGGAGGGCACGGCAGACCACACCACGATGCCCCTCGCGGGGCAGTGAAGGAGACCGAGATGGATCTCGGCATCACAGGGAAGACCGCGCTCATCACGGGAGCCGACTCGGGGATCGGGTGGGAGACCGCCCGCATCCTCCTCAGCGAGGGCGCGACCGTCGTCCTGAGCGACCAGGACCAGGGATCGCTCGACGAGGCCGCCGCGCAGCTCGACGGCGGCGACCGCGTGCACGCGTTCGCGGCCGACGTGACGAGCGTCGAGTCGCTCGCGGCGCTGCGCGAGAAGGTGCAGGAGGCGGTCGGCGACATCGACATCCTCGTGCAGTCCGCCGGCATCACCGGCGCGCAGGGCCTCTTCCACGAGATCGACGACGAGGGCTGGACGAACACCATCGAGGTCGACCTCCTGGGACCCGTGCGGCTCGTGAAGCAGTTCCTCCCGTCGCTGCGGAAGGGCGGCTGGGGCCGGATCGTGTTCCTCGCCTCCGAGGACGCCGTGCAGCCGTACGACGACGAGCTCCCCTACTGCGCCGCCAAGGCCGGGATCCTCGCGCTGTCGAAGGGCCTCTCGCGCAGCTACGCGAAGGAGGGCCTGCTCGTGAACGCGGTCTCGCCCGCCTTCATCCACACGCCCATGACCGACGCGATGATGGAGAAGCGCGCCGACCAGCTGGGGACCTCGACGGACGACGCGATCGAGTCGTTCCTCGACGAGGAGCGCCCCTACATGGAGCTGAAGCGCCGCGGCGAGCCCGCCGAGGTCGCCAACGTGGTCGCGTTCCTCTGCTCCGACCTCGCGTCGTTCGTGAACGGATCCAACTACCGCGTCGACTCCGGATCGGTGGCGACGATCTGATGGCGGAGCTCAAGAAGGGCGACCACGTCACCTGGAACACGCCCCAGGGCGAGACCCACGGGAAGGTCGTCGAGGAGAAGACGAAGGACTTCCAGCACGACGGGCAGCACTTCACCGCGTCGAGCGACGAGCCCGCGTACATCGTGGAGAGCGACAAGTCCGGCAAGACCGCGGCCCACAAGGGATCCGCGCTGACGAAGAAGAAGTAGGAGGCGGCGGTGCGCGGGCGGTCATCCGAGCCGTCAGCCGCCCGCGCCGATTCCGCGACACGCGTCCTGAGGGCGGACACAGGCGCCGCCTGCGGACGAGGCCCCGGGCCACAGCAGGCGACCCTACGCTCTAGGTCGTCGAAGACCCGATCAGCGACTGTCTGGAGCCGACAAGCCCATGCATCCTCCCGACACCGCACGGACGCCGCGTCGCGTCGCGGTGGTTGCCGTTCTCGTCCTCTCCGCCCCGCTCACCGCCGGATGCTCGAGCAGTGCGACGCATCGCGACTCGGATCAGAAGACGGAAGCGAACGCCGCGACCGCCTCGCCAGAGGATGCGGCCAAATTTGCAGCCCTGCACGCAGCCGTGAATAGGGCATACGAGATGCGGGAAGCGGCGGGAGACTTCTCGCGCCGTGACGGCGGAGCGATACTGATCGAACCGGGTCAAAATGGCGCGGCGAGTGTCCGTGCTGACGCGGGCGACATCACCGTGACAGTGCCGGCCTCCACCGACCCGGCCACGAAGCAGATCATCGTCACAGCGAGATGCTCCGGCTCCGACGAATTCCGCATCACGATTCAGCAAGAACATCCGAACACTGTGGGAACCAGTTGTGGCGTGGATGAGGCAGCGGTGTTCGCCGTCCCGCTGGATGACCGCCAGGGGCAGACGACCCTCGCGGCCGACTTTCCTGCAGACGGCGATTTCTGGGCATCCACCTTCTATACGACGGAGTGAGACACATCGAAAAGGACAACTATCGGCATCGCCGCGACTGCCGGCATCGCCTGCTGCGCCATGCTGCTTCTCAGCGGAACAGCAGCCCAAGCAGCTAATTACGGCATCGACTCGGAATGCTCCGGTGACGGCCCCGACATAGCCGTGACGAATGTGTCTGACGTCTACGTCCCGGGGAATCTTCGGGCGTACGGAGATGGTGGAGCGACGATCACCATATCGGCGGGCCAGACGTCGAGTACTGGTGCCGATGTCTCGACTTCCGGAACCGTCACAGCTGATGCGGTCGTCGCGTCCGCCAGCGTGACCGCAGGCGTGACGCTCGGAGTCATGAAGACCATCACTGAGGGGGCCACCGTCGCCTATGTCGTCCCGGACGGCCTCACAGCGCAATATGCGGAGCTGGGTTCAGCAGGCAAGGCCTTCTCCTGGAGCGCAACGACCTACACCAGGGCGTGCGTGGTGACAGACCATCAGTCAGGATCGAGCATCGCTCCGAGTGACGACCCCTACGTCATCAAGAGCTGGTAACCAGGCGTCGCTGCTGGGGGTTGGGCTCAGGGTCGCAGCCCGCCCTGGCGGCCGGACTCGGCCCACGCCAGCGCGCGCGTGACGACGCGCTCGCTCACGTCGAGGACGCGCGCGATCTCCGCGGTGTCGCGGCCCTTCGAGCGCTCCTCGACCGCGATCTGCAGCTTCCGCCGCGTGATGCCCTTGGGCAGCGACGGGAGGGCGGGCGCGGCCGGCGTCGCCGGGGCCTCGGGAGCGGAGCTCTCGGCCGGCGCGGCCGACCGGCGGCGGTGCTTCTCCGCCTCCGTCGTCGCCTCCACGGTCGCGAGCGCGAGGGTGGCCGCGAACAGCCCGCGGCCGGCGGCGGTGCCGGCCTCCAGCCCGTCGCGGATGGCGCGGAAGGCGATGCCGCGCGCTTCGAGCCCGTTGAGGATCCGGACGACGTCGGCCGTGCCCGGCCCCAGCCGGTCGAGGCTCACGACGAGCAGCTCGTCGTTCTCGCGGAGGTAGTCGAGCGCGTCCTGCAGGCCGGGGCGCGGGGCCCGGCGACCGCCGGCGACGTCGACGAAGATGCGCTCGCAGCCGGCCGCATCGAGGGCGTCGACCTGGTCCTGGTACGCCTCCTCGGAGCGCGCGACGCGGACGTAACCGACCAGCGTGGTCATGCGTCCTCCCTCATGCGATGCCTCCCCCTGCGTGCGCCCCCGCGTCACGCGACGACGGACGGGCGCCCGTGCGGCGCCCGTCCGTCTCCGTCATGCGGCGATCAGCTCGCGTCGTCCGACTGCGGCGACGCCGTGTCCTTCTTCTCCTGCAGGCGCTCGATCTGCTCGCTCGCCTCGGCCTTGTTGAGGTCGGCGGGGATCTCCTCGCCGGCCTGCGTGGCGAGCGAGTCGAGGTAGCTGCGCTGCGCGCCCGTCATCGGCTCGTCGCCCGTGACCCACGTGCTCGGGTCCTTCTCGGCGCTCTGCGGCGGCGTGGGGGTGGAGGAGCCGAGCATCTCCTTCTCGTCGCCGCCGGTGGTGTCCTGGTTCGCATCGCTCATGGTGGTGCCTCCTCGTGTGGTGCGTCCGACGCTACTCGCGACCGGCGACACCGGACGGGTGCGGGCGTCGGCCGCGACGCCCGGCGGCTAGCGTCGACCGCCGCGCAGGAGCGCCTCGCGGTGCTCGGTCACGGCGCGCAGCAGGCGCCGCTCGTCGTCGAGGTGCCCGGCCTCCGACCGGCCGGACGCCGCGGGCCGCTCCGAGAGCATGCGCTGGCGCGCGAACGCGAGCCGCGTCGCGTCCCGCGTGAACAGGCCCATCGCGCGTCCCGCGTCGCCGCCGCGCGTGCGCGCCCAGAGCCGTGCGCGACGGCGCCCCTGCCACGTGCTCAGCATCTCGACCTCGGCGGGCATGAACCAGCCGACGGCCGCGTACTCGCGGAGGCGGCGGCGCGTGAGGTGGATCTCGTAGCGGCGCAGGAGGATCACGACGGTCACGAGGAACGCGAAGATCGGCACCTGCAGCAGCACGTAGAAGGAGAGGAAGTCGCCCGTGATCGTGACGCCCGTGTTCCAGAGGGCGTGCAGCACGATGGCGCCGACGAGCCCGATCGCGCCGAACCCGAGCGCGGCGCCCGGCCCGCGGCGGGCGCCGTAGCCGATGGCGATGCCGGTGATCATGGTGAAGGTCACGTGCGCGAAGGGCGAGAACAGGCCGCGCAGCACGAAGGTGCCGACGAGCGTGCCGGTCGTGCCGGAGACGAGCGGGCCGCCGAAGTAGACGATGTTCTCCGTGAAGGCGAAGCCGGCCGCGATGGTCGCGCCGTAGACGACGCCGTCCACCGGCCCGTCGAAGTGTCGGCGCGCGACCCAGAAGATGAGGAGCAGTCCGATCGCCTTCGCGCTCTCCTCGACGACGGGCGCCTGGACGGCGAGCTGCAGGAACTCCGTGTAGCGCGTGGGCACGCCGATCGCGAGGCGCGCGTACTGCGCGACGAGGTCGAACAGGAGCGCGATCGCCACGGACGCGGCGGCGCCCCACAGCAGCGCGAACAGCAGGGCCAGCCGAGGCTCGGGCTCCCAGCGGTCGACCCAGCGGATGGCGAGGAGCACGCCGGCGAGCGGGATGAGGGCGAGGAGGGCGCAGATCGCGACGGCCTGGATCCCGAGGCTGAGCACGAGGTACGCGGCGACGACGAGTCCGACGAGCAGCAGGACGGCGACGCCCACGACGCCGAGCACGGCCGACGCGGTGATGCGCGAGGGCGCGTGCGCCGTCGGCAGCTCCATGGACGGCGGCGGGGAGGCCGGTGAGGGACGGTGGACGGTCACGGGGACGGACGGGTCGGTCACGACGGCCCTCTCTTCGGCGGATCGGCCTCGCCAGCCTACTGGCGGGGTCGGCGGCCGTCCGGGGCGGCGTCGCACGCGGACACGCGGGGCGCGACGCGGGCCGGTCAGGCCGCCTTGCCGGGGTTGAGGATGCCCTGCGGGTCGAAGACGCGGCGGATCCCGGCGGCCAGCCCCATGACGTCGTCGCCCAGCTCGTCGGCGAGCCAGCGCCGCTTGAGCAGGCCCACGCCGTGCTCGCCCGTGAGCGTGCCGCCGAGGTCGACGGCGGCGCGGAAGAGGAGGTCGGCCGCGCGCCACACGTCGTCGGGGATGCCGGTCGCGTCGCCGTCGGGCGTGGTCGGGTCCTCGGGGATGCAGAAGTTGGGGTGCAGGTTGCCGTCGCCCGCGTGCGCGACCGTCGGGATCCGCAGGCCCGTCTCGCGCTCGATCTCCCGGATGCGCGCGAGCATGTCGGCGAGGCGCGACCGCGGCACGGCGACGTCCTCGATGAGCACGCGGCCGCGGGCGGCGAGCGCCGGGTGGAACGCGCGGCGGATCGCGAGGAGGCGCTCGCCCTCCCCGGCGTCGTCGGTCACGTCGGCCGTGCCGCCGCCGGCGACGACGACCTCGACGACGCGCGCGGCCTCGTCGGCGGCGTCGGGACCGTCGCAGCGCACGAGGAGGTGGGCGGATCCGCGCGTGGAGTGGTCGGTGCCGAGGAACGCGTCGATGGCCTCGAGCGCACCGGCGTCGATGAGCTCCATCGCCGCCGGCCGGATGCGCGCGGCGGTGATCGCGGAGGACGCCGCCGCCGCCGTGGCGTCGGGGAAGAACGCGGCGACGGTCGACGGCGTCGCGGTCGGCAGCGGGCGGAGCCGCACGGTCGCGCGCACGATGACGCCGAGCGTGCCCTCCGAGCCGATCATGAGCGCCGTGAGGTCGTAGCCCGTGACGCCCTTGACGGTGCGGTGGCCGGTGTCGACCACGCGGCCGTCGGCGAGCACGACCGTGAGCGCGAGGACGGCCTCGCGGGTCACGCCGTACTTGGCGCACAGCAGGCCGCCCGCGTTGGTGGCGATGTTGCCGCCGATGGTGGAGATCGCCTTGCTCGCGGGATCCGGCGAGTACCAGAGGCCGAGCGGGGCGAGCCGGGCGTTGAGGTCGTCGTTGAGGACGCCGGGCTCCACGACCGCGAGCTCGTCGGCCTCGCTGACCTCGAGGATCCGGTCCATGCCGCGCACCGACAGCACGATCTCGCCCGCGGACGCCGTTGCGCCGCCCGCGAGGCCCGTGCCGGCGCCGCGCGTGACGACGGGCGTGCCGGTGGCGCTCGCGATGCGCAAGGTGGCGACCACGTGCTCGACCTCGGTCGCGCGCACGACGGCGATCGGATCCGCGGGGCTGCGGTAGCCGGAGCGGTCGCTGCGCGCGTCCTCGAGGGAGGCCGCGTCGGTGGCGACGACGTCGCCGAGGGCCGCGACGAGCTCCGCGCGGATGGCGTCGGCGGTGGCGGGCGTCGGAGGGGTGCGGATCACGTCGTCGTCGATCATGCGATCCACCCTAGGTCGCGCGCCGGCCGCGGTCGGGGGCGTCGGGCAGGCTGGGCGCATGGACTCCCCCGGCGCCGCCGCGCACGTCGACCGCACGGTGCTCGAGGTCCGCGGTCCCTTCGACGGCGGCGGCGTGATCCGCTTCCTCTCCTGGCACGCGGTCACGGGCGCTGAGGAGGGCGACGACACGTCCTTCACGCAGTCAGCGCGGCTCGCGCACGGCGCGGGGACGGTGACCGTGCGGCTGCTCGACGCGGACGACGCCACCGCCCTGAGCGCCGACGCCGTCACGCGCGTCGAGGTCACCACCCGCGTCGAGCACGCCGCCGACGCCGCCGAGCTCCTCGCCGGCACGCGCCGCCTGCTCGGCCTCGACGTGGACGCCGCCCGCATCGACGCCGACCTCGCCCGCGACCCCGCGCTGGCCGCCGCCGTGCGCGCGACCCCCGGCCTGCGGATCCCCGGCACGCTGGATCCGTGCTCCACGCTCTTCCGCACCGTCGTCGGCCAGCAGATCTCCGTCGCCAGCGCCCGCGCCACCCACGGCCGCATGACCGCGGACCTCGGCGAGGACCTGCCCGCGTCCGTCGCGCACGGATCCGTGACCCGCCTGCCGCCGACCGCCACCCGCATCGCCCGCGACGGCGCCGAGCTCCTCCGCGGGCCCGCCCGGCGCACGGCCACGCTGATCCGCATCGCCGAGGCGCTCGAGAGCGGCGAGCTCGTGATCGAGCGCGGCATGCCGCGCGCGGAGCTCCGGGCCGCGCTCGTCGCGTTCCACGGTGTCGGACCGTGGACGGCCGACTACGTCGCGATGCGCGCGCTCGGCGAGCCGGACATCCTGCTCTCCGGCGACCTCATCGTCCGCCGCGGGGCCGCCGCCCTGGGCCTGCCGGACGAGGCGCGCGCCCTCGACGCCCGCGCCGCCGCGTGGTCGCCGTGGCGCTCCTACGCGACCCTGCACCTCTGGCGCGTCATGACCGACGGCATGCCGGCGGCCGGCTGATCCGCCCGATCCGTCAGCGCGTGCGCCGGCGCCGGCCCGACGCCCCCAGCCCGCCGACGACGACGAGGAGCACGAGGGCCATCGCGATGATGCTCCCGATCGCGATGAGCGATGCTCCCTGCGCCGCCAGACCCGCGGCGAGCGCGCCGAGCGATGCGACCAGCGCACCCAGGACGATGATGAGGATCGTGCGGGATGCGCTCTTCGCGTCGGTCATGGGGCTCCTCGTGGCGTCGTCTCCGCGGATGGGACCGCGATCACCTCGAGCGTAGGCGCGTCCGGGCCCGGTCGGCTCCGGATCGCGCGGACGCCCGCCGCGTGCTACGGCTACGCGCTCTTCCGCTCGGCGGCGGATCCCTTCGGCTCGGACTTCTTCGCCGCTGGCTTCTTGGCGGACTTCTTCTCCGGGACCGACTTCTCGGCCGCCTGGTCCGCGCTGCCGCCGGATGCCTTCGTCTTCCCCGTCGCCGCCGTCTTCCCCGCGGGTGCCTTCTTCCGCGCCGCCGCCTTCTTCGCCGCGGATCCCCCGCCCCGGCTCCGCTCGATGCTCCGCTTCAGCGCGTCCATGAGGTCGAGGACCTCGCCGCCCTCGCCCTCGTCGTCGTCCGCGTCCCCCTCGCCGAACGTCGCGTCGGTGTCGAGCGAGTCGCCCTGCGCGAGCTTCGCGTCGATGAGGGTCTTCAGCTGCTCCTGGTACTCGTCGCTGAACTTCGACGGGTCGAAGTCCTCCGCGAACCCCTCCACGAGCTGCGCCGACATCTTCAGCTCCCGCGGCGAGACCTTGGGTGCCGCGTCGAGCGACGGGAAGTCGGCCTCGCGCACCTCGTCGTCCCAGAGCAGCGTCTGCAACATGAGCACGTCGCCGCGCACGCGGAGCGCCGCGAGCCGGGTGCGCTGGCGGAGCGTGACGTGCACGATCGCCGTGCGGTCCGTCTCCTGCAGCGTGCGGCGCAGCAGCGCGTACGACTTGGGGCTCGAGGAGTCGGGCTCGAGGAAGTAGCTGCGGTCGAGCATCACGGGATCGACCTGGTCGCTCGGCACGAACTCCACGACGTCGATCTCGCGGCTCTTCTCCTCCGGCAGCGCGGAGAGGTCCTCCTCGGTGATCACGACGGTGCGGTCCCCGTCGTCGAACGCCTTATCGATGTGGGCGTAGTCGACGACCTTGCCGCACACCTCGCAACGGCGCTGGTAGCGGATCCGCCCGCCGTCGGCGTCGTGCACCTGGTGCAGCGGCACGTCGTGGTCCTGCGTCGCGCTGTAGACCTTCACGGGCACGTTGACGAGGCCGAAGGTGACGGCGCCCTTCCAGATGGCTCTCATGGGTCGAGTGAACACCCGCGGGGCCATGCTGGAGCGATGGCGGGCGCGAAGCAGCAGGTGGAGGTCGAGGGGCGGCGGATCACGCTCACGAACCTCGACAAGGTGCTGTACCCGGCCACCGGAACGACCAAGGGCGACGTCATCGCGTACTACGCCGCCGTCGCGCCGCACATGCTCCCGCACCTCCGCGACCGGCCCGTGACCCGCAAGCGCTGGGTCGACGGCGTCGGCACCGACGAGGCGCCGGGGAAGATGTTCTTCCAGAAGGACCTCGACGCGCACACGCCCGACTGGGTGCAGCGGCGGGCGATCCAGCACCGCGACCACGCGAACGACTACCCGCTCGTCGGCGACGTCGCGACGCTCACCTGGCTCGGGCAGATCGCGGCGCTCGAGCTGCACGTGCCGCAGTGGCGGTTCGGCCGCACGGGCGACGAGCGGCGGCCCGACCGGCTCGTGCTCGACCTCGACCCGGGCCCGGGCGCCGGCCTCCCCGAGTGCGTCGAGGTCGCGACGGCGGCCCGCGCGATCCTCCGCGACATGGGCCTCGAGCCGTACCCGGTGACGAGCGGGTCCAAGGGCATCCACCTGTACGCCGCCCTCGACGGCAGCCACGACGCGGACGCGATCTCCGAGGTCGCGCACGAGCTGGCGCGCGCGCTCGAGGCCGACCATCCCGACCTCGTCGTGAGCGACATGAGGAAGGCGCTGCGGCAGGGCAAGGTGCTCGTCGACTGGAGCCAGAACAACCCCAACAAGACGACGGTGGCGCCGTACTCGCTGCGCGGGCGCTCCCGGCCGACGGTCGCCGTGCCGCGCACCTGGCGCGAGCTCGCGTCGCCGACGCTCCGGCACCTGGAGCTGGACGAGGTGGTCGCGCGGATGCGGAAGCGCGAGGATCCGCTCGCCCCCGTCGAGGCGGGCCACCGCGAGAGCCTGGAGCCGACGCGCGAGCGGCTCGCGGGCTTCGCGCGGAGGGAGCCGTCCGACGCCGCCGACGACCGGCTCGCGACCTACCGGTCGAAGCGCGACGCCGCGAAGACGAGCGAGCCCGTGCCCGCCGACGCGCCCGCGCCCAGCGATGGCCGCTCCTTCGTGATCCAGGAGCACCACGCCCGCGCGCTGCACTGGGACTTCCGGCTCGAGCACGACGGCGTGCTCGTGAGCTGGGCCCTCCCCAAGGGCGTGCCCACCGAGCACGGCACGAACCACCTCGCGGTGCAGACCGAGGACCACCCGCTGGAGTACGGGTCCTTCGAGGGCACGATCCCCGCGGGCGAGTACGGCGGCGGCGAGGTCACCATCTGGGACGCGGGCACCTTCGAGCTGGAGAAGTGGCGCGATGGCAAGGAGGTCATCGCCACGCTGCACGGGCGGGGCGACGGCACCGGCATCGACGGGCCGCGACGGTACGCGCTCATCCACACGGGCGGGCACGGGAAGGCCGACGCGAACTGGCTGATCCACCTGATGGAGCCCGCGGACGCGCCCGCCGCGCACCACCCGAAGCCTGCGCGCCCCGCAGCGCTCGCGAAGGCGGGCGGCCGCACGCGCGTCGGCGCGCGGCGGAAGGGCGGCGCCGCATCCGCCCCCGCGCCCATGCTCGCCACCGCCGCCACCGGCGCCGGCCTCGACCCCGACGAGGAGTGGGCCGTCGAGATGAAGTGGGACGGCTACCGTGCGATCACCGTCGTCGCGGACGGCCGGGCGACCATCACGAGCCGCAACGGCGTCGACCTCACGGCCGCCTTCCCCGAGCTCGCCGAGCTGCCCGACCAGCTCGCCGTCGACGCCGCGGTGCTCGACGGCGAGATCGTGGTGCTGGGCGACGGCGGCCGCCCCGACTTCGGCCTCCTGCAGACGCGCCTCGGCCTCACGGGCGAGAAGGAGATCGCGCGTGCCCGGAAGGCCGCGCCCGTGCACCTCATGCTCTTCGACGCGCTCGCGATCGGCGACCGCGTGCTCGTTGACGAGCCGTACCGGGAGCGCCGTGCCGCCCTCCTCGACGCGGTCCGGGCGCCGGGCCGCGGCCGGATCCAGGTGCCGCCCGCGTTCGACGGCGACCTCGACGGAGCGCTCGCCACGAGCCGCGAGCTCGGCCTCGAGGGCGTCGTCGCCAAGCGCGTCGACGCGCCCTACGAGTCGGGCCGCCGGTCGAGCGCCTGGCTCAAGATCAAGCACCACCGCGCGCAGGAGGTGGTGGTCGGCGGCTGGCGCCCCGGACCCGGCAGCCGGTCCTCCGGCATCGGCTCGCTGCTCGTCGGCGTCCCCGGCCCCGACGGCCTCATGTACGCGGGCCGCGTCGGCACGGGCCTCACCGAGCGCGACCTCGCCGACGCCCTCCGCCGCTTCCGCCCGCTCGCGCGGAAGACGAGCCCCTTCGCCGACGTGCCCGCCGCCGACGCCCGCGACGCGCACTGGATCACCCCGCGTCTCGTCGGCGAGGTCGAGTTCGCCGAGTGGACCTCCACGGGCCGCCTCCGCCAGGCGTCGTGGCGCGGGTGGCGGCACGACAAGTCGCCCGACGAGGTCGTGCGCGAGGACTGAGCGACGGCCCGTGCGCAGGTGAGGCGGACCTGCCCATGCACGTTATGACCGCAACCGCGCCCGTCCGCCCGCGCCCGATACGCTCGTGGCATGAAGTTCGCCCACCTGCTCGCCGACGACGGCGTGACCCCCCGACTGGCCGCGATCGTCTCGGAGGGCGAGGCGCTCTTCCTCGACGAGGTGCTCGACGACTCCCCGCGCGACCTCCAGGACCTCATCGAGCGCGGCGACGACGAGATGGCCCGCGTCCGCGCCACCGTCGAGCGCGCCGTCGCGAGCCGCACCAGCACCACGCCGGTGGACGGCCTCACGCACGCCTCCGCGGTGCTCCGCCCGCCGGCCGTCTACGCCGTGGGCCTCAACTACTCCGCGCACGCCGAGGAGCTCAACATCACGAGCGCCTCCGCCCCCACCGTCTTCGCGCTCTGGCCCAACTCGCTCTCCGGCCACGAGGGCACCACGAGCTGGCCGCGCTCGCTCAGCGAGGAGGTCGACTACGAGGTCGAGCTCGGCGTGATCATCGGCACGGCCGCCCGCGACGTGTCGGAGGCCGACGCGCTCGACCACGTCTTCGGCTACACGGTCGTCAACGACATCACCGCCCGCAACCTCCAGTTCTCCGAGCAGCAGTGGAGCCGCTGCAAGAGCTTCGACGGCTTCTCCCCCACGGGTCCCGTCGTCGTCACGCGCGATGAGGTGCCGGATCCGCAGGACCTCCGCATCACGACGGTGCTCGACGGCGAGACGGTGCAGGACGGCCGCACGAGCGGCATGGTCCGCACGGTCGCGCGCCTCGTCTCCTACCTCTCCACCTCCTCCACGCTGCTGCCCGGCACGCTCATCTCCACGGGCACGACGAGCGGCGCCGGCTACTCGCGCGATCCGCAGATCTTCCTCAAGGACGGCAGCACCGTCACGGTCTCCGTCGAGGGCATCGGCTCGCTCACGACGCACACGCGCATCCTCTGACGATCGGGGCCGCGCGTAGGCTCGATCGCATGACCGACCAGCCGCAGGACCCGATCCACGACCACTCGATCCCGGAGGACGCCGACGTCTCGGCGCCCGACGCCGTGGATCCCGAGACGGACGAGCTGCACGACGCCACCGGCCGCCGGGGCGACGCGGACGCGTAGCCGCTCCCGGCCGATGCACGTCCGCCGCGTCTAGGCTCGACGCATGATCAACCGTCTCCTCTTCCTCGCCGGCATCGGCACCGGATACGTCCTCGGCGCGCGCGCCGGGCGCAAGCGCTACGCGGGGATCGCGCGCACCTCGCGCTCCGTCTGGTCGAGCGAGCCCGTCCAGCGCGGCGTCCGCCAGGCGCAGACCGTGCTCGACGAGAAGGGCCCCGTCGTGGTCGAGCGCACGGTCGAGTCCGCCCGCGAGGTCGCGGACTTCGTCGGCCACGCCGTGCAGGGCGCCGCGGTCGCCGTCGGCCGCACCGCGCACACCGTGGGCGAGCGCATCGGCACCACCACGCAGGACGTCGCGGGCCGCGTCGGCAGCACCACGCAGGACATCGCGGGCCGGGTCGGCGACACCGCCAAGGACCTCGGCACCCGCACGGCCGACCAGACCAAGCACGTCGTCGACCGCGTCGGCCAGCAGGCCACCGAGGTCGGCCAGCGCGTCGCCGAGACCGCGGAGGACGTGCGCGGCCGCGTCGTCGAGACCGCCGAGGAGGCGCGCACGCGCGTCCAGGCGACGGCCGAGGACTTGCGCGAGCGCGGCGAGGAGGCCGGCCGCCGCGCCGTCTTCACCGCGGCCGAGGCGCGCGACGAGGCGCTCGCGTCCTTCGACGACGAGGACGAGACCGGCCCCGTCGCGATCCCGCGTGGCGGCGCCGCCCGGGCGGGCGAGCAGGACGCGTCCGCGGACGGCACCGACGACGACGCGGACGAGGACCTCGACACGCTGGGCCCCGACGACCTCGGCGAGCCGTCGGACGCCGACGAGGAGCCCGCCGCGGAGACGGTCACGCCCACCCCGGCCCCCGCCCCCGCCCCCGCGAAGCCGAAGGCCGGCGCGAAGAAGGCCGCGTCGAAGCCGAAGGCGGCCCCGAAGCCGGCCGACGCGCCGCACGTGCCGACCCCGGGCGACATCGCCGGATCCGTGCACCGCGAGGAGCCCGCGCACGCGGCTCCCGCCGACGACGCGTCCGGCACCACCCCGGCCCGCACCTCCGACGACGACGCCTGACGCTGAGCACGACACCTCGCACGCGACAGCGCGCCGCAGCCCTCGGGCCGCGGCGCGCTGTCGTGTCCCCGGCGGGCGTCAGTTGACGGCGCCGCCCTCCTCGGCCGCGTGCGCCGCGAGCATCTCGGGCGTGATCACCGACATGGCCGCCGTCACAGGCTCGAGCCCCGAGAGCCGGTCGGGCGCGAGGATCTTCTGCACCTGCGTCCGCGTCATGAGCCCCGCCTCCACGACGAGGTCCGGGATCGACGCGCTCGTCATCAGCGCCGTCTTCGCGAGGCTGGAGGACGCGGCGTAGCCGATGTAGGGCGTGAGCGCCGTGACGACGCCGACCGACGACTCCACCTGCGCCGCGAGCCGCTCGGTGTTGGCGGTGATGCCGTCGATGCAGTTCACGCGCAGCGTCTTCGCCGCGTTCCGCAGCCAGCTCAGCGACTGCAGCAGCGAGTGCGCGATGACCGGCTCGAACGCGTTGAGCTGCAGCTGCCCGCCCTCGGCCGCCATGGTCACCGTCACGTCGGCGCCCGCGATGGAGAACGCGACCTGGTTGACGACCTCGGGGATCACCGGGTTCACCTTGCCCGGCATGATGCTCGACCCCGCCTGGCGGCGGCAGGTTGATCTCCCCGAGCCCCGCCTGCGGCCCCGACGACAGCAGCCGCAGGTCGTTGCAGATCTTCGAGAGCTTGATGGCGCCGCGCTTGAGCGTCGAGGAGAGCGTCATGAAGACGCCCGCGTCGCTCGTCGCCTCGATGAGGTCGCTCGCGGTCACGAGCGTGTAGCCCGTGATGGCGCTGAGGTGCCCGCGCACGGCGGCCGCGTAGTTCGGATCCGCCGTGATGCCCGTGCCGATCGCCGTCGCGCCGAGGTGGATCTCCGACAGCAGCGGGACGAGCTCGCCGAGCCGCGCGTGGTCCTCGCCGAGCGTCGTCGCGAAGCCGTGGAACTCCTGGCCGAGCGTCATCGGCACGGCGTCCTGCAGCTGCGTGCGCCCGACCTTGAGCACCTGCGAGAACTGCGCGCCCTTCGCGAGGAACGACCGGCGCAGCAGGTCGAGCTCGTCGAGCGTCTGCAGCAGCGAGTGGATGAGCGCCACCTTGAGCGCGGTCGGGTACGTGTCGTTCGTGGACTGGCTGCGGTTCACGTCGTCGAGCGGGTGCATGTGCTGGTAGTCGCCCAGCGCGTGGCCGGCCTTCTCGAGCGCGCGGTTCGCGATGACCTCGTTGGTGTTCATGTTGGTGCTGGTGCCGGCGCCACCCTGGATCACGCCGACCACGAACTGGTCGTGCAGCTCCCCGCCGATGATCTCCGAGCAGACCTCGTCGATCTGCTTGGCCTTCCGGGCGTCGAGCACGCCGATCTGCACGTTGGCGCGGGCCGCCGCCTGCTTCACCTGCGCGAGCGCGATCACGAACTCCGGGTAGACGCTCAACGGCCGGAGGCTGATGGGGAAGTTCTCGAGCGCGCGCGCCGTGTGGATCCCCCAGTACGCGTCGGCGGGGACGTCCAGGCTCCCCAGGCTGTCGATCTCGGTCCGGACGGGGTGGCCGTCCGGGGTCGGGATGCGGTCGTCGTTCGGGCTGGCAGGGGTCATGTGGAGGCTCCGTCGTCTCGTCGCTCGTGGCATGAGGTTCCCTCGACCCTACTAGCGGCCCCGCGCCCCGCCGAGGCCGCCCGGGCCCGCGGATAGGCTCGTCGGATGCGCCGCTTCCTCGGGATCGACCTCGCCTGGGCGGAGGGCACGGCGGCCCGTCCGGCGCGCGAGACGGGGCTCGCGTGCATCGACGCGTCGGGCCGCGTGCTCGCGCTGGAGACGGCCCGCGGGATCGACGAGGTGGTCGCCTGGGTGGACCGCTGGCAGGGCCCCGGCGCGGTCGCCGCGGTCGACGGACCGCTCGTCGTCGCCAACGCCACGGGCAGCCGCCTCGCCGAGAAGGAGGTCGCGTCCCGCTACGGGCGCCTCGGGATCTCCGCCTACCCGTCGAACCGGGGCCTGCCCGCGCAGGGCGCCGTCGCGCTGCGGCGGCGGCTCGAGGAGGCGGGCTGGGAGTACGACGACGGATCCGACGCCGACCGCGGCCCGGACGCCCGCACCATGCTCGAGTGCTACCCGTACACGACGCTCGTCGGCGCGCCCGAGCTCGGGTTCGCCGCCATGAAGCCGCGGTACAAGCGCCTCGCCCCCCTGCTCGCGACGGCGGACCGCCGGCCGCATCGCGCGGCCGAGTTCCGCATGGTGCTCGCGGCGGTCGCGGGGCTGGCGCGCGCGGATCCGCCGCTCGACGTCACGACGCACCCGCGCGCGGCCGCGCTCGTCGCCGACGGCCCCGCGATGGTGGAGCGGCAGCACAAGCACCTCGAGGACCTGCTCGACGGCCTGCTCTGCGCGTGGACCGCGGCGTACTGGGCACGGCACGGGCGGGCACGCTCGCAGGTGCTGGGCGCGACGGATCCGGTGGTCGACGAGCGCGGGCGCCGCGGCACGATCATCGCGCCGGCCCGGCCGCACCAGCGCGCGCCCGGTGATCCGCTGTCCGCGCCCGAGGCCTGAGAGCGACCGGACGCGTCAGCCCCGGCGCAGGCCGAAGCGCAGCTGCAGCACGAGGAGCAGGTTCTTCACGAGCGTGTCGCTCGGGATCTTCGACTCGCCCTCGGTGCGGTCCATGAACACGATCGCCACCTCAGTGGGCCGCCTCGCCTGCTTCAGCGCGCGCTGCTTCATCTCGATCTGGAACCCGTAGCCCGTCGTCGTGATGGTGGACGGCGTGATCCGCCGCAGCAGCCCGGTCTCGTAGAGGTTGAAGCCGCCCGTGTAGTCGGTGATCCGCGACCCGAGGAACAGGCGCGTGTAGAGGTTGCCGCCGACGCTGAGGAACCGGCGCTTGAGGTTCCAGTCGGGCGTGGCCCCACCGCGGATGTAGCGCGAGGCGACCACGAGGTCGGCCCCGCCGCGCACCCGGCGCAGCATCTCCGTGATGTAGGAGGGGTCGTGCGAGAGGTCGGCGTCCATCTGCAGGATGTGCGTGGGCGGCTCGTCGGACCCGAGCAGCTTCTCGAAGGCCCAGATGTACGCGGCGCCGAGGCCGGCCTTCTCCGCGCGCGTCTCGACGCGGACGCGGAACGCGTCGGTCTCGACGCTCGGCGCGAGCGACCGGGCGAGGTCGGCGGTGCCGTCCGGGGAGGAGTCGTCGACGATCATCGCGGTGATCCGGAAGTCGGGGTTCTCGGCCGCCATGGCCGCGAGGCGGGGCAGCAGATCCCCGACGTTGCGCGCCTCCTCGTAGGTGGGGATCACGATCGTGAGACTGCTCAAGCTGGTGGTTCCGTCTCCGCGTCGGGGATCGACCCGGATCCGGGCCTCGTCGAGTCTAGCCAGCGACCGCCGATCCGACCGCGCGGGACGGCCGTCGCCCGTTATCTCCTTGTTACACTTCGGGTGGCCCGGCGCCCAGACGCCGAGCGCATCCGCCGAACCGACCGGCGACCGCCCGGGAGGACCAGCGTGACGAAGCTCCTCGCCGACCGCCGCGTCCGCTTCCTCATCGCCGGCCTCCTCAACACGGGCCTCGACTTCGTGCTGCTCAACGCGCTGATCCTCGCGGCGCACATGCCCGTGCTCGCCGCGAACCTGATCTCGGTCACGGTCGGCATCACCATCTCGTACTTCCTCAACCACTTCTTCGTGTTCCGGCACGGCGAGCCCGTGACGGTGGGCCGGTTCCTCAAGTTCTTCGCGGTCACGGGCTTCAGCTCGCTGCTGCTGCAGAGCGGCGTCATCTGGCTCTTCGAGCGCGGCTTCGACACGACCTTCGGCCGCTCGCTGCTAATGTTCGGCACGAGCGCGGAGCAGGAGTTCCTCGAGATCAACATCGCGAAGGCCACGGCGGTGCTCATCGGCCTCGTATGGAACTTCACGCTCTACCGGCTGGTGGTGTTCCGGACCCCGACGCCCGCCGAGCCCGACGCGCCCGACGCCGAGGGCTCCCCCGCCGTCCGCGAGGCCGCGTCCGCCGATTGAGCGCGCCGGTCGTGCACGCCCGACGGCTACAGCAGCTTCCCGACCTCCGTCACGAGCTGCTGCACGCCGAGCACCACGAACAGCAGCGCCGAGAGGCCCATCACCGTGTTGCTGAGCGGCCGGTTGCGCCACGCGCGCGGCGTGCGGTCGGTGTTGAGGAGCACGAGCAGGGTGATCGCGAGGAACGGCATGAACAGCGCGCCCAGCACGCCGTACGCGATGATCAGTCCGATCGGCTGGTCGAGGAACAGCAGACCGATGGGCGGGATCGTCAGCCAGACGATGAACGCGCGGTAGTAGCTGCCGCCGAGGCGACGGCGCGGGTCCTCGACGTCGAGGCCGCGGACGGTGCCGAGGAAGTCGGCGAACATGAGCGAGACGCCGTTCCACACCCCGAGGATCGACGAGAACGACGTCGCGAAGAAGCCGAGCAGGAAGAACCACGTCATGAAGGCGCCGTACCGCTCCCCCAGCACGTCGGCGAGCTGGACGAGGCCGCCCTCGCCGTCGGCCAGCGCGATGTCGGCGGAGTACAGGAGCTCGGCGCCGACCACGAGCATCGAGAGCACGAAGACGCCGCTCATCACGTAGGCGACGGAGTTGTCGATGCGCATGACCTTCATCCACCCGGGCGCCACCCAGCCCTTCTCGCGCAGCCAGTAGCCGTAGGCCGCGAGCGTGATGGTGCCGCCGACGCCGCCCGCAATGCTGAGCGCGACGACGAGGCCACCCTCGGGGATCGTCGGCACGAGGCCCGTGAGGAGCGCCGGCACGTTCGGCACGGTGACGACGGCGGCGCCCACGACGGTCACGAATATGAGCCCGACGAAGACCGCGATGATCTTCTCGAACGCGGAGTAGCGGCCGAACCAGACCACGACGGCGCCCACGAGGCCGCACGCGATGGCGAAGACCTTGAGGTCCACGCCCGGGAAGAGCGCCGCGAGCGGGAGGGCCGAGGAGCTCATCGCGGCGGCGCCGTAGACGAGGCCCCAGATGAGGATGTACGGGCCGAAGTACCACGTGGTCCACCGGCCGACGGTGCGCCAGCCCTCGAAGATGGTCTTCCCCGTCGCGAGCGAGTACCGGCCGGCACCCTCGACCAGGAAGATCTTGATGATCACGCCGAGGACCGCGGCCCAGAGCAGGGCGTAGCCGAAGCGGGATCCGGCCACGAGCGTCGCGACGAGGTCGCCCGCGCCGATGCCGGTCGCCGCGACCACGAGGCCGGGCCCGACGATGCGCCAGCGCTTCGCGGACTCCTGGGGTTCGCGGACGCCGCCGCGCGTGTCGAGGTCGGTCATGAGCGGGCTCCCGTGCGTCGTCGAATGGGGGTCCCGTCCCACCTTACGCACGGCTGGGCGTCGCGCGGCCGCCGAGGGCCGCGCGACGCCCGCGGATCAGACGCCCAGCAGCTGCTCGATCGGCCCGCGCGCGAAGAAGATCAGGAACCCGGCGGAGACGACCCAGAGCAGCGGCGACACCTCGCGCACGCGACCCGAGAACGAGCGCACGAGCACCCACGAGAGGAAGCCGACGCCGATGCCGTTGGCGATCGAGTAGGTGAGCGGCATGACGAGCACCGTGAGGAACACGGGCAGCGCGACCGAGAAGTCCGTCCACACGATGTCGCGGATCTGCGACGCCATGAGCGTGCCGACGATCACCAGCGCGGCGGCCGCGACCTCGAGCGGCACGACCTGCGTGAGCGGCGTGAAGAACATCGCGAGGAGGAACAGCACGCCCGTGACCATCGACGCGAGGCCCGTGCGGGCGCCCTCGCCGATGCCGGACGCCGACTCGATGAAGACCGTGTTCGACGAGCTCGAGGTGGCCCCGCCCGCGACGGCGCCGAAGCCCTCGACGACCAGCGCGCCCTTGAGGCGGGGGAAGTCGCCGCGCTCGCCCGACAGGTCGGCGGCCTTGGCGAGGCCCGTCATGGTGCCCATGGCGTCGAAGAAGTTCGTGAAGACCAGCGTGAAGACGAGCATCAGGCTCGAGATGATCCCGATGCGGCCGAACGCGCCGAAGTCGAAGGCGCCGACGAGGCCGAGGTCGGGCAGCGCGACCGGGGTGCCGGGCAGCACGGGCGCGTTGAGGTTCCAGCCGGTCGCGCCCGAGGTGTTCGACGGGCCGATGTGGAAGACCTGCTCCACGACGATGGCGATGAGCGTGGTCGCGACGATGCCGATGAGGAGCGCGCCGGGCACGCGGCGGGCCATGAGCACGCCCATGATCACGAGGCCGAGGACGAAGACCACGGTCGGCAGCGACGCGATGGACCCGTCGATCCCGAGCGCGAGCGGGGACGCGGGGACGCCCGTGCCGCGCACGAAGCCGGAGTCGACGAAGCCGATGAACGCGATGAAGAGGCCGATGCCGACCGTGATGGCGGTCTTGAGCTCGCGGGGGACGGCCCGGAAGATCAGGGTGCGCAGTCCGGTGGTGGCGAGCAGCACGATCACGAGGCCGTTGATGACGACGAGGCCCATCGCCTCGGGCCAGGTGACCTCGCCGACCACGCTCACGGCGAGGAACGAGTTGATGCCGAGGCCCGCCGCGAACGCGAACGGGAGGCGCGCGACGAGGCCGAACAGGATCGTCATGACGCCCGCGGTGAGGGCCGTCGCGGCGCCCACCTGCGTGGCCCGCAGCCAGTTGCCCTCCACGTCGAGCGTGGCGGCGTCGGCGCTGAAGCCGCCGAGGATCAGCGGGTTGAGCACGACGATGTACGCCATCGTCACGAAGGTGAGGACGCCGCCGCGGATCTCGCGCGCGTACGTGGATCCGCGCTTCGTGATCTCGAAGAACCGGTCGAGCGCGCCGCGTCCTCCGCGGGTCTCGGGGGCGGGGGACGACGTGCGCGCTTCGGTCATGGGCTTCTTCCGCGAGGGGTCGGGTCGGACGACGGGAGGGGAGGAGCCGACGACCTTGTCGGGACGGGATCGAGCCTAGGGGCGGGGGCGCGACCGGGACCAGCCCGGACCGCGGCGCCCGCGGGTCAGGAGTGCAGGGCCGGGACGATGAGGTAGACGCCGTAGAGCACAGCGAGGCCGCTGAGGGCGAAGCAGACGTAGCCGCCCACGGTCGCGGCCTGCGGGCGGATGCCCGTGACCGAGACCTTGTCGCCCTCGTCGTCGTACTCGGTGCCCACGGCCAGCAGCCGCACGCCGAGGGAGAACAGGCACACCACCGCGACGGCGCTCACGAGGGCCGCCACGGCGACGACGAGGAACGCGCTCCAGTCGATCATGCGGCCTCCCTGGCCTTCCGGGCGGCCTTGGTGGCCTTGCGTCCGCGCACCGCGAATCCGGCGGCGTCGACCTCGACGATGGCGTTGCGGGCGTCGACCGCGTTCCGGCGCGAGCGCCAGAAGATCCAGACGATGACGGCGACGCCGACGACCGCGTCGATGACGAAGCCGACCGTGCCGGTGCTCGCTATGAGCGCGGCGAGCGCGCCCACGATGGCGGCCGACGGCAGCGTGAGCAGCCAGCCGAGGGCGATCTTGCCGACCGTGTTCCAGCGCACGGACGCGCCGCGGCGGCCGAGGCCCGAGCCGATGACGGATCCGGAGGCGACCTGCGTGGTCGAGAGCGCGAAGCCGAGGTGGCTGGACGCGAGGATCGTGGCCGCGGTGGAGGCCTCGGCGCTGAACCCCTGCGCGGGCTTGACCTCGGTGAGGCCCGATCCCATCGTGCGGATGATGCGCCAGCCGCCCATGTAGGTGCCGAGCGCGATGGCGACGGCGCACACCGCGATGACCCAGAACTCGGGCCCGGAGCCCGCCGCCTGGAAGCCGCCCGCGATGAGCGTGAGGGTGAGTCTTCTGCGCGTCGTTGGTGCCGTGCGCGAGCGCGACGAGCGACGACGTGAAGATCTGGCCGTAGCGGAAGCCGCCGCGCTCGTTCGGGCCGCTCGAGCGGCGCGTGATCGAGTAGGCGAGCTTGGTGGTCGTGTACGCGATGAGGCCGGCGATCGCGGGGGCGAGCAGCGCCGGGAGGATCACCTTCGACAGCACGACGCCGAAGTCGACCGAGCCGAGGCCCGCGCCCACGACGGCCGCGCCGATGAGGCCGCCGAACAGCGCGTGGCTGGAGCTCGAGGGGAGACCGCGGAGCCAGGTGACGAGGTTCCAGACGATGGCGCCCATCAGCCCCGCGAAGATCATCGTCGGGGTGATCTGCACGCCGCCGTCACCCTCGCGGATGATGCCGCCGGAGACGGTCTTCGCGACCTCGGTGCTGAGGAACGCGCCCACGAGGTTGAGGACCGCGGCGATGGCGACGGCCACCCGCGGCTTCAGCGCACCCGTCGCGATGGGGGTGGCCATCGCGTTCGCCGTGTCGTGGAAGCCGTTGGTGAAGTCGAAGAACAGCGCCAGGGCGATGACCAGGACGACGATGAGGGTGAGATCCACTACCGGATCCCTAGCGCGGATGTCACAGTCGTCGATCCTAACGGCCTGCACATGGGCAGCCGGTACGGGCGTCCGGCGGATGACGGTCGGATGAACATCTCGCGCCGGATCCGCGGGCTCAGATGTGCGGGACGAAGTCCCGCCACGCGACGCGGCGATCGGCGTGGGGGTCGTGCTCGACGCGGTCGACGACGTCGAACACGAGGGTCGCGCGCTCCCCCGATGCCGCGGCCGACGGCGCCTGCGTGCCCGGGGCCTCGTCGTCGCCGCCCACGTAGGGCGGCCAGGACTCGTCGACGGTGCCGTCCTGCGCGAAGCGGAGCCACGCGATGCGCATCCGCTCGCCCGCCGCGACGAACGCGCGCCGGCCGCCGAGGAGGGTCATGCCGCGGCCGAGCATCGAGTCCATGCGGTCGAACAGCGCGAAGAGCTCGAGGCCGTGCGTGGCGTCGAGCCCCATCAGGCGCACGAGGCGCGGCGCGACGTCGAAGCGGTAGAAGTGCACGGGGGCGTAGCGGGCGTGGCGCTCGGCCACCTTGATCGACGGGAACCAGAAGGCGTAGTCGCCGCCGAAGTCGAGCGCGGCCCGGCGCTTCGGGATGCCCGGGTAGAGCGCGGCCAGCTCCGCGCGGTGCGCCTCGTCGGTCTTCGCGAACACGGCCTCGATGCGCGGCGGCGTGGTCGCGAGGATGTCGAGGCGGCCGGTGAACAGGGATCCCTCGCGCTCGTTCGTGCCGATGATGAGCGGCACCCGGGCCGCGCGCCCGTGCTTGAACGCGTCGAGCGGGCGCTCCGGCAGCACGTCGCCGTCGATGACGGGGCTGAACGTGATGGTGCCGGGCTCCTGGTCGGGCGTCCGCACCATGAGCTCGTTGGCGGCCGCCGCCAGGGTGGACGAGCTCGCGGAGGTGAGGAGGCGCACGGCCTCGGCGTCGTCGGGCGCGCGGCCCGCCCGGTCCGCGAGGAGGCCCACGAACTGCTCGGCCCAGCGCGC
Organism: Clavibacter michiganensis subsp. insidiosus; assembly: GCF_002240565.1. Classification (GTDB taxonomy): domain Bacteria; phylum Actinomycetota; class Actinomycetes; order Actinomycetales; family Microbacteriaceae; genus Clavibacter; species Clavibacter insidiosus. Next base: position 1,325,443 of record NZ_MZMO01000001.1, on the reverse strand, counting down.
GGTCTGCTCCGCCGGGTAGACGGCGTTCGTGGGCGAGCTCTGCGCGATGGCCCGGGCGAAGAGGCCGTGCGCGGCCGGCACCGCCATGAGGGTCGTGACGGCGTTGCCACCCGCGGACTCGCCGAAGACCGTGACGTTGTCGGGATCCCCGCCGAACGCGCGGATGTTGTCGCGCACCCACTGGAGCGCCTGCACCTGGTCGCGGAGGCCCAGGTTCGACTCGATGGGGCGCTCGGGGGTCGAGTAGCGGCTGAAGTCGAGGTAGCCGAGGGCGCCGAGCCGGTAGTTGAAGCTGACGTAGACGATGCCGCCCTGGCGCACGAGGCCCTCGCCCTGCACGGGGTTCTCCCGCGAGGATCCGACGACGTAGGCGCCGCCGTGGATGAAGACCATGACGGGCCGCAGCTGCGACTCGCGGTTCACGCGCGCGGCGTCGGGGCTCAGGCCGGACGGGGCGACGACGTTGACGGTGAGGCAGTCCTCCCCCATCGGCGTGCCCTGCGGCGCGCCCATGAACGCGCCCGCGCTGACCTGGGGCGCGACCTTGCCGAAGTGCTGCGCGAACCTGGCGCCCTCCCAGCCGACGACGGGCTGCGGCGCCCGGAACCGGAGGTCGCCGCGGGGCGGGGCCGCGAAGGGGATGCCGCGCCAGGCCTCGACGCCCCGCTCGCGCACGCCGCGGACAGTGCCGCCCGTGACCTGGACGTCGAGCTCCGACGGGTCGTACGCCGGGGTGGGCTGCTCGGCGTCGGGAGTCACCCGATCGAGTTTACGGTCCGCCCTCACGCTCCCGGGACGGCGGTCGCGAGCAGGCGCTCGATCGCCCGCTCGGCCCGCCAGAGGGCGGACTCGGTGCGCAGCCGCTCGGCCTCGTGCAGCACGCCGAGCGCGAAGGCGTCCTCGCCGCGGGCCGCGAGGCGCTTGGCCTCCTCGCGGAGGATGCGCTGCATGGCGAGGCCATCGCGGTGCTCGCCGAGCTCGTCGTGCACCTCCTCGGCCGCGGTCGCGAGCCGGATCGTCTTCCGCCCGAGCACCGTGACGGTGCGTCCGCTGACCTCCTCCGCGGCGTAGCGGAGGCGCTTGGCGGCCTTGCGGACCTCGTGCAGCGCCTCGGTGCGCGCGGCCTCGCCGACCGCCTCCTGCGCGACCGCGGCGCGGCGGCCGACCCGCTCGGCGTCACGACGGAGGGCCGCGTGCAGGGCCGGGCCCGCCGGGGAACTCGCGTCGTGGGTGAGGGGCGGATCCTGGACCAGGCGGTCGAGGTCGTCGAGCAGGGCGACGTAGCGCGCCGACGAGAGCGCGCGGATCACCCGCTCGCGGGCGCGGCGGTGGCGCTCGTCGAGGACGTCGTGCAGGGCGTCGCCCACGTGGTCGGGCACGGTCTCCGTGTCGTGCTCGACCACGGACCAGACGACGCGGTCGCGCAGCACCTCCATGTCGCGGGCGTCGCCGAGCACGGCCCCGAGCGCCGTGAGCTCGGCGCGGACGGGCGCGGTGGCGGCGGGATCGATCACGTCCTGGTGGGTGCGGAGCGCGCTGCGGAGGCGGCGGACGGCGACGCGCATGCGATGCACGGCGTCGTGCTCGTCGGCGCGGACGTGCGGGTCGGCGGCGACGAGGTCGCGGACGCCGCGGGCGAGGACCGCGCGGGCGACGTCCGACGCGGGGCTCTCCTTCGTGAGGGTGGCGGGATCCGGCAGGGCGGGCCCCGCGGGCGCCTGCCGGCCGAGCGCGTCGGCGCCGAGCGCGCGGGCGAGCTTGGAGGCGCTGTCGGACGGGCGGGCGCCGGCGTCGAGGACGTGCCGCTCGATCCGGTCGAGGAGCGCGGTGCGCTGCTTCCGCTTCGCGGGCGCGTCGGGCAGCAGCTCGACCTCCCACTCGTGCCAGGCGCGCACGGTGCCGCCGCGGATGTCGGATCCGGTGACGCGGTCGTCGGCGAACTCGGCGACCGCCCGGCCGTCGGCGTCGTGCAGCGTGATGGTCGTGCGCACGGTCTCGAGGCGCGCGAGCGGCGTGAGCTCGCGGCCGCGCACGTGGACGGCGACCTGGTCGAGCACGGGGCCGGGGATCGCGCCGTCGCCGTCGTCGCCGTCCGCGAGCGGCCAGCCGAGCTCGGTGCGGCCCTCGCCGCCGTCGGCCGGGAGCTTCACGTGCCAGCCCGCGTCGTGGCCGCCCTCGCGGCGACGGAGGATCATGCGGCGGTCGGCGAGCGCGTGGTCGGCCGTGTCGAGGTAGACCGCGACGAGCGTCACGGGCTCCGCGGGCCGCGCCTCGGCGATCCCCTCGATGCCGACGAAGCCCGGGACGGGCACCCCGTCGGGGACGTCGTACTTGCGCTCGATCTCGACGGAGGATGTGTGCACCATCCCCCCTGTGTAGCGCACCCGGCCGGGCGCGGCCAGCCGCCCACGGTCGCCGGGAGCGCCACGGCCCCGGCCGTGGGTCAGACTGGCGGGCATGCCCATCCGCCCGCACCGCGCCGCACCCGACGACGCCGCGCCGCAGGCCGAGCTCGACGAGCGTGCCCTCCACCGGCGCCAGCGCATCGGCCGCGAGCTCGGGTGGTACGCGTGCCGCCGCGCGGTCTACGGCTTCATGAAGCACCGCGGCATCGACATGGCCGCGAGCCTCACCTTCTACTCCACGCTCTCGCTCGTCCCCGCCGCCGTCGCGGTGCTCAGCCTCATCGGCGTCGTCGGCGACACGCGCGCCGGCGTCGAGGGCGTGCTCCGCGTGCTCACGGCGGTGCTCGGCGACTCGGCGGTCGACGTGATCCGCGACCCGGTCGAGCAGCTCGCCGACGGCCCGCGGTCCGGCATCGCCTTCACGGTGAGCTTCCTCGGCGCGCTCTGGACCTCGGCGGCCTACGTCACGGCCTTCGGCCGCGCGATGAACCGCGTGCAGGAGACCGAGGAGGGCCGGCCGCTCCTGAAGTACCGGGCGCTGATGCTCGGGGTGACGATCGCGCTGCTGGTCGTCAGCGTCGTGATGGTCGGCATGCTGCTGCTCACCGACGACGGCGCCCGCGCGCTCGGGCGGCAGCTCGGGATCGGCGACACGACGCTCGTGGTGTGGGCCGTCGTGAAGTGGCCGCTGCTCGTGGTGCTGCTGACGGGGATCATCGGCGTGCTGTACGCCGCGACGCCCAACCTCCGCCGCCGCCGCGTGGACCTGCTCACGTGGGGCAGCCTCGTGGCGATCGTCGCGTGGGGCCTCGGCACCGCCGGCTTCGTCGCGTACGTGACGCACGTGGCCACCTACGAGTCGACCTACGGGGTGCTCGGCGCGGTGATCGTGCTGCTGCTGTGGCTCTACATCGGGAACCTGTCGCTCGTGCTGGGCGGCGAGCTCGACGTGGAGATCATCCGCGCGAGGCAGCTGCAGGCGGGCATCCCGGCCGAGCACGCGCTGCGCCTGCCGGTGCGGGACACGACCCGCGCCGACCGCCTCGCGCGGCGCCGGGCGCTCCTCGAGGACGAGGGGCGGCGCCTGCGCGAGGCGCGGTCGGGACGGGAGGCGACGACCTCCGAGGAGCGCCGGGCGGATGCCCCGCCGGCGCTCCCCGAGGACGACGCCCGGGAGGTGCGGGTCAGGCGGAGGCGCTGGTCCGCACGACCATCTTCCCGACGTTCTCGCCGCGCATGAGGCCGGTGAAGGCCTCGAACGCGCGGTCGATGCCGTCGATCACGGTCTCGTCGGCGGTGATCCGGCCCTCGGCGAGCCACGGGCCCATCTTCGACGCGAACTCGGGCGCGAGGTCCTGGTGGTTGCCGAGCGTGAAGCCGCGGAGCGTGAGGCCGCGCGTGACGATGCGGCCCGTGTTGCGGATCGCGATCTCCGCGCCGGTGGAGTTGTAGGTCGAGATCGACCCGCAGTTGGCGACGCGGCCGAAGTCCTTGAGCGCGCCGAGCGCGGCGGAGAGGTGGTCGCCGCCGACGTTGTCGAAGTAGAGGTCGATGCCGTCGGGCGCCGCCTCCGCGAGCTTCGCGTCGAGGTCGCCGCCGTGGTAGTCGAACGCGGCGTCGAAGCCGAGGTGCGACGTGAGGCGCTCGACCTTCTCGGCGGATCCCGCGCTGCCGACGACGCGCGAGGCGCCGAGGAGGCGGGCGATCTGGCCGACCATCGAGCCGACGGCCCCGGCCGCGCCGGAGACGAAGACGACGTCGCCCTCCTGGATGGAGGCGATGCGCGTGAGGCCGACGTAGGCGGTGAGGCCCGTGAGGCCCAGCACGCCGAGGTGGGCGGAGGACGCGACGCCGGGCACCTCGGGCACGGGGCGGAACGCGCCTGCCTGGCCCTGCGCGACGTCGCGCCAGCCGAGCATGTGGCTGACGAGAGTGCCGACCGCGAGGTCGTCGGAGCGGGACTCGACGACGCGGCCGACGGCGGATCCGGTCATGGCCTCGTCGAGCTGGAAGGGCGGCACGTAGGACGGGACGTCGTTCATGCGTCCGCGCATGTAGGGGTCGACGGAGATGAACTCGTTCTCGACGCGGACCTCGCCGTCCTGCAGGTCGGGGAGGTCGACCTCGACGCGGCGGACGTCGTCGGGGGTGGGCTCGCCGGTGGGGCGCTTCGCCAGCTGCCACTGGATGCTGCGTGCAGACATGGGTCTCCTTCGTTCTCGGGTGCGGGCGGTCGGACGGCCGGCCCGCGGCGCTCGTGGCGCGGCCCCACCCTTCCACCGCCCGCTGGACGCGGCACCCAGCGAGCAATGGCCTCGTGGCGGGGCGGCCGGGCGCGTCGCCCGGCCACCCCGATCCCCGGCGCGCCTACGCGGCGGCGGTCGCGCCACGCTCGGCGACGTGCGCGGCGAGCACGTCCCGCACGCTCGTCCACTCGATCGCGCCGAAGCGCTCGCGGTCGACGTGGAGGAGCTCCGCCTCGCCGCTGTACATGCTCACCAGGTACTGCATCCCCTGCCAGGCCGGGAACGTCTCCTGCTCGTCGCGGCCGACGCGGCGCATGGCCTTGCTCGCGGTGGAGAGGACGCCCGTGGATCCCGCCCATTGCAGCGAGAACGGCGTACCGGTGACCTCGGTCATGATGCGGGCGAGGTCGCGGGCCGTGACCCGGTCCCCCGCCACCTCGACCGCGCGGGGCGCGACGTCGTCGAGGGCGACCTGCGCCGTCACGCGGGCCGTGTCGTCCTTGGTCGTGAAGTCGAGCACCTGGTCGGCCGACGACCAGTAGAGGACGCGGTGCCGGTCGAACAGCACGATGGGCGCCTGCCCGGTGAGCATGTCCGCGAAGGCGCCGATGAGGACCGAGGTCGCGCGCACTGGCGCCGCGTCGAGATCGGCCGCGAACTCGCGGCGCAGCTCGAAGTTGCGGTTGCTCCCGGGGGTGACCCGGCGGTAGTCGGAGGAGTAGTCCGAGGGGATGAAGCGCGGGACGCCGGCCGCGACGGTCGCCGCGAGGAGCGCGCGCTGCGCTCCCACGATCACGGCGCGGGCGCCGCTCACGGCGGAGACGACGACGCGCGCCCCGGCGACCGCCCGGATCAGCGCGGCAAGGTCGGTGTACGCGGCCTCCACGACCTCGACGCGCGGGTCGTCGCCCCAGGCCTCGGTCGCCGCGGTGCTGCCGGGCCTCGTGAGGACGCGGACGCGGGCGTCCCGGGCGAGGAGCTCGCGGACGATGCGGCGGCCGATGTCGCCGGTGGCGCCGGCCACGACGACGGGGCCGGGTGCGGATGCGGGTGCGGGGGTCGAGGTGCTCATGCGGGTTCTCCATCTGGGGTGGTGCGGCGCGCCGGGCGGCGCGAGCGGTGGGGGGGGCGGCGACGGGCTGCTCGAGGCGCTCCGCGTCCGCGTGCTCGGCGGCGGGTCCCGCGGGCTCGCCGAGGCCGAGCGCGACGCGGGCGAGGAGGCGCCGGAGGGCCGTCCGCTCGTCGGGGGCGAGGTCGCGCATCAGGGCCTCCTCCACGTCGTGGAGGGACACGCGGGCCGACTCGAGGAGCGCCCGGCCGGCGTCGGTGGGGACGACCTGGCGGATCCGGCGATCCCGCGGATGCGGCTGCCGCTCGACGTGCCCGCCCTCGGCGAGCGCGTCGATCACGTAGGTCATCTGCGTCTTGTCGATGCCGAGGCGCTGCGCGAGCGCGAGCTGCGACGTCGGCTCCTCCGTGGTGATCGCGACGAGCACCTGGTACCCGCGCGGTCCGCCCGGCACGTCGGCCACGGCGGTCTGCGCGGTGCGCACGAACCCCTGGTAGACGGCCTGGATGGACCAGCCGAACTGCGTCTCGATGCCGCCGGAGCCCCAGTCGATGCCATCGGGGTGGACGGGGTCGTCGACGGGCGCGGAGACGGTCGGTCGCGAGGTCATGACGAGAACGTATCCCGGAAAGATCATCTTGTCCAGAGATGATCTCGTGGTCGGACCGGACGGATCAGCCCCCGAACGGCCGCAGCGACACCGACTCGAGCGTGCCGTCGCGGGTCTGGTCGACGACGAGGCGCACGGCGCGCGCGACGGACGCGGGCTCGAGGTAGCGCGTCTCGTCGTACTCGCCGCCCTCCTTGGCGCGGAGCTCGCGCTGCATGTCGGTGGCGACGCGGCCGGGGTGCACGCTCGAGACGCGCACGCCGTGCGGGCGCTCCTCCTCGCGGAGGGCGTCGCCGAGCGCGCGGAGGGCGAACTTGGATCCCGCGTAGACGCCGCCCGTCGGGTTCGCCGTGAAGCCGGATCCGGAGTTGACGAGCACGACCTGCCCCTTGGCCGCCCGGAGCGCGGGCAGGACCGCGCGCGTCACCTCGGCCACCGCGAAGACGTTGACCTCGAAGACGCGGCGCCACTCGTCGACGGGCGTGGTCGCGACGGCGTCGCCGCCGATCACGCCGGCGGAGTGCACGAGCACGTCGAGGCGGTCGAGGTCGGGCACGAGGTCCGCGAGACCGCCCGCGGCGAGGTCGGCGGCCCAGCCGACCGCGTCGGGGAGGGAGGCGGCGAGCGCGTCGACGGCGTCGCGGTCGCGGCCGTGCACGATCACGCGGTGCGTGCGGCCGAGGTCCTCGGCGACGGCGCGGCCGATGCCGCGGGTGGCTCCCGTGACGAGGGCGACGGGGCGGGCGTGGTCGGTCATGGATCCTCCTGGGTCGCGGTCCCCCAGGCTATCGACGGCGTCCGGCCATCCCGTCGGGAGCGCTCCGGAGCATGACGTAGCGTGAAGGGACCGGCGGCCGCGAGGCGCGTCGGCCCGCCGCCCGAGAGGATCCGCCCGTGCACGCCCGCTTCCCCGCCAGCCTCGAGGTGCTGCGCCAGGAGGCCCGCGACGAGCTGGACGCCGTGATCGAGCACCGCTGCCGGAACGGCGACGACCCGTGGGAGATCATCCCCCAGCTGCCGACCGTGGACGAGCACGTGGTCGCGACCCTCCGCCAGGACGCGCTGGAAGCCGACGGGATGGCCGAGGAGCTGGCCCGCGTGCGCCACCCGTCGACCGAGCCCGGGGTCGTCGCGCGCTTCGAGTACCGGCTGCTGCGCGGCATCGCGCTGGAGCACCCGGATCTCTCGCGCGCCGTGTGGACGCTCATCGGGCGCATGGAGCGCGACCTCCGCCGCCGCTCCTGAAGAGGTGGTGAGGGTCGCATTCGCCCTCGGCGAACGGCTTGGCACTCGCCCGTGCCGAGTGCTAATCTCGCCGTAGTTGAGCCGAGAGGGCTCAACCCCACAGATCATCACCGCAGATCATCAGAGGAGTCGAGCATGAACATGACCTTCGATCCGTTCCGCGAGCTGGACCGCGCCATGGGCGCGCTGGCCGAGACCCGCCAGGCGAACCGCCCGATGCCCATCGACCTGCACCGCGAGGGCGACACCTACGTGCTGGCCGCCGACCTCCCGGGCATCGACCCGGCCTCGGTCGACATCGACGTGGACGGCCAGCTGCTGACCATCCGCGCCGAGCGCACCCTCGCCGGCGACCAGAACGTCCGCTGGCTGACGCGCGAGCGCGTGGCCGGCACGTTCCTCCGCCAGCTGACGCTCGGCCAGGGCATCGACTCGGAGCGCATCTCGGCGCACTACGCCAACGGCGTGCTGAGCGTCACCATCCCCGTGAGCGAGCGGGCAAAGCCGCGCAAGATCGCGGTCACGTCCGACGAGCCGCAGAGCCAGGAGGGCCGCACCCTCACGGTGGAGCAGGGCGCGCACGCCGCGAGCTGATCCACCCGGGCGCCGACGAGGCGCCGCACACGACGAGGAGCCGTCGTCCGCATCCGCGGGCGGCGGCTCCTCGTGCGTCCGGGCGAGGAGAGTCAGCCGATGCGCGGCCGCAGCCCCCGGTGGATCGCGAGCGGGTTCCGCAGCGAGCCGTGGATCTGCATCACCGGCGCCTGCAGGTCGACCATCCGCCGGTTGTCCCGCAGCTGCAGCCGGTTGAGGCACGAGCGGTCGAACGACGGCGCGAAGAGGTCGAAGCGGGCGATGCGCTCCGCGAGCTCCGGGTGCGCGCGCTCGTGGTCGGCGAGCGCCTCCGCCGCCACGCGCCACAGGCCGTCGGGGCCGAGGTCGTCGCGGTCCTCGAGGAGCGCCGCGGCGAAGCGGAGGAAGCCGTCCATCACGTCAGTAAAGATCGTGAGGGCGCGCTCGCCCTCGGGGATGTCCATCCGGATCCGCCGCACGTCGTCCGGCAGCTCGCGCTCCATGTCGAAGAGGGCGACCTCCTCGGCGATGTCCTTCATCAGCACGCGGACGACGACGTGGTCGCGCAGCACGAGGATCACGTTCTCGCCGTGCGGCATGAAGGCGAGGTCGTGCGCGATCAGCGCGTGCGCGAGCGGCACGAGGTAGGCGTCGAGCCACCGGCGGAGCCAGGCGGCCGCGCCGATCCCGGACGCGTCGATCAGCGCGCCGAGCACCGTCTCGCCGTGCGCGTCGACGTGCAGCAGGCTCGTCATGCTCATCAGCCGCTCGCCCTCCGCGAGCCCGGGCACGGGCGACTCCCGCCAGAGCGCGGACAGCATCTTCCCGTGGGAGTGGCCGGGCGGCAGGGCCGACTCGACCCGCTCGTCGCGCACGCCGACCGCGGCGACCTCGCGGAGGATCCCGAAGCCGAGCCGGGCGAACTGCGCGTCGCCCGTGACGAGCGCGTGCACCCAGTCGTTGATCGCCGGGGTCACCGCCATGTACGCGGGCGAGAGTCCGCGCGTGAAGCCCATGTTGAGGATCGACAGCGACGTCTTCACGTAGCAGCGCTCGGGGGTCGTGCGGTTGGCCCACGTGCGGATGGACTGCTGCGCGCCGTACTCGTCGTCGCCCGTGCCGAGGAGCACGATCTCGCGCCGGGCCACGAGGCCGGCGAAGGTCACCGTGACGACGTTCTCCCACTGCCACGGGTGCACCGGCACGAGGATCCGCTCGGCGGGGTCGATGCCGAGCCCCTCCATGCGCGCGCGGAAGCGGGCGCGGGCGGATCCGCCGAGCTCCGCGTCGAGGAACGCCTCGCGGTCGAGGCCGTCGATGGCGGCGAACCGGGCGAGGCGCGCGTGCACGGCGAGCCAGAGGATCCGCACGTCCTGACCCGCCTCCGGCGCGTACCGGTCGTGGTCGTCGAGGTCGAAGCCGATGCGGCCGTTGGTCGCGACGAAGCACGGGTGGCCCTCGTCCATCGTCGACTCGACCTCCGCGTACGACGCCGTGAGGAGGCCGCGCGCGTCGGGCACGTCGCGGAGGCGGGAGAAGGCGGCGGCCGAGAGCGTGCTCTGGATCTCGTCGAGGTAGACGGGCAGCACCTCGTCGGTGATCCCCAGGCGGTCGCGGAGGTCGAGCACGAGGTCGGTCGCGTCGAGCTCGGCGGGCTCGCCGTCGACCGTGCGGCGGATGCTCGACTCGTCGACGTCCCAGTGGTCGAGCTCGAGGATCCGCGCCCGGTAAGCGTACGCGCTCCGGCCGTCGGCGCTCGCGACGCGGTACTCGGCCCAGTCCCTCGGACCGTGCGGGCGGCGGGGCGCGCCGGGCGGCCGCTCCGGATCCACGCGCTCGGGCGCGATGAGCAGCTCGTGCGCGAACTCGGCGAGCGCCTTCCTCGCGAGGTGGCGGGTGGCGGCGGCCCAGACGTCGGGGCGGAGGTGCGCGGCGCGGTGGACGCGGGGATCCGGCTCGGCGGTCCTCGCCGCGGCAGCCGGCCGGGTCTCGGAGCGGACGTCGAGGGCGTGGTCGTGGGTGAGGGTCATGTCGTGTCCATCCGTCGGGGAGGCGTGCGGGAGGGCGTCGTCGCGCGTGGCGACGCTGAGGAGCGCGTGCTTGGCGCCGAGGTCGACGACGCGGAGCGGTCGGAAGCCGACGAGCTCGTTGAGGCGCTGGATCCGGGTGTTGCGGACGTCGGGCTCGACGACGAGGCGCCGCACGGCCGGATCCCGCAGCAGGTGCGCGACGACGTGGCGCATGACCGCGGTCGTGAACCCGGGCAGCGGGTCGCCGGTCGGCGGGGCGACGAGCAGGTGCATGCCGCGGTCGCCGGGGAGCGGATCCAGGTGGGCGCCGATGGGGTCGTCCGCCGGGTCGTAGGCCTCGACGAGGAACGCGGGGGCGCCGTCGTGGAGGCCGATCCAGGCCTCGCGCCGCGGATCCGCCGCGATGGACCGGTACTCGGCCCGCACGTCGTCGAGGGTCGCGTGCTCCATCTGCCAGAAGCGGGCGCGCGGCGCCGTGACCCAGGCGTGCACGAGCGCGGCGTCGGCGTCCGGGTCGAGCGGGCGGAGGTCGAGGGAGTAGGCGATGGCCTCGGCGGCGGGCGCCTCGGCGACGGGCGCGCTCACGCGAGCACCCCCGATCCGGCCGCGGGCAGGTCGTCGGGCAGGCCGAACTCCTGGAACGCGATCCGCTCCTCCACCGCGTAGTCCTCGCGCCCCGTGATGGCGCGCAGGATGCGCGAGTTGCGGTGCGCCGTCATCCCGAGGTCGGGCGCGACGAAGCCGTGCGTGTGCACCTCCGCGTTCTGCACGAAGAGCGTGCCCGCGTCGTCGACCGTGTGCTCGCGCGCCACGTCGAGCCGGCCGCGCGCGTCGCGATGCACGCGGTCGCCGAGCCCGTCGAGGATCCGCGGTGCCCGTGCGTCGTAGCCGCTCGCCATGATCACCGCGCCCGTCGGCCAGTCGCGCTCGGCGCCCGTCTCCGCGTGCCGCAGCCCGAGGACCGCGCCGCCGTCGGGCGTCGGCCGCGCGGACACGACCTCCGCGTTGGTGAGCAGCCGGGTCGGCACGCCGGATCCCGCGTCGCCGCCTGCCGCGAGCCGCCCCTCCGTGCGCAGCGCGTCGAACGCGAGCCGCTTCCGGTAGAGCGCGTGGAAGATCTCGTCGATGAGCTCCGAGTCGATCCCCTTGTAGAGGTTCCGCTGCTCGCGCAGCAGCACCTCGCGCGCGTCGGCGGGCAGGCCGAAGAAGTGGTCGCTGTACTCGGGGCTCGTCATCTCGAGCGTGAGCCGCGTGTACTCGAGCGGGAAGAACCGCGGCGAGCGCGTGATCCAGTCGAGCCGGTAGCCGCGCGAGTCCACGTCCTCGAGCAGGTCGCGGTAGATCTCCGCCGCGCTCTGCCCGCTGCCGACCACGGTGATCGCGTCCCGCTCCTGCAGCGCGTCCTTGGCTCCGAGGTAGCCGGAGCTGTGCACGACGCCCGGCAGGTCCCGGACGGCCTCGGGGAGCCAGGGCGGCGTGCCGACGCCGGCCACCAGGTTCCGGCCGCGGTGCACGTGCGCGGTGCCCGCCGCGTCGACCGACTCGACGACGTACGCGCCGAGGGCCTCGTCGAACGAGACCGCCCGCACGTCGCGGTCGAGCTCGATCCCCCGCGCGCGCTCCGCCGCCCACCGGCAGTAGGCGACGTACTCGCTGCGCAGCACGAAGAAGTCCTCGCGGATGTAGAAGGAGTAGAGCCGCCCGGCGTCCTTGAGGTAGGCGAGGAACGAGAAGCGCGAGGTCGGATCCGCGAGCGTCACGAGGTCGGCGAGGAACGGCGTCTGCAGGTGCGCGGTCGGCAGCATCATGCCGGGGTGCCAGTCGAAGCGCGGCTTCCGCTCGAGGACGACGAGGTCGAGGTCGAGAGGATCCGCGAGGCAGGCGAGCCCGAGGTTCGCGGGGCCGAGGCCGATCGCGACGACGTCGTGGACGCGGTCGGGGGCGGCGCTCATCGGCCGGCCTCCGCGACGGCGGCGGCGGCTGCGGCGGGCGCGCCGGGCGCCGCGTCGACCAGCCCGGCGTCGAGCGCGTCGCCCGCCGCCACCACCATCCCGAGGATCTCCGCGATGTGCGCGTCCGTGGTCGCCGGGTTGAGCAGCGTGAGCTTGAGGTGCGCGCGCCCGTCCACGCGGGTGGCGGCGACCATCGCGCGGCCGGAGTCCTGGATCGCCTGCCGGATGCCGCGGTTCACGGCGTCCGAGCGCGCTCCCGCGTCGGGTCCCGCTGGTCCGCCCCGCTCGCCCGCCGGCACGTACCGGAACACGAGCGCGCTGATCTCGGGCCGCACCACCACCTCGAGCGCCGGCTCCCGCCGCAGCGCGGACCACGTGCGGTCGGCGAGCGCGATCACGTCGTCGAGCATCCGCCCCACCCCGTCGGCACCCACCGTCCGCAGCGTGAGCCAGAGCTTCAGCGCGTCGAAGCGCCTGGTGGTCTGCAGCGACTTGTCGACCTGGTTCGGGATCTCCTCGTGCGCGCGATCCGCGGGGTTCAGGTAGTCGGCGTGCAGCGTCGCGTGCCGGAGCGTGCGGCCGTCGCGCACGAGGAGCGCGCTGGAGCTCACGGGCTGGAAGAAGGTCTTGTGGTAGTCGACCGTCACCGAGTCGGCGCGCTCGATCCCGTCGAGCAGGCGCCGGTGCCGGAGCGAGGTGAGCAGCCCGCCGCCGTACGCGGCGTCGACGTGCAGCCAGATCCCCTCGCGTCGGCACACGTTGCCGATCGCGGGCAGCGGGTCGACGCTGCCGAAGTCGGTGGTGCCGGCGGTCGCGACCACGGCGACGGGCAGGAGCCCGGCCGCGTAGCAGCCCGCGAGCTCGCGCTCGAGGGCGTCGACCCGCATGCGCTTGGCGTCGTCGCTCGGCACGCGGATGACCGCGTCGGGGGCGAGGCCGAGGATCCGCGCGCTCTTCTCGACGCTGAAGTGGCCGACGTCGCTCACGAGGATCCGCATCCGCTGCCGGTCATCCATCGACAGCCCGTGCACGGCCGCCGCCTCGTCGCGCGCGAGCAGGAGCGCCTGCAGGTTCGACTGGCTGCCGCCGCTCGTGAACACGCCGTCCGCCTCGTCGCCGAGGCCCGCGCGGCCCACGGTCCAGTCGATGAGCGCGCGCTCGATGAGGGTCGCGCCCGCGCTCTGGTCCCACGTGTCCATCGACGTGTTGACGCTCGAGAGGATGAGCTCCCCCGCGATGGCCGGGATGAGGATCGGGCAGTTGAGGTGCGCGACGTACGACGGGTCGTGGAACCAGACGGCGTCCCGGAGGTACAGGTCGTCGAGCTCGTCGAGGGCGTCGTCGAGGCCGCCGAGCGGGCGGTCGAGGTCGAGCCCGGCGAAGGATCCGCGGAGGCGGTCGGGCGTGATGCCGGTGAACGGGCCGTCGGCGCGGCGGGCGGCGGAGCGGACGTGGGCGGCGGCGGCGCGGAGGGCGGCGTCCCAGCCGGGGAGCGAGCGGTCGGAGAAGAGCTCGGGGGCGGGATCCGCGCCCTCCGCACGCGGGTCGGCGCGGGGATCGTCGAGCGTCGGATCGGACGGGCGGGAGGCGTGCGGGGAGAGGGTCATGGGTCCTTCGTCGGTTCGATGGGGAGCCGTGTCCGGGTCACGAGCACCGTGCTCAGTTAGGCAAGGCTCACCTAATATGAAGGTGCTCGGACGGGAACGCAACCCAGCCGACGAGAACTCGCGGGGACCCTCCGCGAGGCGATGCCGCGACCCCGATCCGGGGGCGCGGATGCCGTCTCGCGGGGACCGGGGACGCGCTCGCGGTCAGTGGTGGAACAGCCGCAGACCGGTCCGCACGCGGGTGATCCCGTGCTCGGCGCAGGCGGCCGCGACCTCGTCCGCGCGCACAGATCCCCCGGGTTCGGCGATGCACCGCACGCCGTGACGCACCGCGTGGTCGACGTTGTCCCGGAACGGCAGGAAGCCGTCCGAGACGAAGCCCACCTCGTCGAGGCCGGCCATCCACGCGCGCCGGTCGTCGTCGCCGATGACGGGAGCCGGGCCGAGCAGGGAGCCCGCCAGCCGCGACGCCTCGTCGGCCGTCATGTCGCCCTCGAGGCACCGGATCCGGCAGTTGATCCGCTCCTGCCTGCTGACGCCCTCCCGGAACGCCATGTCCCGCACGACCGAGAGGCGCCGCAGCCACCAGGTGTCGGCCTTCGCCCCCGCGAGCCGGGTGCAGTCCACCCGCGACTGCTGCCCGGCGCCGATCCCCAGCGTGACGCCGTCCCGCACGTGGGCCACGGAGTTCGACTGCGTGTAGCGGAGCGCGACCATGCCGAGCAGCAGGTCGTCCGCGGCGCGATCCGGTAGGGGCCCGCCGTCCACGTCCGCGAGCAGCCCGCGGTCGATGACCACCCGGTCCGTCGGCTGCGTGAGACGCACCCCGAAGACCTCCCGCGACTCCTCGGGCGGCGGGACGAAGCCCTCGTCCGCGTGCAGGACGACGAACGCGCCCCTCTTCTTGCGGCGCAGGATCTCGACGGCGCCCTCCTCGAAGCCCGGCGCGATGATCCCGTCGGAGACCATGCCCGCGAGGCGCGTCGCGAGACCGCGGGAGACGTCGTGGCTGACGGCGACGAAGTCCCCGTAGGACGACCTCGGATCGGCGTCGCGCGCGCGGAGGTACGCGCTCGTCACGTCGTCGACCTCCTCGGCGGCGGCGAGCCCGGAGTCGGCGCGGACGACCGCATCCAGCGCCCCGGCGCGCGCGACACCGGCCGGGGACACGTGCGTGAACGACGCCGCGACCACCGCGCCGAGGGCGACGGCGCCCTCACGGACGAGCTGCCACGCGTTCAGCGCGTCCGGCACGTTGACGTAGGACGCGTCGCCGTTGACGACGCGGAACGGCAGCCCGCCCGGACCCGTGCCCGTCATCCGCGCCGGTGCCCGGTGGGGGGTGATCCCGTATCGCATGTCCATGTGGCCGTCGCCTCCCCTGCCCGTCGCGTCGGGCGCTCGGCGGCCGATCTGCCGGAGTGGCGGGGGCCCGTGGACGGGAGACGCCAGTCAACCGGGGAGCCGCAGGGTGCCGGCAGCCCCGTGCACATCCGCGGGAGTCCGGTCGCGACGGATCGGCGCTCGTAGGGTGGGGAGCATGAGCGACGCAGACGACCCGACCGACGGCATCCGCACCGGGCGCGGACCCGGCGATCCCGACGGGCTGGTGACGGTCGACGACGTGGTCTCCGCCGACGGCGCTCCCGCCGGCGTCGGCGACGCGGTCCGCGAGCCGGGCGGCACCGGCTACGGGCACGCGGAGGAGGACACCCTCGAGGTCGAGGACGCGGATCCCGCGAGCGCCGCCTACCCCGAGGTCCCCGACAACCGCTCCGTCACCGCGGCCGACTCGCACATGAGCGCGCCCGCCGACGACGCCGCCGGGCACGTCGACCCCGAGGGCCGCTGACATGACGGATCCGGCTGCCGCCGACGCCCCGAACGACCCGCTGGCCGAGCCCGCGCCCATCGACGCCGACTCGGTGGCCGAGCAGGCCGAGGCCGCGGAGGAGGACGCCCGCGATGGCGCCCCCGACCCGTTCGGCGAGGGGCCGGACGACCAGTGATCCGCCCCGTGACGCGCCGCCACGACGGGTCCCGGACGCCGCACATGCGCGTTGCCTGAACGCCGCCACACGCCGCGGGAGGCCGAGCGTAGCGTCGGACGCATGGACACCGACGACCCCCGCCTCGCGCCCGCCGACACCTCGGACACGCGCCAGGACAAGGACTTCATCTCGCAGAGCGAGGACGACACGCAGGTCAAGCAGAGCGAGCAGATCGTCGAGAGCGAGGGTGTCTCCGACGACGTCCCCGCCGCCGCGGACGACGTGCAGGTGCTCCCCGGATCGGGCGGCCCCGACGACGTCGGCGAGATCGACGTGGATCCCGACGAGCTCAACCTCAGCGGCGACTCGATCCCCGGCCACCCCAAGCCCGAGGCCGGTGCGTGACCGTGACCGACGCGACCGCCACCCCCGCTGACGACTCCACCGGCGACGACACCGCGCTCGACACCGAGGCCCTCGCGAACGAGACCGTCGTGAACGACGCCGTCGCCGGCGAGACCGTCCTCCCGGACACCGACGAGCCCGTCGAGGAGCCTGACGACGACGCCGTCATGGGCGCCGACGCGGAGCCCACGGCCGACGTCCTCGGCGTCGACGGCGAGGCCGAGCCCGTGCTCGCCGACAACGAGCTCGCCGGCCAGGACATCGACCTGGACGACACCCCGCCCGCCTGATCCACTCCCCCACTTCCCGCACGCACACCACAGCACCAGGAGACGCATGAGCACCGACCAGTACACGTTCCAGGACCCGACGAAGATGTACGCGGACATCCAGCCCAGCGCGCAGCAGCAGGACGGCCCCGGCCTCGACTCCGCGCTCGACGACACCGCGGACCGCGGCGAGAAGACGTACCGCGGATCCAACCGCCTCGAGGGACGCAAGGCCCTCGTCACCGGCGCCGACTCCGGCATCGGCGCGGCCGTCGCGATCGCCTACGCCCGCGAGGGCGCCGACGTCGCGCTCTCCTACCTCCCCGAGGAGGAGGAGGACGCGAAGACGGTCGTCGCCCTCATCGAGGAGGCCGGTCGCACGGCCGTCGCCATCCCCGGCGACATCGCCACGGCGGAGTTCAGCCGCGAGCTCGTCGCGAAGGCGGTCGAGGGCCTCGGCGGACTCGACATCGTCGTCAACAACGCGGGCAAGCAGCAGAACGTCGACGCGCTCGAGGACATCTCGGACGAGGAGTTCGACCTGACCTTCAAGACCAACGTCTACGCGATGTTCTGGATCACGAAGGCCGCGCTGCCGCACCTCAAGCCCGGCTCGTCCATCATCAACACGTCGTCGATCCAGGCCTACGCGCCGTCGCCGAACCTCGTGCACTACGCCACGACCAAGGCCTCGATCAACGCGTTCTCGAAGGGCCTCGCCGGCCAGCTGGCGCCGAAGGGCATCCGCGTGAACGTCGTCGCGCCCGGCCCGATCTGGACCCCGCTGCAGACCGCGGGCGGCCAGCCCGAGGACGCGCTGCCCGAGTTCGGCGAGCAGACCCCGCTCGGCCGCGCCGGCCAGCCCGCCGAGCTCGCGCCCGCCTACGTGTTCCTCGCCTCGAACGAGTCGAGCTACGTGGTCGGCGAGACGCTGAACGTCAACGGCGGGATGCCGACGCCATAGCGGACCGCGCTCCGGCGCATCGCACCACCGCACTGCCCGACGCCCGGGCCGACCACCTGGTCGGCCCGGGCGACGTCGCGCGGGCCAGGGATGCGGGCGCCCGTACCCTCATCGCGGAACGCGCGCCCTTGTCACTGCTCCCGGTCGGGCGTTGCCTGGACTCAGCGCGCCGACGGCGGCGCCGGAACCGGCAGGAGACCCCATGCGGGAGCTGAAGCTCGTCGCGGCCATCGCGAAGATCGAGGACGCCGAGGCGCTCGACCCGATCGTCGACCGGGTGAAGGCCGTCGTCACCGCGCTGCTCAAGCCGCGGGCGCTGGCCGACCTGCTGCACGGCGTGCCGTTCGGGCACCCGCTGCACCCGGTCGCCGTGCTGATCCCGACCGGCGCGTGGGTCTCCTCCGCCGTGCTGGACTTCCTGCCGGGCAACGAGAAGGCCAGCCGGGCGCTCGTGGGCGTCGGGATCCTCAGCGCGGCGCCCTCCATCGTCTCCGGCTACGCCGACTGGTCGCAGCTGCACGAGCAGCAGATGCGCGTCGGCATCGTGCACTCCGCGGCGAACGCGCTCGCGACGGGCCTGTACGGCCTGTCGTGGATCCAGCGCGCCCGCGGCAAGCACACGAGCGGCAAGGTCCTCGGGCTCGCGGGCCTCGGCCTCGTCTCGGCGGGCGGCTTCCTCGGCGGCCACCTCGCGTACCGCCAGGCGGCCGGCGCCAACCACGCCGAGGACGTGCCGCACCGCTTCCCCGTCGGCTGGCAGGAGCTCGGCCACCTCGACGAGCTGCCCGACGGCCGCCTCGCCAAGCGCGACGTGGCCGGTCTCCCGCTCCTCGTCCGCCGCGACGGCATGACGGTGGACGCGCTGAGCAACACCTGCAGCCACCTCTCCGCGCCCCTCGACGAGGGCGAGCTCGGCACGGATCCGAAGACGGGCGAGGCGTGCGTCACCTGCCCGTGGCACGACAGCGTCTTCAGCCTGAAGACCGGCGAGGTGATCCACGGCCCCGCCACCGCGCCGCAGCCCCGCTTCGAGACCCGCGTCACCGGCGGGCTCGTGGAGGTGCGGCTGCCGAACGCGGGCTAGGCCAATTTATTGCCGCCCGTGTTCTCCTGGTCCTAGCGAAGCAAACTGCTCTGAGCCCGAGTAGGCAAGCCGTCGTATCATTACGGCATGAAGCTGGCAGAAGAAGAAGCTCATCTTGCCCTAAAGTACATCTCGGCAGTTACGAAATACGGAGCTCAAATCAGCTCCACTCAGATAATCGAGTATGTACGCGCGCCATTGCGCAAGCGCCCTACGGTTTCGTCACTAAATACATTGACTTTAGGTAGGCAATTTGCCTTGCAGTTACAGCGTCAATTCGCCGACGTTCCAGTTCGTGCAGGTGAAGATATCGTGGAGTACATGTCCAGACTCGGATGGGTCGACTCACGCGAGGCAGCAGCCGTTCGACTCACGCCAACCGGAGATGCAATGCCTCGCCATCTCGATGCCCCCCCCCCCCGAGCCTCTAGCCGACTCCGACTCCGTACTGTCAGTAATTATCGATCCTGAAGACCCAGTCGCGTACGTGCGAATACTTGATTTCCTTGCCAGCCTTGGTAATGGCTTGCTAGTGGATCCTTATCTTGACGCGCGGCAACTCGGCGATCTATGTAGCTCGTCTTCAGTTCGGCGCGTATTGACATCGGATCATCAGCTGCGACAGAAGCGTGATTCTCTTGCCCGCACATTAGGCGTTTTCAACGAACCCCCACGACTGCGATACGTCAACCGCAAGGAGCTGCATGATCGGTTCTACATCACTGAAAGTGGCGATGTTCTCATATTTGGGAGCAGCCTGAATTCCATCACCAAGCGACCTGGCGTAATAACACCCATCGCGGACGAGGCCGCCAGCACGGCGATTCGCGAAAAATATGCAGAAATTTGGAAAACTGGAACCGATATCAGGCCGACTGCGACAAATGGGTCAGATGTTGATGCGCTCCCTAACAGTAATGACGGGACTCCATCTGAATGAAATGGACGCGTCACCAGCACCCCGGGACTAGAACCTACGGTCGACGTCCGCCGCCCCGCGCAGCGCCACGACCGCGAGCACCGCGCATCCCAAGAAGACGACGGCTCCCGCGACCGTCGGCAGCGCGATGCCCGAGGTCGCGAGCGCGCCGCCCAGCGCGGATCCGGCCGCGAGGCCGAGGAGGCCGACGACCCGGCCGGCCGCGCCCACGCGCCCGAGGAGATCCGCCGGGACGAGCCGCTGGCGGAGCGTGGTCGCGCAGATGCTCCAGACCACGGCGTGCAGGATGTAGAGCGCGAGCAGGATCCCGGCGACGATCGGATCCCGAGTGACGGCGAGCCCGCCGAGGCTCGCGGCGCCCAGCGCGAGGGCCGCGGTGATGGTCCGGCGGGAGCCGAGGCGGGCACGCAGCGGCGCGGCGATCGCGGATCCGGCGAGGCCGCCGAGCGCGCTGGCGGCGAGCAGCACGCCGTACCCGACGGCGTCGAGCCCCAGCCGCTCCCCCGCGAAGAGCACGAGCACCGAGAACGGGAGCATGTAGCCGACGCTGGCGAGGCCGCCGAGGAGGGCGAGGGATCCGACGACGCGGTGCCCCGCGAGCCAGCGCACGCCCTCCGCGGCCTCGCGGAAGACGGACGGCGGCGCATCCGTCGCCGGGGAGGCGAGGGGGACGTCGCGGGCGCGCCGCGGCAGCGCGAGCGCCACCGCCCCGGCCGCGACCCACAGCCCGCCGGTCGCGTAGACGGGCACCGCGGCGGCGAGCGCGAACAGGATCCCGCCGAGCGGCGGTCCCACGAACTCGTCCGCCACGAGCTGCGTGCCGGTGATGCGGGCGTTCGCCCGGTCGAGCCGGTCGCCCGGCACGATCGACGGCAGCACGGCGACCGCCGCACCGTCGGCGGCGCTCTCGAGCACGCCGACCACGGCCATGACCGCGTAGAGCACGGCCAGCGACGCCACGCCCGACTGGATCGCGACCGCGAGCCCCAGCACGGCGACGCCGCGGAGGGCGTTCGCGACGACGATCAGCGTGCGCCGGTCGAGCCGGTCGACGTACACGCCCGCGGGCAGCGCGACCAGGAGCCGCACGAGCGCGTACGTGGTCGCGAGGCCCGCGACGCCGCGCGGGTCGTCGGTGAGGCCCGCCGCGACGAGCGGCATGGTGACGAAGACGAGCCCGTCCGCGAGGTTGGAGAGCGCGTTCGCGCCCCACAGCGCCCCGAACGGGCTCGGGGATCTCACGCCGTGCTCCCCGGGGCGGCGTGCGCCCCGAGGAGCCGCGGCACCGGGATCAGATCCCGGCGCCCTCGGACGCGGCCGTCTTCGGGCCCACGTCCGCGGAGGTCGTGCCGGCGCCGACCGACGACGCGCCCGCGGCGGTCGACCCCAGGAACGAGCTCAGCGCCGTGGCGACGTCGATGCCCGTCGTGTCCTTGAGCAGCTTCGGCAGCGTCGCCATGTTCTCGGCCACCGAGCGGTTGAGCGCGTTCGCGCCGTCCGCCGAGATGATCGTCATGTTGTCGACGTTCGCCAGCGGAGCCGCCATCTCGCGCGCGATCTCCGGCATGGACGCGATGATGCGCGCCTGCAGGGCCTCGGTCGACAGCTTGTTCTGCGCCTCGGCGAGCGCGGCGGCCGCCTCGGCCTCCGCCTGGCCGCGGGCCTGGATCGCGTCGGCGTTCGCCTTCCCGAGCGCGGTGATGGACGCGGCCTCGTTCACGGCCGCGGTCTTCGCCGCCTCGGCGTTCTGCGTGCGCTGGTAGACCTCCACGTCGACCTTCGCCTTCTCGGCGTCGCGCGCGGCCTGCGCGTCCTGGACGGTCGCGTACTTGCGCGCCTCGGCGGGGAGCTCCACGTCGATGCGCAGGCGCTCCTTGGAGACCTCGGCCTGCGCGGCGACGGCGGTGCGCTCCTGGTCGGCGACCAGGCGGTCCTGCTCGGCCTTCGCCAGCTCGCCGGCCGCGTAGGCGGTCGCGTTGGCGCGGTCGGTGTCGGCCTTGATGGCCGCGCGGCGCAGGTCGAGCTCGAGCTGGCGCTCGGCGGTCTGCTGGTCGTTCTCGATCGCGGCGAGCGCGGAGATCCGCTTGTTCTCGGCCTCCGCGACCTCGGCCACCTGGCGGGCGCGCGCGGCGTTCGAGCGGGCCCGGTCGTCGAGGTAGGAGCTTCCGGGGGTCGTGATCTCGCGGACGTTGAGCGTCTCGATCTGGAGGCCCAGCTCCGCGAGGTCGTTCTTCGTCTGGTTCACGGCCTCCTGCGCCACGACGGAGAAGCTCTTCACGAGCTCGTCGACGGGACGGTCGCCGATGAGGCCGCGGATCGCGCCCTCGAGCGACTGGCGCACGATCTCCGGCAGGGCGTCCTGCTGGAGGAGGTAGCGCTGCACGGCGCGGCGCACGCCGTCCTCGGTGCCCGTCACCTTGAAGTTGACGGGCGCGACGACCGCGGTTTTGATGAAGTTGGCGTCGCGCGCCTCGGCCGTGACGCTCGTCTGGTACTGCTCCAGGGAGAGCGTGAAGCCCTCCTGGAAGATCGGCCAGATGAAGGTCCGGCCGCCGATGATGACCTTCTGCGGGCTGGAGAAGCCGGCGCCGCCCTCGCTCTTCTCGGCGTTGCGGCCGACGATGACGAGCGCCTGGTTCGGCGGGACGCGGCGGACGCGGGAGGCGATGAACGCCACCAGCGCCACGAGTATGACGATGACGACGATGACGGCGATCGCTGTGGTGCCGCCGGATATCAGGTCCACGGGATGGTTCCTCTCGTTGGGACGGGTGCTGCTAGGTGAGGGGGTCCGCGTCGGCGTCGGGCTCCACGTGCACGCGGAATCCGTCCTCCGAGACGACGCGGATGCGGGTGCCGACGGCGAGCGGCTCGGCGCTCATGGCGAGCCGCCGCTCCAGCTCGCGGATGTGCTCGAGCCGCACCTCGCCGCCCGTGGCCGAGGTGGGCGACGTGACGACGCCGACCATCCCGACGGGCGAGTACGAGCCTCCGCTCTCCTGCTTCGCGACGAAGCGGACGGTGAGCTGCACCACGACGAGGGCGACGAGCGCGAGGGCGACGGCGATCGCGATGGCCCCGCCGGATCCGATGCCGGCCTGGTCGGCGAGCACGCCGCCGACGCCGTAGATGGCGAGGGCCGCGCCGAGCGCGACGCCGGAGACGAGGCCGTCGCCGCCGCCGATGGCGTCGAGCAGGTCGCCGAGCACGATGCTGGAGAGAAGGAGCAGGAGGCCGACGGCGCCCACGACCACGAAGACGATCACGCCGCGGCTTCCGGGCAGGCCGCCGCCGGGGTGACGTGCGCGCCGACGTGGTGCGGGGTCATGCGGGGCCGATCTGCTGGATGCGTGTCCTCCGAACGTACCGGGTGATCCATCCGGCGTCGCCTCCTCGTCCGGGGGCCGCTCCACGGCCCATGCTCCGCGCGCCGCGCGTAGCCTCGGGAGGTGATCCTCCTGTTCGGCACCCGGGCCCGCGACACCCTCGTCGTCATCGTGACCTTCGCGTGCCTCCGCTGCGGCGTGACGAGCGCCCAGCGCGTGCTCCACCGCACCCTCCGCTTCACGGTCTTCTTCGTGCCGCTGGTCCCGCTGCGCTCGACCTACCGCATCGAGTGCCCGCACTGCGGACTCGAGACGCGCCTCACGAAGGATCAAGCGATGCACGCCCTCGAGTGGGCCGTGCGGAACCGGGGCGCGCGCCGCTGAGGCGCCTCCCGCCGGCCTCCCAGGAATCCCGACCACAGGTTAGGAATAGGTTTCGTCGCGCGCTTAGAGTGATCGTGGGCTCCGGCCCATCTGCCATCGACGACGACGGGAGGGATGCGATGACGCATTCGATCAGCAGGAGACAGGCACTGGGGGTGGGGGCCGCCGCCGCGGGCACGTTGGCCCTCGCGTCGTGCTCGGCGCCGGGCGGGAGGCTGGTCAACTCCGATCCGGTCATCCCAGCGGCGAAGGCCGGCGAGAAGGTCACGCTCACGTACTGGGCCTGGCTCAAGGACCTGCAGAAGGTCGCGGACGTCTGGAACGCGCAGAACCCGGACATCCAGGTCGAGGCCGTCTGGATCCCCGGCGGCAACCAGGGCGGCTACAACAAGATGTACTCGGCCATCACGGCCGGCGGCGGCCCCGACATCGGCCAGGTCGAGCTCCGGCAGCTGCCCGAGTTCCTCCTCGCCAACGGGCTCGTCGACCTCTCCCGCTACGGGGTGGAGGAGTACGAGGACAGGTACGACGAGGCGCTGTGGAAGCAGGTCAGCTTCCAGGACGGCGTGTTCGGGATCCCGCAGGACTCGGGGCCCCTCGCCTTCTACTACCAGACCGCGCTCCTCGACCAGGTGGGCGGCCAGCCGCCCGCGACCTGGGACGACTGGGCCGCGCTCAGCGCCGAGGTCCGCACGACCGGCGCCGGCAACTACCTCGACTGCTTCCCCGTCTCCGACGCGAGCGTCTTCACCTCCTACGCCACGCAGGCCGGAGCCAACTGGTTCCGCATCGACGGCGAGCGCTGGGTCGTCGACATGCTCGACGAGCGCACGATGGAGGTCGCCGCGTTCTTCGACAGGGCGATCGACGACGACGTGGTCAACACCTCCTTCACGGCGTTCTCGCCGCCCTGGTACGCGGCCGCCGCCGACGCGAAGATCTTCGGCTGCACGAGCGCGAGCTGGGGCGACGCCCTCATCCAGTCGGTCTCCGGCGCCGAGGGCAAGTGGAGGGTCGCGCCCATGCAGACGTGGTCGTTCGACGGGGCGTACGGATCCAGCTACCTCGGCGGATCCACCGCGGCCGTGCTCGCGAACAGCAAGCACCCCGCTGAGGCGCTGAAGTTCATGACGTGGATGACGACCTCGCCCGAGGGCATCGACGCGATGATCGCGAACTCGGGCATCGGCTGGTCGCCGTCGCCCGACTACATCGGGGCGCCGCGCCAGCAGCCGAGCGAGTTCTTCAGCGGGCAGAACTACAACGAGGAGGTGTTCGTCCCCGCGGCGAAGGAGCAGAACCTCGACTGGACCTGGTGCCCGCTCACGCAGTTCACGCTCAACACCCTCCAGGACGAGTTCCGCCGCAAGCTCACGAGCGGCCAGACCCTCGTCGAGTCCCTGCCCCTCGCGCAGGAGGCCGTGATCGAGGCCTTCCGCAACAAGGGGCTCTCCGTCGAGGCGGCGTCCGCATGAGCGTCGACACCCGCCCGGCCAGCGGCGAGCGCGCCGCCACGCGCCCCGTCCGCACGCCGCGCTCGGGCGTGACGAAGGGCCAGCTGAAGAAGTCGCAGACCATCGCGCCCTGGGTGCTGCTCGCGCCCTTCCTCGCGGTCTTCCTGCTGACCTTCGTGCTCCCCATCGTCTACGCGGTGTTCCAGTCGTTCACGACCGTGCGGCGCGAGGGCCTGTTCGGCGAGCAGGGGGTGACCACCGTCTTCGCCGGGTTCGAGAACTACGCGCTGGCGCTCGCCAACGACGCGTTCACGGCGTCCATCGGCCGGGTGCTGCTGTTCGGCATCGTGCAGGTGCCGGTGATGATCATCCTCTGCACGATCCTCGCGCTCCTGCTCGAGTCGGCGTCGGCGAAGTGGCCCCAGTTCTTCCGGGCGGCCTACTTCATGCCGTACGGCGTGCCGGGCGTCATCGCGACGATCCTCTGGGGCTTCCTCTACATCCCGGGGCTGTCGCCCATCATCGACATCGGCGAGATGTTCGGGGTGCAACTCGACTTCCTCGGCGCCGGCACCGTGCTCTGGTCCATCGCGAACATCGTGACCTGGACATACACGGGCTACAACATGCTCATCATCATCGCCCAGCTGAAGTCGATCCCCGGGGACGTCTACGAGGCCGCGCGCATCGACGGCGCGGGCGCGTGGCGCACGGCGCTCTCGATCCAGCTGCCGCTGATCCGGCCGGCGCTCGTGCTCGCGACCGTGTTCTCGATCATCGGGACGCTGCAGCTGTTCGCGGAGCCGCAGGTGCTCGCCGTCTCGGCGCCCGCGATCGACTCGCAGTACACGCCGAACCTGTCGGCGTACACGACGACCTTCGCGTACAACGACTACGGCGTCGCCGCGGCGCAGGCGGTCATCATCGCCCTCGCCGCGTTCGTCCTGTCGTTCGTGTTCCTGGCCTTCACCAACAGGAAGCCCAAGGAGGAGCGGGAAGCCGCTGCCCGGAAGAAGAAGAAGGCGCGCGCATGACCGCCACGGAGGCACGACCGACCACCAGCGAGAGCGCCGCCGAGAAGGCGGAGCAGAAGCGCGCCGCGCAGGCCGCCGAGGCGAAGGTGAGCCGGCCGTCGAAGGCCGGGAGCACCCCGGGTGCGGGCACGAAGCCCGCGACCCGGATCATCGTCACGGCGATCCTCACGCTCGTCGCGCTGTACTTCCTCGTCCCCGTCTACTACATCGTGGTCGCCGCCACGAAGACGACGGCCGACCTGTTCGCCACCAACGGGTTCCTGTTCGCGAACATGAACCTCTGGCAGAACCTCACGATGGTGTTCACGTACGACGACGGCATCTTCGTGCGCTGGTTCCTCAACTCGGTGCTCTACGCCGGCGTGGGCGCGCTCATCGCGACCTACTTCGCCGCCGCGGGCGGGTACGCGCTGGCGAAGTACAAGTTCAAGGGATCGAACCTCGTGTTCGGCACGATCCTCGGCGGGGTGCTCGTGCCCGGCACGGCGACCGCGCTGCCGCTGTTCCTGCTCTTCAGCACCTTGGGGATCGCGAACACGTACTGGTCGGTGCTCATCCCGTCGCTCGTGTCGCCGTTCGGCCTGTTCCTCTGCCGGATCTACGCGCAGGCGTCGGTGGAGGACGCGGTGATCGAGTCCGGCCGGATCGACGGGGCGAGCGAGCTGCGGATCTTCCACACGCTCGCGCTGCGCTCCATGACGCCCGCGCTCGTGACGGTGTTCCTCTTCCAGCTCGTCGGCATCTGGAACAACTACTTCCTGCCGCTGATCATGCTGGCCGACGACAAGCTCTACCCGATCACGCTCGGCCTCAACAACTGGCGGAGCCAGGTCGACCGGCTGCCGGAGTTCTACCAGCTGACGACGGGCGGCGTGCTCGTCTCGATCATCCCGCTCATCGCCGCGATGATCGTGCTGCAGCGGTTCTGGCGGGGCGGTCTGACCGACGGCGCCGTGAAGGGCTGACACCCCGACGCGATCGATCGCGGACGGCCGGGCGGGGCGACCTGCCCGGCCGTCGGCGCATTCGGCGCGTCGCCCCCGGACCCACGATGATGGATGCGCGGCACGTCGCCGCACCCGCCCACGCGCAAGGAAGCCCATGACGCACGCCCTCCCCTACTTCGAGGACTTCGCCCCCACGACGGGCGCGGCCCGCCGCCCCCGGTCCTGCCTCCACTCGGATGCGCCCCGCATCGTGCTGAACGGCGACTGGCGGTTCCGCCTCTCCCCCACCCCCCGCGGCCTCTCCGACGAGATGGCCGACCCCGCGTTCGACGACTCCGGCTGGGACGAGATCCCCGTGCCGAGCCACTGGGTGCTCGGCCAGGACGGCCGCTTCGGCCTCCCCGCCTACACGAACGTGCAGTACCCGTTCCCCGTCGAGCCGCCCTTCGTGCCGGACGAGAACCCCACGGGCGACTACCGCGTCGAGATCGACGTGCCGACGGACTGGCAGTCGCTCGAGCGCGTCGTGCTCCGCTTCGAGGGCGTCGAGTCGGCGTTCAAGGTCTGGCTGAACGGCGACGAGGTCGGCACCGCGATGGGATCCCGCCTCTCGCACGAGTTCGACGTCACCGCATCGCTGCGCCCCGGATCCAACGTGCTCGCCGTGCGCGTGCACCAGTGGTCGATCGCCAGCTACCTCGAGGACCAGGACCAGTGGTGGATGCCCGGCATCTTCCGCGACGTCACCCTCCTCGGGCGTCCCGAGGGCGGCATCGACGACGCGTGGACCCGCGCCGAGTACGACCACGAGACGGGCGCCGGCACGGTGCACGTCGAGGTCGACGCCGAGCCGACCGCGTTCCCCGTCACGTTCGAGGTCGATGGCCTCGGCATCCACGTCACGTGGGACACGCCCGCCGACATCGCGCCCGTGCACGTCGACCGCGTCGAGCCGTGGAGCGCCGAGAGCCCCACGCAGTACCAGGGCTTCCTCCGCACCAACGTCGAGGCGCTCTCCACCCGCCTCGGCTTCCGCACCGTGCGCATCGAGGGCGACCGCTTCCTCGTCAACGGCCGCCGCGTGGTCTTCCACGGCGTCAACCGGCACGAGGCCCACCCGGAGCGCGGCCGCGTCTTCGACGAGGAGCACGCACGCGCCGACATGCTGCTGATGAAGCAGCACAACGTCAACGCGATCCGCACCAGCCACTACCCGCCGCACCCCCGCGTGCTCGACCTCGCCGACGAGCTCGGC